>JAGQIK010000444.1 GCA_020431405.1 Myxococcales bacterium
CGGCGCGCTTCACGCGCGACGACGGCGAGCGGCGGCACGCAGTCGTCCCATTCGACGAGCGTCGGGCGCGGACCGATCTCGCTCACCACGTGGCGATAGAGCGACCAGACGTTCTCGGGGACGGGACCGACGTGCGAGTCGAGCACGTAGTCGCCCTTGTCGGTGTGACCGGCGAGGTGCAAGTGCGCGATGCGCTCGGCCGGCAGCGCAGCGACGTAGGCGCGCGGGTCGAAGCCGTGATTTGCGGCGCTGACGATGATGTTGTTGACGTCGAGCAGGATGTTGCAGTCGGCGCGTCGCGCGACCTCGGCGACGAACTCCGCCTCGCTCATGGTGCTCTGCTTGTAGGTCAGATAGCTCGAGACGTTCTCGAGCATCAGCCGGCAGCCGAGCCGCTCTTGCACCCACGCTACACGCGCCACGACGTGCTCGACGCAGGCCTCGTTGAACGGCAGCGGCAGCAGATCGTGGCTGTGGTGGCCGCCGAAGGCGCCCCAGCAGAGGTGGTCGGAGATGGCGGCGGGCTCGATGCGCGCGACGAGCTCGCGCAGCTGCTCGATGTAGCGCTCGTCGAAGCGGTCGGTGTTGCCTACGCCGAGCGAGACGCCGTGGATGACCACCGGGACGTCGCGCCGCACGCGCTCGAGCGCGCGCCAGGGGCGGCCGCCGGGCTCGAAGTAGTTTTCCGAGATGACCTCGACCCAGTCGACGTCGGCGAGGGCATGCTCACTGTCGTCAGCGAGCAGCTCCGCGTAGTACTCGTGTCGGAGGCTGATGCCGTGTCCACCGTATGACGAGCGCTGCATGTGTGGCCATACGCGGCCACCTGGGAGCGGTTACCAAAAAAACGCACAGGTGCGCAGAGCGAGCACAGAGCGCCGCAACTACTTCGGCTTCTTGGCCTTTGGCAGGGTCACGTTGCTGAGCTTCTTGGTGCGCTTGGCGAGGTCTTCGACATCGGCGGCCGGCCACGTGGAGCGCTGGCGGAAGCTCAGCGAGCTCACCGCTGGCAGCCGCGAGAGGAAGCCCATGCGGTGCTTGATCCAGTTGTCGCGCTCGTGGCCAGCGGGGCGTCCGTCGGAGAAGCCGCCCTTGCTGCTGGTGTCGGTGAAGACCGCGTCGAGCTTGCCAGCGCGGCGCAGGTAGCTGCGGTAGAGCTCGCCGCCGCCGTAGACGAAGTGCACGTTGCTCTCGGGCAAGCGATCGACGAACCAGCCATCGTCGGCGGCGCGCGAGTCCATGATGTTCAGAAAGATCACGTCGCGCATGCCCGACAGCCACGCCATGATCGGCTCGAACACGCCGAGCTTGCTGGTGCCGCTGATCGAGAACGAGTACGAGACCAGCACCGTGTCGAGCTTCGGGAAGGCCTTCTTCACCGCCGATACGTCGCAGCCTTCGGGCAGCTCCATCTCGAGATGCGTGATGCGCTTGCCGAGCTTCAGGCCGCACAGCACCTCGACCTCGTCCCAGTCGAAGTAGTGGTACTGCGGGTAGTCGAAGCCCACCGGCCCGGTGGTCGAGCGCGGGTTGGGGATCGCGCACGTGCCGAGGCGCCGCAGCGAGACGAGGTTTTCGTGATCGAAGACGGACGCGTCGCGGCCCCATAGCTGTGCCACGCTGCGAAACTCGGGGGCGGCGAGATCGGCGCGCTTGGCGCGCTTGGCGAGCCGCGCCGAGTCGAGCAAGCCGCGCCGAAACGTCGCCGTCTTGTCCTCGAGCGCCGAGCCGGCCTGGCCGAGCCACTTGAGGCGATTGGCCGCCAGCAGCTTGGCCGCCTGCTTGGCCTCGGCCTTGCTCAGCTCGCGCTGCTCCTCGGCGAGCTGCAGCATGGCGAACGTGCCGCGGTCGTCGCCCGCCTCGACCAGCGAGTCGACCCACACGCGCAGCGCCTGCGCGTCGCTTGGCGCGGCGAGCACGGCGTCGAACAGGGCGTCGGCGTCGCTCGGCGCGGCCGCCGCAGCGGCGAAGGGCTTCTTGATGATCGCGTCGACGCGTTTCTTGATCTTCGCGATGTCGTCGGCGGCGCCTTCGTCGGGCAGCTTGGCGATGGCCTGCGTAAGCTGCTTGGCCATGTGCTGCTCGAAGTACAGCACGTCGGCGTGCGGGTGCTCGTCGAGCACCTTCTGCGTGGCGCGCAGGAGCTTCTGCAGCGTCTTGTTGGCGCGCGGATCCCCCGTGTGCGCCACGAGCTTGAAGAACGCCGTCCACACCGGCTTGGCGCTGCGGAAATGAAGCTCGTTGGCGAACAGCGGCACGAGCTGGGTCACGCGCGGATCGGGCGCGCGCTCGCGCAGCCGGTCGAAACGGGCGCGCACGTGCACCGCGGTGCCGTCGCGAATCCCTGTCAGCAGGTGCTCGACGCCGACCAGCTTGCCCTCGGCGCAGCGATCCTCCCACGCCTTCTGCAGCGCCTTGCCTTCGCCCGCGAGCGGCGGCACCGACGCCAGCGCGTGCGCCGAGAGGCGGTCGATCTCGCCGGCGAGCTTCGCGCAGCGCGTCTTGCTCCACGCCGCGGCGAGCGCGGCGAGCCCGCCTTCCCAGTCGCCCGCTTCGACCTTCTTCAGTCCGGCGTCTATCGTCACTTCGCGCTAGGAGCGGTTCATGCGCTCGGTGACGCGGTGCTGATCGTCCTGCGGGCGCGGCGCCAGCTTGCCGCTGCCGCCGGTGTGCTCGGTCCAGGTGCAGGGATCGGCGTCGGTGGGGATCTGCTTCATGGAGATGCAGTTGTCGACGGGACAGACGAGGCTGCACAGGTTGCAGCCGACGCAGTTCTCCTCGATGACCCACACGTCCGTGCGGCCGTTGTCACCGCGTTTGGCGCCGATGGCCTGATGCGCGCCGTCGTTGCACGCCGTGTAACAAAGGCCGCAGCCAATGCACTTGTCCTGGTTGATGCTGGCGTTGACGACGTAGTTGAGGTCGAGGTTCTTCCAGTCGTCGACGCGCTTCACGCTGGCGCCGATCAACTCGGCGAGCGTCATGTCCTTCTCGTCGAGGAAGTTGCTCAGGCCGTCGATCATGTCCTCGACGATGCGGAAGCCGTAGTGCATCACGGCGGTGCAGACCTGCACGGTGCTGGCGCCGAGCAGCATGAACTCCGCCGCGTCGCGCCAGGTCGAGATGCCGCCGATGCCGCTGATGGGCAGCCCGTAGGTCTCGGGGTCGCGCGAGATCTCGGCGATCATGTTGAGCGCGATCGGCTTGACCGCTGGCCCGCAGTAGCCGCCGTGCGACGACTTGCCGGCCACCGTCGGGCGCGGCGCGAAGGTGTCGAGGTCGATGCCGGTGATGCTGTTGATCGTGTTGATCAGGCTCACGCCGTCGCCGCCGCCTTTCTTGGCGGCGCGCGCCGCGTAGCGCACGTCGGTGATGTTGGGCGTGAGCTTGACCAGCACCGGCACGGTGGAGGCCTCTTTGACCCACTCGGTGATCTGGCAGGTGTAGTCGGGGACCTGCCCGACCGCCGCGCCCATGCCGCGCTCGCTCATGCCGTGCGGGCAGCCGAAGTTGAGCTCGAGCCCGTCGGCGCCGGCGTCGCAGGCCTTCTTGACGATCTCGTGCCACGTCTCGCGCTTGGACTCGACCATCAGGCTGACGATCAGCGCGTTCTTCGGGTAGCGCTTCTTGACCTCGACGATCTCCTTGAGGTTCACCTCGAGCGGCCGGTCGGTGATGAGCTCGATGTTGTTGAGCCCGATCATCTTCATGCCGTTGTAGTCGATGGCGCTGTAGCGCGACCAGGTGTTGACGATCGGCTCGCCGAGCGTCTTCCACACGGCGCCGCCCCAGCCGGCGTCGAAGGCGCGCATGACCTGATCGCCGGTGTTGGTCGGCGGCGCCGAGGCGAGCCAGAACGGGTTGGGAGATTCGATGCCAGCGGTGTTGGTCTTGAGGTCTGCCATGTTCCGTTCCTAGGCGCTCAGCGCGCGATCGATTGCGATGGCGGCCGTCTTGCCCTCGGCCACGGCGTTGACGACTTCTTTGCCGCCGTTGCGGCAGTCGCCGCCGGTCCAGACGCCGTCACGTGACGTCTTGCCGTCCTCGTCGGCGACCGGTCGTCCCTTGGCGTCGACATCGATGCCGGCGCTCTTGAAGAAGTCGCGCAGCTTGGCCTGGCCGGTGGCGCGAAAGACGCGGTCGACGGCGAGCTCGAAGGTGTCGCCCTCGTCGACGACGAGCTTGCCGCCATCGACGCGCGTGCGCGCGCAGCGCAACGTCTGGACTTTACCGTTGCCGGCGATCTCGACCGGCTGTGCCCAGTACACGAACTCCACGCCGTCGAGCTTGGCGAGCTCGACCTCGTGCTCGTAGGCGCCCATCTCGCCGGCGCCGCGGCGATAGACGAGGTAGACCTTCTCGGCGCCGAGACGCGTCGACTGCGTCACGCCGTCGATGGCGGTGTTGCCGCCGCCGAGCACGGCGACGGTCTTGCCGGCGAGCGAGCACTCGGCCTTGGGCTTGGACTTGAGCTCGGCGATGAACTCGAGCACGTCCTGCGAGCCGTCGAGGTCCTCGCCGGGGATGCCGAGCGCCGGCACCGGGCCGAGGCCCACGCCGACAAACACGGCGTCGTGCTTTTCGGCGAGCTCGTCGAAGGAGACGTCCTCGCCAACGCGCGTGTTGAGCACCAGCTTGGCGCCGAGCTGCTGGACCCACTCGACCTCGGCGAGGCCGGCCTGCTGGCTGAGCTTGTAGTCGGCGACGCCGTAGGTGTTGAGCCCGCCCGGCTTGTCAGCGGCCTCGTAGATCGTCACGTCGTAGCCGCGCTGGCACAGCTCGGCGGCGCAGCCGAAGCCCGACGGACCGGCGCCGACGATGCCGACGGACCGGCCGTTCTTGTTGTCGGGCGCGGAGAAGAGCGGGCGACCGCCCTTCTCGAGCACGATCGGATCGGTGGCGTAGCGCTGCAGCTTGCCGATGGCGATCGGCTTGTGACCGTGCAGGTCGTTGAGCACGCAGGCGCCCTCGCACAGCTCTTCGGTGGGGCAGACGCGCGCGCAGGAGAAGCCGAGGATGTTGGCCTCGAGGATCTTCTTGCCCGAGCCGCGCAAATTGCCGCTGGCGATCTTCTTGATGAAGGCCGGCACGTCGATATGCGTCGGGCAGGCGCGCGTGCACGGCGCGTCGTAGCAGTAGAGGCAACGGTTGGCCTCGGCCAGCGCCTCGTCCTTGCTGAGCGGCGGCTTGAGCTCTGCGAACTCGGGGCCGTCGCCGCGTCGAGTGGTCATAGTGGATCCGCTCCAGCGATAGCTGTAGGTGACTGCTCTGGTTACGAAGGAAGCGGCCATTCTAGGGCAGCGGCCGCGGCCAGGGCAACCTAGCAACCTTAGCTGTCGCTCACTCGCCGCGATTCCAGACCAGCACCTCGTCGAGCGGCTTTCGCGCGATATCCGGCACGGTGGCGTTTTCGGCGACGTAGCCCACGGGCAGCAGCACGTAGGGGCGCTCGTTGGCCGGGCGCTCGAGCAGGCGCGCGAGAAAGCCCATCGGAGACGGCGTGTGGGTCAGCGTGGCCAGCCCCATGTTGTGCAGGGCGGCGATGAGCATCCCCACGGCGATGCCCACCGACTCAGCCGTGTAGTAGTGCTTGGCGCGCGAGCCGTCGTCGTTCAGCGCGTAGGCTTGCAGAAAGCAAACGATTACGTATGGCGCGTCCTCGATGAAGGGCTTGCGCCAGTCGGTGCCGATGGGGGCGAGATCTTCGAGCCACTCGGGGGTGGCGCGCTCTGCGTAGAAGCGCTGCTCCTCTTCCTCGGCGGCCTCGCGGATACGCCGCTTGAGCTCGGGATCGTCGACCGCGACGAACGTCCAAGGCTGCTTGTTGGCGCCGCTCGGCGCGGTCGAGGCGGTGGCAACGGCGAGCTCGATCGCTTCGCGGGGCACCGGATCGGTGCTGAAAAAACGAACACTTCGCCTACCGTCGAGAAGCGTGTAAAACGCGCGTGCGCGGGAGATCAGCTCGTCGTGTCCGTAGCGCTCGAGCGCGTAGGGGACGTGAGGGTAGTCGGTCACTGACAACAGATACCGGGCCACGAGATCGGGATCAACTGGCCCGCGACCAAGAGGGCAAAAACGAGACCGGGGCAACCTGACACTGGGGCCTCCAAGCGGGTCATCTCTCTACGGGGACGTGCGCGAAAATACGTTGTTTCTCCGGCCGACCTGTGGTGATTTTGTCGCCCGACTCTTGCATACAGACCGCCGCGAACTGCTTTATCTCATGCTCTATCGCTCTCTCTTAGCTGTCGCCGCCTCGCTCTCGCTGCTCACCGCCTGTGGCGAGCTCCGTGACCGCGATCCGGCACGAGCCGCCCCAAAAGCCACCTACAAGCAAGACATCGCCCCGCTGCTGGCCAAGCGCTGCGTTCGCTGCCACGGCGGCGACGACGGCTCCGGCGTGCGCAAGGTCGAAGGCAACTACGACGTCTCGCGCTACAACGGCTTGCTGCGCGGCGGCACCGACCAGACGCCCAACGCGATCGCGGGCGAGGCCACGAGCCGGCTGCTCACGCGGCTCGATCCCGCCACGGCCGAAAACGCCGAGCACTGGGGCTTCATGCTGCCCGCGGCGGACGAGCTGGCCGACGGCGAGACGGCCGAGGCGCGGCGTGACGCCGACTGGGCCAAGCTCAAGGCGTGGATCGTCGACGAGGGGATGCGCTACTCCGACTCGCAGGTCCACCCCGCCGGTTGGGTCTACCCGAGCGATCGCACCGACCCGAGCAAGGGCTTCCACGGCGCCATCCTGCGCGCGCGCTTCTGGAACACCGACGAGTGCAAGACCTGCCACGGCAACGACCTGCGCGGTGGCGACGGCAGCACCTCGCTGAGCAGCGCGAGCGCCGGCAGCTGCACGACCTGCCATGTCGGCGGCATCGACGCCTGCACCACCTGCCACGGCAGCGACATGCGCACGGGGGCCAACGCCGCCGCACCGCCATCGTCGCTGTCGGGCTCGCTCGCCAGCGACCCACACGCCATTCACCTCAACGGCGGCACGCTGCCCTTCGCCGCGGTCAAGTGCAACGACTGCCACGTCGTGCCCGACACCGTGAGCGCCCCGGGCCACCTTGGCGGTGACCTGCGCGCCGAGATCACGCTCAGCGACCGCGCCAAGCGCGGCGTGAGCGACGCCAAGTACGACGCCACCACCAAGTCATGCACCGTCTCCTGCCATGGCGGCGGCTTCCTGGCGCGCGGCGAGGGCAAGACGCCGAGCTGGACGCAGCAGGACAAGATCGCCTGCGGCGACTGTCACGCGGTCGGCGCCAAGGGCCAAGGCTCGACGCCGCACTACGGCGGAAACGACTGCGCCAACTGCCACCGCCAGGGCATCGAGCGCTGCACGCCGGCGAGCAGCGACGCGACCTGCCTCGAGATCGTCGCCGGCACGGGCATTCGCTTCCTCGACGCCTCGACGCACGGCGACGGCCGCGCGCCGCTCGGCAACGCCGGCGCCGAAGGCACCTGCTTCGCCTGCCACGGCACGGCCGAGACGCAGGGCGCGCCGGCACCCGACGTGCTCGGCAATACGGCGATCACCAACGTCACCGTCGGGCTGCACGCGCAGCACCGCGCCGCCGGGCTGCCCTGCCAGCGCTGCCACGTGGTGCCGACCAACGTCACCGATCGCGGACACATCGACGACGACCGCCCCGCCGAGGTGACGTTCGACGCGTTCGCCAGCGGCGGCTACTACAACCCGCAGCTGTCGCTCAACCCGACCTGGGACCGCGCGACGGCGACGTGCAGCAACGCCTACTGCCACAGCCTCGACGGCGGCTCGGTCACCGAGTGGAAGTGGACAGAGACCAAACAGCTCGACTGCGGCAGCTGCCATGGCGCGCCGCCGTCGATGACCCTCGGCGGCCAGCCACACCCGCAGAACACGGCCTGTCCGCTCTGTCATAGCTCGGCCTACCGCAGCGACGGCAGCCTCGATCCGGCGCGCCACATCAACGGGAAGATCGACCGATGACCGCGTCGCGCAGACCACGCTCTCGCCGCGGAAGACTTCTCCGCGGCCAACCGCTCTGCAGTCTGGCGATCTGTCTCGCGCTGCTCGGCCTGGCCCGCGAAGCGCGTGCGCAGCTCGCCGCCCCCGGCGTCAACGCCAGGCTCTCGACCTACGCCACCGGGCGCGTGCTGCCTGGCGCCACCGAGCGCGCGCGCTTTCTGCGCTTCATCCAGCTGGTGGATCTCGACGGGCGCCCCAACCTGGCCGGCCTCAGCGTGCACGCCAGCTTCTGGGCGGCGGTGGACGTGGGCAACGAGCGGCTCGAGATCGACCGCGGCAGCGGCGACATCTCCTCGCTCTACCTGCGCTACGTCGCGCCGGCCAAGCCGCGCTTCGGTTGGATGCGCGGCATCACGCTCACCGTCGGACGGCAGTTCGTCTCGGCCGGGCCGACGACGCTCGAGCAGATCGACGGCGTCGAGCTGCGCTACACGCACGTCAACAGCGGCATCCAGCTGGTGGCCTTCGGCGGCGCGCCGTCGGGCATCCGGCTGACCAACCAGCCGTTCGCCCTCGGCAACGACGACTATGACTACGGCGAGAGCTGGGTCGTCGGCGGCCGCCTCGGCTACGTCGACTTCGGCGGCATCGTGCGCGGCGGCGTCGCCTACGTGCAGCGCCGCTGGAACGGCGAGATCGCCCAGCAGGACGTCTCCGCCGACCTGTCGCTGTCGCTGCTGCGTGGCAGCGCGCCGCTGACGCTCAACGCCATCGGCACGATGAGCCTCGAAGCGCTCGACCTCAAAGAAGTGCGCGCGAGCCTCGACTTCCAGCCGTTCCGCCGGCTCGATCTGGCCCTCGGCTACCGTTACTCCCGCCCCGACCTGTGGATCCCGCGCACGTCGATCTTCTCGGTGTTCTCCGACGAGACCTTCCAGGAGGCGTCGGCCGACGTGGGGCTGCGCATCACGCGCGGGCTGCGGCTGCGTGCCGGCTACGGTCGCCGCTTCTACTGGTCGATCGGCCTCACGCCGGTGGGCAACGACCCGACGGTCGCGTACGAGAACCAGGCCGACGGTGCCAACCGCGCCATGGCCGAGCTGAGCTGGCGCTTCCTGATCCGCCGCTGGGGCGGCGGCTCGGGCCGCGTCATCGCGCGCGTGGAGCGCCTCGAGGCGCCCGAGGACAACGCCTACAACCGCGCGCGGCTCGCCGCGGCGATCCCGTTCATCCTGCGCGCGCCGATCCGCATCGTCGCCGACGTCGACGCGTTCTTCCTCGACAACGAGATCAATGGCACGCGCTACGGCCTGTTGGCGCGCGGCTTCGTCGAGATCGCGCCATTCTGTCCCTGTTTCAAGATCCTCGTCGGCGGCGGCGGCGGTATCTCGCCGCTGCTGTCCAAGCAAGGAACCTTCCTGGTGCGTCTATCCTGGCAACAATCGACGTTCAAGGCGGCAGCGGGGCGCCTTTCGCTCTCACGCCGCATCGAGGAGGGGAGATGGTAATGCGCCGCCCCTCCGCACATCAGACCGCCCTCCTCCTGCTCGCAACGGTGGCCCTGCTCGCCAGTGGCTGCCGCAGCCGCGCTTCGCGCGCCAAGTCCGAGATCATCTTCCCGCACGCCAAGCACACCGGCGAAGCCGACTGCAGCGACTGCCACGGCGGCATCGAGAAGACGACCACGGCGCAGGCCGGCAAGTTCATCCCGAACAAAAAGAAGTGCGCCTCGTGTCACGAGGACGAGGTCAAGAACCAGAAGAAGTGCCGCATGTGCCACGTCGGCGAGATGAAGGGCAGCAAGATCGCGCGCGGCGATCTGCGCAAGCTGCGCTTCAACCACGCGGCGCACGCCAAGAAGAAGATCGCCTGCAAGACGTGTCACGCGCCCAAGGCCGAGCGCGCCGTGTCGTCGCCGGCCAAGGGGCTGATCCCCGGTCACTCGACATGCGCCACGTCGGGCTGTCATCAGACCGAGGTGCGCCGCATGCTGTGCAACAGCTGCCACCTGGCGCTCGATCAGATGGGCTACAAGCCGCTGGCGGCGATCAAGCACACGATCAACTTCGCCAAGACCCATGGCAACGTGGCGCGCGGCAACATCAACGCCTGCGCCCAGTGCCACGACCAGTCCTACTGCGCTCAGTGCCACGCGCGCACGGCGGCGGCCAAGCCGTCGCTGCTGTTCCCGACCAAGATCGCGCGCGGCTTCCAGCACCGCGGCGACTGGGTCGCGCGTCACAGCATCGAGGCGCGAAGCAACCCGACGACCTGCGCGAAGTGCCACGGCCAGCGCGGCTGTCGTGCCTGCCATGCGCTGCAGGGGGTCGCCTCGCCGGTGAGCCCGTCGCAGCCGGTGACCGCCGGCAAGCGCACGGTGCACCCGGCGGGCTGGATGACGAGCGGCAGCCCTGACTTCCACGGGCGCGCGGCGCGGCGAAACATCGCGACCTGCGCGGGCTGTCACGACCGCGGCGCGGCGAGCAACTGCGTGACCTGCCACAAGGTCGGCGGCACGGGCGGCAACCCGCACCCGCCTGGCTTCCGTTGGCGCAACAAGGACGCGCGCTGCCGCACGCAGACGATGTGCATCACGTGTCACACGGGCGGACAGGGGTGTCCGCGATGACCGACGACACCAAGAAGAAGGTCGGCGGCGAGGAGACGGAGGGGGAGACAAAGGGCGAGGAGACGAAGGCGGAGGCGCCGAAGGCCGACAAGGCCGAAGAGAAGAAGGCCGCCGACAAGGCCGAAGAGAAGAAGGCCGCCGACAAGGCCGAAGAGAAGAAGGCCGCCGACAAGGCCGAAGTGAAGAAGCCCCGCGCGGCCAAGCCGACCGGCATCCAGCGCGCGCTGCAGTGGCTCCCGAGACTGTGGAGCAACTGGATCTCGCTCGCCGGCCTGTCGATGATGTGCATCAGCGGCAACGCGCTGCTCATCGTCTACATCGTCGACCTCGTGCGCGGCGGTCTCAACCCGTACGTCACGGCGCTCGCCTACGTCGGCCTGCCGCCGCTGCTGCTGCTCGGCCTCGCGCTGGCGCTGCTCGGCGCCTGGCGCCAAGGCAAGCGCGAGCCCGACGCCATTCCCGGCCAGCTGCTGGCCAACAAGAAGACGCGCCGGCGGCTGCTGTTCGTCATCGCCGGCACGGTGATCAACCTGACGGTGATCTCGTTCTTCTCGTACCGCGGCGTGAGCTACATGCACTCGACCAGCTTCTGCGCGAGCGCGTGTCACGTGATGAAGCCGCAAGCCCAGGCGCACCACGCGGGCGCGCACCTACGCGTCGCCTGCCCGGACTGCCACGTGGCCCACAGCGCAGGCGGTCAGCTGCAAGCCAAGCTCTCCGGCTTGCGCCAGCTGTGGGGCGTCGTGACCAACGACTACGCCCGTCCGGTGCCCACGCCCGTCGAGCACCTGCCACCCGGCACGGAATCCTGCTGGGGCTGTCACCCGCGCGACAACTGGCGCGCCACCTACATCCGTATCGTTCCGCGCTTCAAGAGCGACGAAAAGAACTCGCGCACGCTGACCGTCCTGCGCGTCAACGTGGGCGGTCTCGATCCGTACTCGGCCACCTACAAGGGTATCCACTGGCACGCGTCGGCAACCTCGACGGTCAAGTACGAGGTGCTCGACAAGACGCGCACCAAGATCGGCCGCATCTTCGTCACGCGCAAGGACAAGAGCGGCAAGACGGTGACGATGACCTTCGCCGCGCCGAAGAAGCTGGCCAAGCTCAAGGTGCTCGCGACGCGCACCATGGACTGCACCGACTGCCACAATCGCGTCGGCCACCCCTTCTCTCGCTCGGCCGAGCGCGCGGTCGACCGCCTGCTGTACTTCAAGAAGATCGACCCCGCGCTGCCCTTCGTGCGCAAGCAGTCGCTGGCGTTGATCAAGGGCAAGGTGCCCAAGAGCTGGCGCACCAGCGGCGAGTACTTCCTCGACGCGCTCAAGCGCTATTACGCGAGCAAGCACCCCACGGTGGCGAAGGCGAACGCCAAGCAGATCGGCTTCGCAGCCGCCGCGCTGGGGCGACTCTACGACCGCAACGTCTTTCCGTTCATGAAGGTCAGCTGGGGCTCGTACCGCAGCCACAAAGGACATCCCAAAGAGGACAGCAAGCAGATGTTCGGCTGCTTCCGCTGTCACGACGACGAGCGCAAGACGAAGGACGGCAAGCACACGGTGGGCAAGGACTGCGACAAGTGCCACGAGCAGCTTGTCGAAGACGAAGCCAAACCGACGATCTCGGAAGAGATCTTGAAGATTGGGCGTCCTTAGGACGCGCGATCACTTGGGCCAAAGGAGAATGGTAATGCAACGACGTTCAACAGGAGTGGAGCGCCGGGTATCTCGAAGGCGCCGAGCGTGGCTCGGCTTCTTCGCGGTGGCCGCGCTCGTGTTCTCGGCAGGCGCCTGCGGCGACGAACAAGTCGGCGTAGCACCTACCGTCGAGATCAGCGGTGCCTACTCGCTGGAGGTGGGCAAGACACTTACGCTCAGCGCTGCCACCAAAAACGGCAGCGACAAGAGCTACACCTGGGCGTCGAGTGACGAGAAGGTCGCGACCGTCAACGCCTCCGGCGAGGTCACAGCCGTGGCGGCAGGCGAGACCACCATCACGGCGACGGGCGCCGACTCCAAGGCCGCTGGCAAGCACGGCATCGTCGTCGTCGAGAAGGGCACCGTAACGCCCGGCGACCCGGTCGTCACCATCACCGGTGATCTGGTGGTCAAGCCCACCGAGTCGATCACCTTGACGGCCAAGACGACCAACGGCACCGACTCGGCCTACGACTGGACCAGCAGCGACGAGAAGATCGCTACCGTCGATGCCACCGGCAAGGTCACCGGCATCGTCGAGGGCAACGTGATGATCACGGCCAAGGGCAAGGACACGACCAAAGAGGCGACCGTGCCCGTCTACGTGCGCACCACGATCCCCAACCTCGACAAGTGGAAAGCCTCGGCGCACGCCAAGAAGGACGCCGAAGCCTTCAACCACTGGAACACCGAGACACCGGCCGAGATCCCGACCACCTGCGCGCGCTGCCACAGCACCGACGGCTACCAGGACTACATCGGCGCCGACGGCAGCGAGGCCTTCAAGGTCGACAAGGCGGCCAAGATCGGCACGACTATCGAGTGCCGCGCCTGCCACAACAGCGCGGCCTCTGCGCTGAGCCAGGTGACGTTCCCGTCGGGCGTGACGGTGACCGGCCTCGGCCCCGAGGCGCGCTGCATGACCTGTCACCAGGGCCGTGCATCGAGCGACTCGGTTGAGAAGGCGATCACCGACGCGGCGCTAGCCAACGACGACACCGTCAGCGCCGCGCTGCGCTTCATCAACATTCACTACTACGCCGCGGGCGCGACGCTCGAGGCGGGTGTGGCGCGCGGCGGCTACCAGTACACCGGTCAGACCTACGATGTGCGCTTCCGTCACGTGCCCTCGCACCAGACGTGCGTGGGCTGTCACGACCCGCACTCGCTGCAGGTCAAGATCGACGAGTGCAAGACCTGCCACACCGGCGTCAACACGGTGGCTGACCTCAAGAAGATCCGCATGATCTCCTCGCAGGCAGTGGACTTCGACGGCGACGGCAACACCACCGAGGGCATCGCCGAAGAGCTCGATGGCCTGCGCGCCAAGCTGCTGACGGCGATCCAGACCTACGCCAAGGAGACCACCGGCGCAGACGACATCTGCTTCGGCGAGGGTTATCCGTACTGGTTCAAGGACGCCAACAGCAACGGCACCTGCGACACGGGCGAGACCGATGGCTACGCCACGTTCACGCCGCGCCTGCTGCGCGCCGTCTACAACTACCAGGTCTCGGTCAAAGACCCGGGCGCCTTCGCGCACAACGGCAAGTACATCATTCAGCTGCTGTTCGACTCGATCACGGACCTGAACAGCGTGCTGACGACCAAGGTCGACATGACCAACGCCAAGCGCAACGACGTGGGACACTTCAACGGTGCCGGCGAGCCGGCGCGTCACTGGGACGAAGACGACGCCGTCTCGGCCTCATGCTCCAAGTGCCACGGCGCCTCGGAGGGCTTCACGTTCTACCTGCAGTACGGCATCGGCAAGAACGTGCTCGAGCAGGGCAACGGCCTCGACTGCGCGACGTGTCACGCCAAGTTCGCGCCGTCGTGGGAGACGCGCACCGTCGACTCGATCACGTTCCCGAGCGGCAAGGTCTATACGAACGCTGGCAACAAGTCCAACGTCTGTATGAACTGCCACTCCGGTCGTGAGAGCAGCGCTTCGGTCAACGCGGCGATCGCGGCGAGCAACTTCCGCTTCCTCAACGTGCACTACCTGCCGGCCGCTGCGGTCAAGCTCGGCAAGGACTCGGCCGTCGGCGCCGAGTACCCGACCAAGCAGTACAGCGGCGCGTGGACTACGCACACCGGCGGCAGCAACTGCATCGACTGCCACAAGCCGAAGGAGTCGAACCACAGCTTCCACATCGCGGACGTGTTCGCGGGCTCGTGCAAGACGTGTCACTCGGCGGCCAACTCGGCGCACGACATCCGCGTGGCGTCGCGTCACGGCGCCGACTACGACGGCGACTCGAACACCACCGAGTCGCTGCCCGACGAGATGGCCGGACTGGCGGCGATCATGTACTCGACGATGCAGACCTACGCCGCGGCCAACGGCGGCTCGATCTGCTACAGCGGCGCGTCGTATCCGTACTGGTTCAAGGACACCAACAACGACGGCAACTGCGACTCCACCGAGGCCGTGCGCGCGAACGCCTATGCCGCTTGGGATGCCAAGACCATGCGCGCGGCGTTCAACTACCAGCTCTACCAAAAAGAGCCTGGTGGCTGGGCGCACAACTTCGACTACATCGCCCAGCTGCTCTACGACGCCACCGAAGATCTCGGTGGGTCGGCGGCCGTCACCGGCCTGACCCGCCCAGCTGCTAACTAGCAGCTCGCGTGTCGTAGCGACCCTCCTCCAACGCCCGGCGCGTCACATCGCGCCGGGCGATTTCAACAAGCGCCAGCTTTTTCCTTCATTTCGTTCGCGCGCCGCCGAATAATGGCGTGGCGTCAGCGTCATGTCCTACGAAGGAGGCCATCCGATGAGCCCTAAAGCTACCCCGCACACGAGTCGCCGTCGCCTGTTCATTGCCGCTATCACGCTTGGCATTCTCGGCGCCGCCGCGCTGGTCATCGCCAAGCCGGTACACAAGCGCAAGGCCCCTGGCAAGGTCACGATCAAGGGCTGCAAGAAA
Source organism: Myxococcales bacterium (assembly GCA_020431405.1). Classification (GTDB taxonomy): domain Bacteria; phylum Myxococcota_A; class Polyangia; genus JAGQIK01. The sequence continues at coordinate 15,223 of JAGQIK010000444.1, forward strand.
AAGAAGCCCGCCGTGGTCTTCAATCACAAGAAGCACCTCGCGCTCAAGAAGTTCGGCGTCACCTGCAAGAGCTGCCATCACGACGTCAAGGGCAAGCGCGCCGAGAAGCCCAAGTGCTCCAGCTGCCACGCCAAGAAGCAGGGCAAGATGGACACGTGCTTCAAGAGCAGCAAGAAGAAGAACCCGTTCCACGTGGCGTGCATCGGCTGCCACACGAAGATGAAGAGCAAGGTCAAGAAGACCGGCCCCACCAAGTGCAAGCAGTGCCATCCGAAATAAGAAGGGGGGCTGTCCCAGCCCCCCTCGCCGCGGCTTAGCCGCAGCTCACCCCCGATGTCGCGCTTCGCGCGTCTCTGCTCGCGGCCCCTTCGGGGGCCGCTTGCGTTTGTGAAGCTCTCGTCAGTGTCGCGCTTCGCGTGTCTCTGCTCGCGGCGCGTCCTTGGTCTTGGTCTTAGACTTCGTCTTCGCCTCAGACTTGGCCTTGGCCTTAACCTCAGCCTTCCACTTCGACTTCCACTTCGACTTCGACTTACTCCTTGAGCTTCAACCACAGGCTCTTGCGCGATATCCCCAGCAGCTTCGCCGCCTCCCCGCGCTTTCCCTCCACCGACTGCAACACGCGCTCGATATAAGCGTGCTCGAACTGCCGCACCGCATCGGCCAGCGGCGTGTAGCTCTCTTGTGACTCGGCGCCTCGGCTGTCGTCGCTCGCCACGCCGCGCTGCATATCGAACGGCAGATGCGCCACGTCGATGGCGCCGCCGCGCGCGAGCGCGACGCCGTGCTCGAGCGCGTGGTGAAGCTCGCGCACGTTGCCCGGATAGCCATAGGTCAGCAGCGCGCTGATCGCCGCGGGCGTGAGATGCGGCAGCTCGATGTGGCGCCGCTCGGCGATACGGCGCATGAGGTCGCTGACCAGCAGCGGGATATCGCCCCGTCGCTCGCGCAGCGGCGGCATCTTCACCTCGATCACGTTGAGCCGGTAGAAGAGATCACGCCGGAAGCCCCCGGCGTCGATCTGCGCGCGCAGGTCGCGATTGGAGGCGCAGATCAGCCACACGTCGACCTCGACGCTGGTGTTGCTGCCGAGCGGCTCGAAGCGTCCGCTCTCGATGGCGCGCAGCAGCTTGGCCTGCTGCTCGGCGGGCAGCTCGCCGACCTCGTCGAGAAAAAGCGTGCCGCCCGCCGCCGCCGCCAGCCGACCGACGCGCCGCTCGACGGCGCCGGTGAAAGCGCCGCGTTCGTGGCCAAACATCTCCGCCTCGAACAGCTCGCCGGGGATCGCAGCGCAGTTGACGGCCACGAACGGCTTCGACGCGCGCGCGCTCGATTGGTGCAGCACGCGCGCGCAGAGCTCCTTGCCGGTGCCGGTCTCGCCGCCGACCAGCACGTTGACGCCAGCCTCGGCGGCGGCCGCGACACGCGCGCGCACCTCGGCGATCGCTGGCGACTCGCCGACAAGCTCCACGCGCGGCTGCGCGTCGTCGGACGCCGGCTCGCAGTCGGTCGCGGTCGCCTCCAGCGCCCGCCGCACCCGCGCCTCCTCGCCCACGCGCTCGACGCGCAGCAAGAGCTCGTCGATATCGAAGGGCTTGGTGATGTAGTCGTGCGCACCCTCGCGCATCACGGCGACCGCATCTTCCACCGCCGCGAAGGCGGTCATCAGGATCACCGCGCAGCAGCCCGGCAGCCGGCGCGCGTGACGAAAGAGCGTGATGCCGTCCTCGCCAGGCATGCGCACATCGCTGAGCAGCAGGTCGAAGCGCTCGCGCTCGAGCGCCGCGCGCGCCCGTGACCCGTCGGCGCAGGCGACAACCTCGTGACCCGCGTCCTCGAGCGCGTCGCGCAGCGTGACACGGACCGTGCGGTCGTCCTCGGCGAGCAGAATCCGCATCGTGGACTCGATCCTATCACCGAGCGCGTCCACCGCGCGCTACTGGCGCGTCCCGCCATCGCCGGGCGCACCGTCGATGGGCAGCCACAGCGTCGCCTCGGTGCCGGCGCCGTCCTCGCGCGCCGCGAACGTCAGATCGCCGCCGTGCGCGTCGACGATGGTGCGCGTCACCGAGAGCCCCAGGCCGGTGCCCTCCCCTTCGGGCTTGGTGGTGAAGAACGGATCCTCGATCTTGCTGGCGACCTCGGGCGCGATGCCTGGCCCGCGATCACAGACCGCCAGCGCGACCCGTCGCTGCTCGCCGTCGAGGACGGCGCGCAGCGTGACGACATCCTCGCGCGGCGAGACGTAGATCGCGTTGAGCAGCAGGTTGAGCAGCGCCTGCTCGATCTGGTGGCGGTCGACGCTCACGGCGACCTCGGCCGCAGCGCGGCTGCCTTCGTCGCCGGCCACCTCGACGCGCACGTGGGCGGCGCCCGCGGCGGCCTCGACCAGCGCGCGCGCGCTCGCCAGCAGGTCGCCGACAACGACGGCCTCGCGCTTGGGCTGGCGGATGCGCGAGAAGTTCAGCAGCTGCTTGACCACCTGCTCGATGCGTTCGAGCGACTCGCCCATCATCTCCAGATACTCCTCGCGCCGCTCGGGCGAGAGGTCGTCTTTGCGCAGGCGCCACTGGCAGTTCTTTAGACCGGCGAGCGGGTTGTTGACCTCGTGGGCCACGCCGGCGACCAGCGTTCCAAGCGAGGCGAGCTTCTCGGTGCGCATCTGCTGCAAACGCGCCGCCTCCTGCGCGCGATGCGCGCGAAAGAGACGCTCGCGCATCTGATTGACCTTGTCGGTGAGATAGCCGATCTCGTCGTCACGAAGCTGCGGCAGCGGCTCGGGCTGCTCGGCCGGGTCGATGCGCTCGAGCGCCGCCACCATCTGGTCGAGAGGACGCGTGATGCGCCGGCCGATGACGAAGGCGGCGATGATGCCGACCAGCGCCACGGCGAGCGCCACCAGCCCGAGCGACAGTCCCTGCCGATAGAGCGGCGGCTCGAGCGCTGATAGCCCGATGCCGATGCGCACCAGCGCACCTCCAGACCCTGGCACCAGCGCGCGCACGTCGAGGTAGCGCGCATTGCTCGCGCGCACGATCACGACGCCGTCGCGATGGGCGACGCCGAGCAGGGCCGTCGGCGTCCCGCGCGCGAACGACGAGGCCAACACGCGCCCGTCGCGCTGCACGAAGCAGTAGGAGACCTCCTTGGTGCGCGCGGTCGCGTCGACGAGCTCGCGCAAGCGCGTCGGATCGCGCCGCGCCAGCGCTGCGCTGGCTTGACGCGCGACGAGGCCCGCCAGGATCTGCCCCTCGCGGGTGAGCCGCTCGACGAGCGCGTGGGTCGTGGTGCGGTTGGCGATCAACAGCTGGGCGGCGTGCGTGAGGATCACGCCGAAGGCGCCGAACGCGGCCAACCGCAGCCACAGGCGGCGGCGCGGTGGAATCGGCGATGTCATGGCTTGCTCGCGCCCGGCGCGGCTGAAGGCGCCACGAAACGCTCCAGCCGAAGCCGCGCCAGTGTAGCGACGCAGGATGGCTGTTCGTGAAGGCGCAGCAGCGCGGTGCGCCAGCGCTCGCGCTCGTCGTCGGACACGTCCGCGCGCGCGATCACGACCAGCCTGCTGCTGACCGGTCCGCGGCCCGTGTAGGCCTGCGCCACGACGCGCCGGAGCTCGCTCGACGAGAGCGTGCCGGCGCCCGCGGCGAGCAGCGCCATGTCCGCGCGTCCCTCGCCTAGTCGCTGAGCGGCCAAGCTCGCCGACGGGGCGAAAACAACCTCCACCGAGCGCCCCAGCACAGCGCCGAGCTTGTGCGCCAGCGTTGCGAGGTCCTGCCGCGTCGCGGCGGGCGGCGCCGCGCTGCTGTCTACCACCACCTTGAGCGGGGTGGCGCTGTGGTGAGCAAACGTCGTCGGCGTTCGCTCGCTGAAGTCCAGCTCGACCTCGGGCGGCGACGCGCGACAGCCCGCCGCCAGCAGCGAGATGCCAGCGAGCGTTTGAGTCCAACGCCTCATCGTTGGGCTCGATCCTACTTCGCTTCGTCCACCTCGGGGGGATCGCTGGTTGGTGACGGCGTGCGCTTGAGAACGATCGACGTGGCGGTAGCCGCGAAGCCGAGCGTCAGCACCGCGGCCACCACGTAGCCGCCTTCGAGGCGCATCAGGTCGAGCAGCGCGACCTTGACGAGCAGCACGAGCATGCCTGCCACGCCAAGATAGGCGAGCACCGCCAGCCGTCGCGCGCGGCCTAGCCACAGCGTGGCCACCGAGAGCAGCGCGATGATCACGCTGCGCGAGAGCGAGACAAAGCGCGCGTCGGCCGACAGCAAGCTTGCCGCCTGCTGCAGCGTGCCGTAGGCCACGACCGCGGCGCTGCTCAGCGCTGGCGCGAAAGCCCAGCTCAGCGCGCGTTCGCGGCGCGCCCGCGCATCATCGTCGCGCGAGCTGAGACCGAGCGCGTAGCTGGCCAGCAGCAGCACCACCAGCGCCAGGCCGAGACCGATCCACACCACAGACAGGCTGCCGCCTCCCGCGGGACCGCGCAGGAGCCCCCCGCGCACCACGCAGGTCGCCGCTGCCGACAGCGCGAGCAGCTGTGCCAGCGCCGTCGCGCCGCTGACGGCGCGGCGCGCGGCGAGAAACTGCGCCGCCAGCGCCGACGCGCCGAGCGCCAGGCCGCTGCGGTCGAGCAGCGGAAACGAAACGACGGCGAGCAGCGCGCCGAGCAGCAGCGACGAGCCAGCCGCACCTGCCGACCAGCTTCGCTCCGCGGGCACCAGCGTGGCGGCGAGCAGCAAGAGCCCCGCCAGCGCCGCCGTCAGCGGCACGGCGATGTCGGGCGCCAGAAAGACCATCAGCAGGTACGTCCACAGCGCGAGCAGCGGCGCCAGCACGCGCTCGAGCCGCTCCAGCTGTTCCGAACGAAGCGCGTTGCTGGCCAGCAGCAGCGCCAGGATCGCGAGCTGCGCGCCCGCCAGCAGCGGGACGCCTCCCACCAGCTCCGCGCGGCGCGCGCTGTAGATCAGCGCCGCCGAGAGCAGCGCGCTCGCCGGCAACAGCACGAAAGCGCGCAGCACGAACCAGCCGCGCGTGTGCGCCAGCCACAACGCCGCCGCCGCGAGCTCCACCAGCACGGCGGCGCGCGCCGCGGCGGCCTCGGGTTTGAGCCCGAGCGCGGCGAGGCCAAAGACGAGCGCCACCAAGGTAGCCGCCAGCCCGGCCGAGCTGCGCAGCCAGGCGAGCAGCGTGGCGGCGGCGGCGGCGACGCCGATGGCGAGCGCCGCGAAGGACAGCGAGAGCGCGTGATGGCGCCCGACCATCTCCACGAGGATGATCGGCGCCAGCAGCGTGCCCGAGATCTGCAGCATCCGCGCGTGGGCCCAGCTGCCGCGCACGCGCTCGACCACGCTCGGACCGACGAGCAGCAGCGCGCAGTAGAAGAGCCCCAGCGCCGTGCCGAGCTCGGCGTCGAGCAGGTGCTGTCGTGTCATGGTGCGCAGCATCAGCGCCCCGACCAACGCGAAGCTCGCGACGGCGACGCGATGCACGTGCGCACCCGAGCGCGGCGTCGCGGGCTCGTCTTCGGCGACCTGCTGTGCTGCGTCAGCCCGCGTCGCGCTCGCACCGGCGCGCGCGCTGGACGTCGCGATCGCGAGCGCCGACGGCGCGCCCTGCTCGATGGCAGACAAGCGCTCCTCGAGCGCCTCGAGCCTGCGCTCGAGCGCCTCGATGCGAGCCTCCGTACCTTGCCCCTCGTCCACGCTGCGCTGTTCCCCTTGTCAGACGCCTACCGCCCCACCTCTGCTGCAACGAGCTAGCTCTCGGCTCCTTTGGCTTCTACGCGCGCGGCTTCCGCATTGGGAAAGAGCGGGATGATGCGGTGGAACACGTAGAGGATGAAGAACGGCATGGTGAACACGACGGCTGCTGCGATGAGCCCCTCCTTCTCCCAGAAGCCGGGGAAGTAGCTCGTGAAGCCACGGAACGACTTCGACAGCAGCTGGCCACCGATGACGACGTTCCAGCGCATGAGCAGCACTTGCGCGAGCAGCATCGTCGCCGCCGCCCAGGTGATGAGGTTCGCCTTGCGAATATCGATGCGGAAGACGTTGGCGATAAAGAGCATCAGGAACGGCACCACCGAGAAGGTGCCGAACTGCAGCACGACGTAGGTCAGCCAGAGCCGCTCCTTGATCAGCTTGGAGAGGATCTCCCACTCGTGAGTCTGCTTGTAAGCCACCGAGAGCACCTCGAGCAGCTCGAGCGAGA
>JAGQIK010000445.1 GCA_020431405.1 Myxococcales bacterium
CGGCGGGGCAGGACGCTGCGGAGCAGGACGCTGCGGGGCCAGCGTGGTGCTGGTCTCTTGCTGCAGCGGGGCGTGTGGCGAGTGGCCGATCAACGTCGCAGTGGGCGAGGCGTTGTCGGGAAGCGCCTCGATGCGCGCGCGCACCTCGGGTGGCAGTTGGGCCGTGTCACGCTCCTCCGGCTCCGGGTGCTCGGCTGGCGCTTCGTAGCCTGCCGTCGGGCGACGCTGGCGCGGGCTCGCGGGCATCGAGCCCGACGGGTGGCGCGAGCTCGCCGCGGGCAGCGCACCCGTGGTTCGACGACGCGACGGCACCGCGTCGCGCGACGTGTCTGCCTCCTCCGGCTCGCGCGGTCGCGTCGGCAGCGGCGCGCTGACCTGCGTGTCGCTCCAGTCACCCTGGCTGCCGGGCGGCGCCGGCGTTGGCGCCGGCTGCGAATCGAGCCCCGTGGTGCGCAGCGACGCGCGCAGCGCCGCGATGGCGTTGCGCTTGGGGACGCGCTGCGTGGCGCCGAGGCCGATGTCGGTCTCGTCGAGACGCTTGCTCGCGCGTGCCCCGGCGGCGTCCACCGGCGTGCCGCTCGGCTGCGTGTCGTGGTTGATAGCGCCGCTCGACGTGCGTCGGATCGCGTTGGGCTGCGTCGGATCGTCGAGCTCGTGCTCGAGCGGGTTGAGGTCCACCGAGGTGTAGTCTTGCTCCGGCTCGCCGATGGTGGCGCGCACGGTGTCGAGCACCTGACCGACGGTTGGCTCTCTCGGCGGACCGGGCGGTGGTGGCGGCGGCAGCGGGGGCGCAGCGTTGCGGCGCTCGCGCTGTGCGGGCGTCGGCAAGAACGTCTTTCGCCGCCGGCGCTCGCCGTCCTGCGAGTCGTCCTCGCCCACAGGCTGTGGGCCGACGTGGGTGTCGTGGTCACCGCCCGGCTTGTTGGACCTGTCTCGTGCCACGCGCGCTCCCCGCGGATCGGCGAAAAAGCGAATTTATCACGGCGATTTTGCCGATAGCAACGCAGGGCGTGCTGCGCGGACGCGTCGGTGGACGGCTCGACCGGCGAGCCGCTATGCTCGCGCATTGCGCGCGATATCGACATTCGGGCCGCTCGTCGCGGTTTGCACCGTCGCAACGCTCGGCTGCGAGGCGACACGTCGAGGGCGACCCGCGTCCTCGGCGACGACCGGCAGCAGGAAAGGATCCGCTAGGTTGATCACCACCCTCGAGAACGGGCTACGCGTCGTGGTTGTCGAGAACCACGCCGCACCTGTGGTCGCACTGCAGATGTGGGTAAACACCGGCAGCGCCGATGACCCCGCCGCCCACGCCGGGCTCGCGCACGTGCTCGAGCACATGGTCTTCAAAGGCACGCAACGTCGCGGTGTGGGTCAGATCGCGCGCGAGGTCGAAGGCGCTGGCGGCGACATCAACGCCTGGACGTCGTTCGACCAGACCGTCTATCACCTCGTGCTCGCCAGCCGCTTCTTCGATCGCGGCCTCGACGTCATCGCCGACATGACGCGCAACACCGTGGTCGACGCGACCGAGCTGGCGCGCGAGCTCGACGTGGTGCTCGAGGAGATCAAAGAAGGCGACGACAGCCCGGCCAAGGTCTCCTCGCGCGAGATGTTCACCAACGCGTTCAAGAAGCACCCCTATGGACGGCCGGTGATCGGCTTCGCGCGCAACGTCAAAGCCCTCGACCAGAAGACGGTCAAGCGCTTCTTCGCCGAGCGCTACTCGCCGACCAACATGACCCTCGTCATCGTCGGCGACCTCGATCGCCACAAGGCGATGCGCCGCATCGAGCGCACCTTCGGCTCGCGCTTCGCTACGGCGGGCGCGAAGGTCGCGCCACGCCTCAAGGCCAGCCCTCGTCCCGCGGAGCCGACGCAGCGCAACGTGCGCGTGGTCGCCACCGATCAGGCGTCGCAAGAGACACACATCTCGATCGCCTTTCACGTGCCCGAGTTCGTGCACGCCGACACGCCGCTCGTCGATCTGGCCGCGATGATCCTCGGCCACGGCAACACGTCGCGGCTGGTGCGCAGCGTGCGGCACGAGAAGCAGCTCGTCACCGATATCTACGCCTACGCCTATACGCCGCGCGATCCAGGGCTACTCATCATCGGCGCCATGACATCGCACGATAAGGCGCAAGCGGCGATCCGTGCCATCGCCGACGAGGTCTTCGCGCTGACGCGCTACACGGTCAGCAGCGCCGAGCTCTCGCGCGCGCAAACGCTCATCGAGAGCGACACGGTCTACCAGAAAGAGACGGTGCAGGGCCTGGCGCGCAAGATCGGATTCTACGCTGCCGTCGCCGGCGACCTCTCGTTCGAAGACGAGTACCAGCGGCGCGTCGCCGGCGCCACGCCGCGCGCCATGCGCGAGGTGGTGGCGCGCTACTTCAAGCCCGGCAACATGACGATCTCGATCGTCTCGCCCAAGGCGTCGGCGCTCGTGGCGCGCGCCAAGGAAGACGTGATCGCCGCGGCCGCGCGCCTCGAAAAGCGCAAGGCGAGCAAGAGCGCCGAGGGCAAGCTGGTCAAGGTCACGCTGCCAAACGGAGCGCGCTTGGTGATGCTGCGCGACACGACGGTTCCGCTGGTGGCGATGCGCGCCGTCTGGCGCGGCGGCCTGCGCTTCGAGAGCGCCGGCAACAACGGCATCAACAACCTCATCGCTGCGCTCGCTACGCGCGGCACTGCGACGCAGAGCGCCGAGCAGATCCACGGCGCGGTGGAATCGATGGCTGGCGCTATCGGCGGCTTCTCCGGCCGCAACAGCTTCGGTCTGCGCGCCGAGATGCTCTCGCGTCACTGGGAGCGCGGCATGGAGGTGCTCGCCGACTGCGCACGCGACCCGGCGTTCGCGCCCAAGGAGCTCGAGCGCGCGCGACGCGAGACGCTCGAGGACCTGCGCGCGCAGCAGGACAATCTCTCGAGCGTCGCGATGCAGCGCTTCAGCGAGGCGCTCTACACGCGTCACCCCTACCGCATGAACGTGCTCGGCACGCCCAAGACGGTACGCGCGCTGTCGCGCAAGCAGCTCATGTCCTACTACCGCCGTCACTTTCCCGTCGGCGAGATGGTGCTCGCGGTCATCGGCGACATCGATCCAGACAAGGTCAGCAAGAAATTCGAGCAGCTCTTCGGCGCCGTGCGCGGCAAGAAGGCCAGCGCACCGCGCGTGCCGCAAGAGCCGGCGCGCAAGAAACCGGCGCAGGTTTTCGAGAGCTCGAACAAGGCGCAGGCCCACGTGGTGGTCGGCTACCCCGGCACCACGCTGACGGCCAAGGACCGCGTCCCGCTCGAAGTGCTGCTGGCCATCCTCGCCGGGCAGAGCGGGCGCCTGTTCACCGAGCTGCGCGAAAAGCGCGGTCTGGCCTATCGCGTGACGGCCTTTTCTCTCGAGGGCCTCGAGCCGGGATACATCGCGGCGTATATGGCGACCAGCCCGGACAACATCCAGGCCGCCATCGACGGCTTCGAGCGCGAGTTCGAGCGCCTGCGCAAGAGCAAGGTCGGTGCCGCCGAGCTCAAACGCATCAAGCGCTACCTCGCCGGCTCGCACGAGATCTCGCTGCAACGCCGCTCGACCCTCGCCGCCTACGTCGCGCTCGACGAGGTCTACGGCCTCGGCTATCGCACATACCTCGAGTACGCCGACAAGGTGATGAAGGTCACCGCCGAGGACATCCGGCGCGTCGCGCGCAAGTACCTCGACAACGGCAAGCGCGTGATCTCCATCGTGCACCCCGACAAGCTCTCGCCGGGAGCAGAGAAGGCGCTCGGCGCGCTGCGGCCGGTGGGGACGGCGAAGAAGCGCGCGAAGAAGACAGCTCGAGGGCGCAAGAAGTAGGCCTCGGGCCGCGCGGCGCGAAGCGCGGCGCTAATGCAGCAGCATCACGTAGATGTCGTAGAGCGCGTGCGTGTATACCGCGATGGCGAAGCTGCGGTAGCGAAACAGCAGCCCGAAGATCACACCCGCGAGCAGTCGGTAGACGAAGACGCCGATGCGGAAGGCCTCGCCCATCGAGCCCCAGTGGTGTGCCGCCGAAAAGAGCGCCGAGCTAACCAGCAGCGCTAGCAGCACGGCCAGCCAGGGGCGCATCTTGAGCGCCTTCTGCGCGAACCAGGTAAGCCCGCCCATCAGCAGCAACCGGAAGACGAGCTCTTCGTGCACGCCGGCGCCGATGGACATCACGAGCTTGTCGAACGGCCCGGACTGCGCCAGCGCCCCCGCAGCGAGCTTGGGATTAACGTGCAGCACGTCGACCATGACGAAGATGATCAGCGTGCCCATGGTGGCCGCGTAGATGCCGCTCTCGAGCAGCACCGGCAGGAACTGCTTGAGCTCGAACTGCTGAGTGCGGCGCAGATAGATGATCAGGCCGGCCATGATCACGACCAGGCCGAGCTGCACCCAGATGAAGCCGGCGCGGCCGACGAGCTTGACCAGCGCCGAGGTGATCAGGTCGGCGCCGTTCATCGAGGTGCTGAAGAGCACGCCGATCTCGTAGAAGATCAGCAGCGGCATCACCAAGACGATGCTCGTCAGCAAATTGCCGCGAGAGAAGCGGCCGCCTTCGCTGCCCGAGCCTGTCGCCTTGCGCTGTTTCTTGTTTGCTGCCACTTAGCGACGCCGGCTACTCGTCGATGAGCAGCTCCGAGGCGTGCTCCTTGAGCAGTTGTACGATCGCGTCGTTGACGGTGTCCCCTTGTTCGAGGATCTGGTCGTACTGCTGCTTGGTCGCCTGGTATTGGTGCCAGCGCTCGCCGAACTCGGCCGAGGTGAGCTTCTTGACGAGACGTCCCTGGTACTTGCCGTAGCCGCCGACCTCTACGCTGCCGAGGATCGCTCCCGCGCGCGCGAGGTAAGCCTCGTAGGGAGAGTCGCTCACCGGCGGCCCTTCTTCTTGGTGGCCGCCTTCTTCTTGGGCGCCGCCTTCTTCTTGGGCGCCGCCTTCTTCTTGGGCGCCGCCTTCTTCTTGGGCGCCGCCTTCTTGGGCGCAGCCTTCTTGGCGGCCGCCTTCTTCTTGGGCGCCGCCTTCTTCTTGGGCGCCGCCTTCTTCTTGGGCACCGCCTTCTTGGACGCCGCCTTCTTGGACGCCGCCTTCGTCTTGGGTGCAGCCTTCTTCGGGGCGGGCGCTTTCTTCGCGGCGGGCGCCTTCTTCGCGGCGGGCGCCTTCTTCGCGGCGGCAGGCGCCTTCTCCTTGGCGGCCTTGGCCGCCGGCGCTTCTTTTGCCGGCGCGGCTGCGGCTGGCTTCTTCGACTTCTTGCGCCCACGCTTGGCTGGCGCCGGCGCCTCGTCGGCGTCCTCGTCGTCGTCGTCGGCGTCCTCGTCGTCCGACGGCTCCGCTACAGCAGCCTTGCGCCGACCCGCTGATTTTTTCGTGCCCCTGCGCGAGGCGGCGGGCTCGCCGTCGTCGTCGTCGTCGTCGCCACCGCCAAAGCCAAGGTCGTCGTCGTCGCCGCTCTCGAGCTCGTCGGGATCCTCGATGTCGTCGTCGTCGTCGTCGTCCGCGACCACCGGCTTGGGCACTGGGGTCGGCGCAGTCTTGGTCCGCTTGCGCTTGCGTTTGCCCCCGCGGCTCTTGCGCGCCTCCTCCTCCTCCTGCTTGATGCGGCTGGAGTGGCGCTCGACACCCGACGGTGCCAGGTCGACGCGGTTGTGCGCGAGGATGCGCGAGCCGTCCTCGAAGGTGACCTCGATCTTGGTCTCGTTGACCACCTCGCTGACGTAGCCGACGCCAAAGCGCGGGTGGTCGATCTTGTCGCCCTCGATGTACTCGTCAAAGACGCGGAACTTGTAGGGGGTCGCGTCGTCCAGCTCCGCCATCGCCTGATCCCATGGGACCTTGCGCAGCGTCTGGCGGCGGCGCACCGAGATCGGCTCTGGTGGCTCCTCTTCGGGCTCGCCGCGCGGCGGACGGAAGGCGTGCGTGTTCTGGCAGATCCGGCACTGCACGCTGCGGATCTCGCCTTCGAACATCGTGACGATCGTGTGCGGCGTGTCGGTCTTGCAGCTATTGCAGTAGCCGAATACTTCTGCGCCGACGTCAGGGACATCGCCGTCGAACATTTGCTCCATGCCCACGATCGCGCTCCCTGACTACTCCACCAGAATCAAAGTAAATTGCCGTAACGACAACCCCGTAGCACAGCTTGACATGACCTTGCAAGCCTGGGCTCGTCAGCACGGCCTTCGACATGGCTGCCCGGTGTGCTATGACGAGCTGCATGTCGCTGCGACGGCTGTTTTCACCGTTATTGTTAATAATTTCGGCGATTATCGTCGCAGCCGTCGTCCTCGCCTACTACAGCTATCGCTCCGCGGACAAGCTCGCAGAGCGCTCCGAGCGCTCCGTCGGCACTTCCAACCGCCTGCTCGGCCGCAAGCTCATCGACCGCATCGAGAAGGTCATCATCGACAACGATCGCACCTTCTTCAATCTCGTGAACCTCGATGATCCTCGGGAGTTCGTCGAGCTGTGGCGCCGCATCGTGCGCGTCTCGGCGGCCGTCGAGAGCGTGATCGTGCTCGACCGCGAGCACACGCTGAAGCACCTCATCACCAAGCTCGGGCACAAGCAGAGCGGCTGGTTCAAGCACGTCTTCCAGACCCAGCTGGTCAAGAAGATGCACCTCGATCGCCTCCCGCGCGACAGCCACAAGCACCTGCACACCAGCTACGCCGGCCAGACGTACCTGCTGTCGTATATCCGTCGCGAGCGCTACTCGATCGTGCTGAGCGTCAACATCCCCTACCTGATCAAGGACATCTTCAAGGAAGAGTTCAGCGATGTCGGCGAGTCACGCACCATCGCGGTGATGGACGAGGGCGGCCGCGTGCTCTACGGCCACCCTGTCGCCACCGAGGGCACCAAGCTCGTGTTCGAGGAGCGCTTCCCGACGACGCTATATAAGTGGCGCCTGCAGATCGCGCCGCTCGACGTCAAGGCGCTGCGCCGCCAGGCCGAGCAGCGGCGCATGATAGATATGGTGCTCGTCGGCGCCGCCGTCGCCGTCATCGTCGTCGGCCTGATCGTGATGCTCATCGCCGTGCGCAAGGAGCGCCGCGCCAACGAGCTCAAGAGCGACTTCATCGCCAACGTCAGCCACGAGCTAAAGACCCCGCTCTCGCTGATCCGCATGTTCGGCGAGCTGCTCTCGCTGGGTCGGGCCAGCAAGCCCGAAACCCAACGCGAGTACGCGGAGATCATCACGCGCGAGAGCGATCGCCTGACCAGCCTGATCGACAACGTGCTCGACTTCGCGCGCATCGAGCGCGGTAAGGTCGCGTACGAGTTTCAACGCGGCGACGTGCGCGGCGCCGTCGAGCGCGCCGTCGAGCTGTCGCGCTACCGTTACGAGCAGGCCGGCGTCGAGCTGACCCTCTCGCTCGACGAGGATCTCCCCGAGATCGAGTTCGACGGCAGCGCCATGACGCTGCTGGTGCTCAATCTGCTCGAGAACGCCCTCAAGTACGGCGCCAGCAAAGACGGCGAGGTGCGCGTCGAGCTGCACCACAGAGACGGCGTCATCGCGCTGCGCGTCGCCGACGATGGGCCGGGCATCCCCGCCGAAGAGCACAAGCGTATCTTCGATCGCTTTTTCCGCGGCCGCGAGCCACGCCGCTCGTCGACGCGCGGCTCCGGCATCGGCCTCAGCCTCGTCAAGCACATCGCAGAGGCTCACGGCGGCAGCGTCTCTCTGAACAGCGAGCTAGGCAAAGGGGCTACCTTTGCGGTAAGCATCCCGTGCCATGACGCGTCATAGCCGTGATTTGCGTTCCCAGGCCACGCAGGCCGCCGATACGCGCGATACGACGCGTGTGGAGGGGAGCGACAAACGGCGCGTGCTCGTCATCGAGGACGAGCCCGACATGGTGCGCGGCCTGCGCGACGCCATGACCTTCGAAGGCTTCGACGTGCTGTCGGCCAATAGCGGTCGCGAGGGCGTCGACAAGCAGCGCGAGACGCCCGCGCACCTGGTGATCCTCGACCTGATGCTGCCCGATATCAACGGCTTCAAGGTCTGCGAGGAGATCCGCCAGTTCGACCAGCACGTCCCCGTGCTGATGCTCACGGCGCGCAGCCAGGAGGCCGACAAGATCCGCGGCTTCGAGGTTGGCGCCGACGACTACGTCACCAAGCCATTCTCCATCGGCGAGCTGCTCGCGCGCATCAACGCGATGTTTCGTCGCCTGGACCTCGCCGCGACGCCCGCAGCGCAGCTTCGCATCGGCGAGTGCGAGATCGACTTCAAGAAACAAACCGTCACCCGCAACCAACGGGCGGAAGTGCTCAGCTTCTACGAGGTCGAGCTTCTTCGCCTGCTGTGCGAGCGCGTGGGCGAGCCCGTCTCGCGCGACGAGATCCTCGAGAAGATCTGGGGGCTCGAGGCGGCGCCGACCAACCGCACGGTGGACAACTTCATCGTCAAGCTGCGCCGCAAGCTCGAGCGCGACCCCAAAAACCCCCGTCACATCCTCACGGTGTACGGCTTCGGCTACAAGCTCGTCAGCGACTGAGACCGACGCCCACCTAGCGAGATAGAGACATGCCGGATAGCAAGCCCGCAGATAACGACGACAAGCGCAAGGCGTTGCGCAAGCGTCTCCTGATCCTCGCCATCGTGCTGTTGGTGGCGGCCGCCGTGCTCGGCGCGCTGGCCAACTTCCTCACCGAGTACTGGTGGTTCAAGCACCTTGGCTTTAGCGATGTCTTCATCACCGTGCTGCTCTCGCAGCTGGGCACGGGCATCGCCTACGGCGCCGTCGCCTTCGTGGTGCTGATCGTCCACATCCTGCTGATCAAGCGCTACTCCAAGCCGCGCAAGGACTGGACGATCCCGACCGCCGAGGGCGACATCGACATCGCCGCCATCGTCAAGAAGGTCTCGACGCCCGTCGTCGCCGCCGGCGCGTTTGTCGCCGCCGCCGCCATGGGCGTGTGGGCTGCGTTTCACTGGGAAGACATCCTCAAGCTGCTCAACCAGACGCAGTTCGGCAACCCCGAGCCGATCCTCGGCAAGGACCCGGGCTTCTATCTGTTCGAGCTGCCCGCGCTGCAGTTCTCGCAGGAGTGGCTGGTCTACCTGACCGGCTTCTGCGCGTTCTTCTCGGCGGTGGTCTACTTCTTCCGCGGCGCGATCACGGTCGAAGGCAAGCTGCCCAAGATGTCCAAGGAGGTGCGCGCGCACCTGCTCGGCGCCGTCGCCGTGGTGCTGCTCGTCATCGCGTGGGGCTTCCGGCTCGAGATGTTCGAGACGCTCTTCTCCAAGCGCGGCGTCGCCTACGGCGCGACCTACACCGACGTCGTCGCCAACCTGATCTCCTATCGCGTGCTCATCGCCGCCAGCGTGGTGTGCGCCGTGTGGCTCGTCATCACGTCGCGCAACATGCCCGACGACCTCAAGAAGTCGGCCAAGCTGCCGGGCTACGCCCTCGGCGGCCTCGTGGTGCTCTACCTCATCGGCGTCTTCGTCGCGCCGACGCTCGTGCAGCGACTGATCGTCAACCCCAACGAGCTGACCAAAGAGAAGCCCTACCTCGTGCACGCCATCGCGGGCACGCGGCGCGCCTACAACCTCGACAAGATCGACTCCAAAGAATTCCCGGCCAACGAGAACCTCAACGTCAAGACCATCGAGCGCAACAAGCCCACCATCAGCAACATCAAGATCTGGGACCCGCGCCCGCTCAAAGACGCCTACCGCCAGCTGCAGGTCATCCGCCTCTACTACGACTTCCCCAACATCGGCATCGACCGCTACCGCGTGGGCGACAACTACTGGCAGGTGATGCTCTCGGCGCGCGAGATGATGCACAAGCAGCTGCCGACGCAGTCACAGACGTGGGTCAACCGCCACCTGCAGTACACCCACGGCTACGGCGCCGTGCTCAGCCCGGTCAATCGCACCGTCGGCGAAGGACAGCCGGACCTGTGGGTCAAAGACATCCCGCCGGTGGCCAAGCACCCGGCGCTCGCGGTCACACAGCCGGCGATCTACTACGGCCTGCAGACCACCGACTACGCGCTGGTCAAGACGCAGACGCAGGAGTTCGACTACCCGAAGGGCAAAGAGAACAAGTTCACCACCTACTCGGGCAAAGGCGGTGTCGACATCGGCGGCTTCTTCGCGCGGCTTCTGTTCGCCATCCGATTCGCCGACTACAACCTGCTGTTCACCTCGCAGCTCACCGAGAAGAGCCGCGTGCTGTTCAACCGCACGATCCAGCAGCGCGTCCACGACGTGGCGCCGTTCCTGATGCTCGACCAGGAGCCCTACATGGTGATCGCCAACGGCCGGCTCAAGTGGATCCAGGACGCCTACACGATCAGCTATCGCTATCCCTACTCGCAGCCCACCTCGCTGGGGCGCCGGCTCAAGATCAACTACATCCGCAACTCGGTGAAGATCGTCATCGACGCCTACGACGGCGACATGTCCTTCTACGTCTGGGACGCCAAGGACCCGATGATCCGCACCTACCGCAAGATCTTCCCGTCGCTCTTCAAAGACGCCAAGACCATGCCGCAGTCGCTGCGCGCGCACGTGCGCTACCCCAAGGACCTCTTCACGCTGCAGGCGCGCATGTACGAGAGCTTCCACATGACCGACCCGCGCGTCTTCTATAACCAGGAAGACAAGTGGTCGATCTCCAAGGAGCTCGGACACAAGACCAAGGGCGAGACCAAGGCCGGCCCCAACCAGCCCGGCGTCAGCGCCAAGCGCGTCACCGACGCCTCGCCGATGCAGCCCTACTACATGATCATGCGCCTGCCCGACGCGGCCAAAGAAGAGTTCCTGCTGATGGTGCCCTACACGCCGAGCAACAAGGACAACATGGTCGCGTGGATCACCGCCAGCTGCGACGGCGACAAGTACGGCAAGCTGCTCGTCTACACTTTCCCCAAGCAGAAGCTCGTCTACGGGCCGATGCAGGTCGAGGCGCGCATCGATCAGAACGACTACATCTCGCAGTGGATCACGCTGCGCAACCAGCAGGGCTCGAAGGTCTTCCGCGGCGATCTGCTCGTCATCCCCATCGAGGACTCGATCCTCTACGTCGAGCCGATCTACCTCGAGGCGACGCAGGCGCAGCTGCCCGAGCTCAAGAAGGTCATCGTCTC
>JAGQIK010000446.1 GCA_020431405.1 Myxococcales bacterium
AGCGCGTAGCTGCGCGCCGCCGCCATGTAGTCGCCGGCCGCTTCGGCGGCCAGGGCGCGGCGGTACTCGGGCGAGAAGAGCCGTTGAAAGAACCCCATCGTTCTCGACGAATGGTAACAAATCCGAAGCACTACAGCCGCCGCGAATTCGCGGCGCGGCCGCCCAGTCGGTCGGCGCCGAGACCCCGAGCGTCCCCGATTGTTGCTATGCTCGGGGCGCCGATGCTCGAGCACGTATCGCCCAATCAGACCCGCTTCGTCGCGCCGGGGCTCAGCCCCGACGCGCGCGGCGTGGCCCTCGGTCGCTTCGTGTGTGTGCTGCTGCCCTCCATCGACCGCGTGGTAGGGCTCTTCCGAGGCCTCTCCGAGGGGGTCTCGCTCGACGAGCTCCTGCCCTCGATGAAGGTGCTGCAGGTGCGCACGCCGCTGCAGTCGCGCGAGTTCATCGTGCTCCTGCCGGTGACCAACTCGTACGCGGCGGACCAGATCTCGGCCGTGGCGGCGCTGGTGGGCGGCCTGACGTTCACCGGATCGGCCAAGCACTTCGTGCGCTATCGCGACAGCCGCGCGCCGCTCGGCTACGACGTCGACACGCTGCACAGCGACGCGCAGCACGGCGGCGGCGACTACGTGCTCTACGCCGGCGACTTCGTGCAGGCCTACCACCGCGACCGCGAGGTCGCCTTCGGGCAGCTGGTCTTCAATCTGTCGCTGCAAGCGGTGCGCAGCGACAACCTGCGCCCCGGCGAAGAGGTGCTGCTGCGCGTGGTACGCGGGCTGTGGCGCTTCGTGCTGAGCTATCTGCACCGCAACAACGTGCGCTGCGCCGCTGCCGCGTGCGAGGCGCCCGAGCACAAGGGCGGCCGCTTCTTCCTGCTGCGCGCCACGGATCTTCCGCGGCGCATGGTCGAGCTGTTCAGCGAGACCCCGGGCGTGGAGGTGCATCGCTTCAAGACGCAGCGCGTGGCGGTGCAGCTGGGCTATCGCCACCCGGTGGAGCTCTCGTCGTGCGCCTCGATCTTCGACGACGAGTCGCTGTATCTGTTCTCCGGCCAGCGCGACACGCTCGACATCACCCACGGCAAGCCCGCCTTCGTCGACGCGGCGGCGCTGGTGCAGCTCGGCGCGGCGCCGCGCCCGATGGGGCGCGACGAGCAGCAGGCCACCAGCGTCGAGGAGGTCTCGGTGCCCTTGCGCCTGGTGCCGTCCTACGGGGCGACGCCGCCGATCGTCGCCGCGCGCCTGACCCATCAGAGCGGGCCGTACCTCAAGAAGCTCGTCTACGTGCTGCCGCCGCGCGTGCTCGGCGGCTACCGCGTCTCGGTGACGTCGGAGCACATCTATCTGCTCAACGAGTCGGGCGTCGACTTCATCCCGCTGGGCGAGATGTTTCACGCCGTGGCACCCGGCGTGATGGCGCCGGTGGGCTTTCAGTTGATCCCGCGCGTCTACCCCGACGTGTTGCTCTCGCACCTCGGCGGCGGCGCCGACCAGCTGTTCTTTTTCTGTCGCGAGTCGCCGGCGCCGGTGCAGCTCTCTCGCGCGCGCTTCGCACCGCTCTCGCGCACGGCGCTGGCCAAGCTCGAGGTGCTGCAGCCGCACACGACGGATCTGTCTGCCGACGAGCCCAAGCCCGCCGAGCTCGTCAACGCACACGTCGGCTCCTTCCCGCTGTGGGGCTTTTCGGCGGACGAGTAGGCGGCGCGCGTGTCTTTTTCGCCGGAGGACTTCCTCGAACGTTTCGTCCTGCCGCTGTGTGAAGGCGGCGAGGTCGAGATCGGCGCCCCCGTCGACGCCGACGATCTCGAGACCCTGCGCGCGTTCACGGTGACCACTACCGACGCGGCGCTGCGCATCGAGCTGGCGCGCCAGGACATCGCCTCGCGCATCTGGCTCTACCCCGTCAACACCGACGTCGACGAGGAGACGCTGCGCATCGCTGTCGGCGTGCACAACATGCTGTTTCTCAGCCACCCCGACGCCGAAGGGCTGTGGGTGCGCAAAAAGCGCGTCGCCGAGGTGATCGCGCACACGCGAAGCTGCCTCGACCTCGGTCCGCCGCCCGACGCGGCGACGATGGTGGCGCGCCACACGCTGCTGTCGGGGCTCTTGTCGCTGACGCGTACCGACACCGAGCTACGCTTTTGGGTCGGCCGCCGCTTCTACAGCGGCCAGCGCCCTCCGGCGCGGCTGCTCGCGTGGCGCGGCGTGCGGCGCGTGCGCGAGAACCGCTCGGTGGTGCGCGTGCTCTCGTCCAACATGCTGCCCGCGCAGCAGGAGCTGAGCGCGCTGTTGATGGCGACGAGCCCGCTGACCGAGCTCTACACACCGCTGCGCGACTTTCCGCCGTTCACGTCGTCGCTGGCGTTCATCGTGCTGCATCACAAGCTCGTCAGCCGCGCGGTGGCGCACCGCTACCTCGAGCTCGGCGTCGAGCGCGTCGCGCCGGTGCTCGCGCGCGACTTCTGGCGCCACGTCGAGCACCCGCTGGACGTGCGCCGCATGGACGAGCGCACGCGCCGCTACCTGCTGTGCGGTCTGCGCGACTTCGCCAACGCGCCGCTGCGCGTGCCCGATGACACCGACAGGGCCGCCGACGCGCGCGAGGCGGCGCGCGACGAGATCGCGCAGCTCGAGGCGCTGCGCGTGCAGGCGCTGCCGTTGCGATTGATGGCCCAGCTGGTGCAATATCTCTACGTAACCGGGTGCTACCTGGAGGGCGCCCAGCTCGGGCGAGATCGGGGTGAAGGGCGAGAGGGGGACGAGCGCTCGGACGAGGAGGGGGGCGCCGCAGCCGCGCTCGGCGAGGTGTCCGAAGATCCGCGAGATGATCCGCGTTCGGTGCTTGTCGCGGCGGCCGATTGCGGTTTGGGACCTGACGAGCGCGCGCTTGGCCAGGATGTCGCGAGCCGTTTCAATGCGGTAGTGGAGTCGGGCCGGCGCGCGCTGGGCGCGGCGGCGAGCGATCTGACCGAGCGACTGCGAGGCTTGCTGGGGATCGAGGCGGGCGCCAGCGGCGCTGGCCGCGGCGATGAAGCCGACTTTTTCGAGGAACTGGAACCTTCTTGATGAACGCACAGACACAGGCCGCCATCAATCGGCCGCAGCTCGCCTCGCGGCTTCAGGAGGTCGCACGCCAGCTCGACCGCGCCTTCCTCGACAAGCAGGAGATCATCCGTCTGCTCGCCATCTCGGTGATCGCGGGCGAGCACATGGTGCTCATCGGTCCGCCCGGCACGGCCAAGTCGGCGCTGGTGCGCATGTTCGCGCGCCTGCTCGACGCCTCGTACTTCGAGTACTTGCTCACGCGCTTCACCGAGCCCAACGAGATCTTCGGGCCTGTCGACATCTCGGCCTTCCGCCAGGGCGACTACCGCCGCCGCGTGGAGGGCATGCTGCCGCAGGCCGAGATCGTTTTTCTCGACGAGGTCTTCAAGGCCAACAGCGCGATCCTCAACTCGCTGCTGACCGTGCTCAACGAGCGGCGCTACGCCAACGGCCGTCACGTGATCTCGTGCCCGCTGCTGTCGGTGCTCGGCGCCTCGAACGAGGTGCCCAACGACGAGAACCTGCACGCCATCTTCGACCGCTTCTTGCTGCGCGCGCGCTCCGAGAACCTCGACTCGTATCACTTTCACAACCTCGTCAGCCGCGGCATCGCCAACGAGCTGGCGCAGCTCGAGGCGCACGCCGGGCAGGCGGCGCAGCGCGCGCTGCTCACCAGCGCCGAGATCCACGCCATCCATCGCGGCTACGGCGCGTGCATGACGTTCTCCGAGGAGTTTCTGACGACCTACAAGGGGTTGATCTTCCAGATCCGCTCCGAAGGCATCAGCGTCAGCGACCGCCGCGTGGTCAAGCTGACGAAGCTCTTCGCGGCCAGCGCGCTGTTCGACGGGCGCGACCAGCCGTGCGACGCCGACTTCTTCGTGCTGCGGCACATCTGGAACAACCTCGACCAGGCAGACATCCTCGACGAGATCGTCACGCCGGTGGTCGACCGCTACTACCGCGAGCACCCCGACCAGCGGCGCTTCGTCGGGCGCGTGGCGGGTCTCGAAGACCTGCTCAGCGAGCTGAACATGATCCGCGACCTGCTCACGTCGGGCCAGCAGCTGTCGGACATCCAGCTCTTCTCGCAGCTCAAGAACCTCAACGAGATCAAAGCGGCGCTGCAGGCCATCGACAACGAGACGGCGCGCCGCATGGTTGCGCAAGTCGATCAGCTGCTCGACAGCGTGTTTAGCTCGTCGAAGTTCGCATGATGAAAACACCGCTCCTGCGAGGCCGAAGGCCGAGCAAGTATGACGGCTCATCGTCTAAATTTGCGTAATGCCGATCCCGGCTGATCAGCGCCGCAGCTACCTCGCCCGCCAGGTGGGCACGCTCGAGCTGTCGCGTGTCGGCCACCCCAACCCGATGGCGCTGGTGCGCGCCGCCTCGTGGCACAACTCGCTGCTGCGCCTCGGTGTGCCGCTGCCGCTGTTTATCGTGCACGACCTCGGGCTCTTGCTCACCGGGCAGGGCACGGCGCAGCGGCGCGCCGACGACTCGCCGGGCATGAAGAGCTACAGCGCGCTGCTGGCGCAGCTCGCCGAGTGCGAGCTGATGCAGGTCGCCGCGTCGGCGCGCGTGCGCGACGAGCTGGTGGCGGTGCTGTTGACCAAGCTGCTGCGCGACCTGCAGCAGCGCTGGCCGGCGCGGCAGGCGTGGGTCGGCTCGGCGGAGCTGCCGCTCGACCCCGGGCTTTATCTCAACAGCGATGTCACGATGCACTATCGCGACTTCGACATGAGCCCGGTGCACTCGCTGCTGAGCCACATCCTGCAGCACCAGCTGTTTCTGCTCACCGCCGTCGAGCAGATCGACCTCGACACGCTGCGGCTGCTCGGCATGTTCGACAGCAAGCGCATGGACGGCGTGGTCGACCTCGCCGATCTGCTCAACGTGTTCTCGTCGCCCGAGGCCAACGGCGTGGCCAACTTCTCGATGGACCTTTTGCCTTCGGTGCTCGAGACCAAGCGCCAGACCGGCGTGCAGACGTTCTCGGTGGACGGCTACGCTTCGGTGGAGCGGCAGGGCAGCGTCGACTCGATCGTGCTGACCGAGTTCGCCTACGACGACGAGATGTTCGAGCAGAAGGTCGTCGACAACGAGCTCTTCTACTACGGCCACGAAAAGCAGCGCGTCGACGAGACGCGGCTGCAGTATCTGCTCGTCGACTCGAGCGCTTCGATGCGCGGCGAGCGCGAGGTCTTCGCGCGCGGCCTGGCGCTGACGCTCTCCAAGACGCTCTCGCTGCAAGGCGCCGAGGTGTGGCTGCGCTTCTTCGACAGCCGGCTCTACGAGACGATGCGCATGGGCAGCGGCGGCGAGGCGGCGGTGCCGTACCTTCTGTGCTTTCGCTCCGAGCGCGGTCGCAACTACGGGCGCGTCTTTCGGCAGCTGCTCGGCGAGCTGCGCCGCCACGAGCGCCAGGACGGGCGCCAGGTGGTGCTCTACATCATCACGCACGGCCAGTGTCACATCGGCGTCGACCTCGTCGAACAGCTGACGCAGGTGGCGCAGATCTACGGCGTGTTCATCCTGCCCAGCTCGACGCTGCACCTCGACTACCTGCCGCTGCTCAACCGCTATCAGATCGTCGAAGCCGAGTCGCTCTCGTCGCGCGAGCTGGCCGCCGACCGCGCGCTCGAGATCGTCGGCGACGCCACCGAAGAAGAAGGGCCGCACACCACGGCCTCGGGGGCGAGCCAGGTGCGCATGCGCGCCTATCGCAGCGAGGGCACGGCCTAGCCGTAGACGATGCACGACTTCGATATCCAATCGACGGCGCGCCAGGCGCGCTCGTTGCTCGACAAGCGGCGTTACGCCGAAGCGGCGCCGCTCTATCGGCGGCTGGTCGACGATCCCAACACTGTCGAGCAGTCCTACGACGACTGGGTGCGCGGGCTGGCGCGCTGTCTGGCGCAGCTCGGGCAGGTGCGCGAGGCGTCGTATCTGTGGCTGTATCTGCAGTCGTTCGATCAGGGGCTGAGCCTCTTGTCCGGCGACCACTGGCTCGATCGCGCGCGCATCCTCGCGGCCAAGACCGACCACCGCGCGGCGGCCAAGCTCTACGAGAGCGGCGGCAAGCTGGTGCAGGCGGCGATCAACTACGAGAAGGCCGGCGAGGCGCAGCTTCCGCGCGGGCCGCAGCCGGGCGAAGCGATCGAAGAGGTCGGGCCCGCCGATCCGGACGCGCCGATCCGCAACGTCTCGCGCCAGGTGCTCGAGGAGACCTACGGCGAGGCACGCCGCTGCTGGGACCGTCTGCGCTCGGACGAGCGGCTGCGCGGGCGCAGCTACGAGCTGGCGCTGGTCAACTTCAACCTCGGCACCTGCGCGCTGAAGCTCGGCGACGACGGCGGTCACGGTTTCATGGTCACGTCGCAGCGGCTGCTCGAGGAGGCGGCCGACGGCTTCGAGACCATCGGGCAGCGCGAGCGCGCCTTCGACTGCTATCAGATCCTGCTCGAGATCGGGCGCCGCAGCGGAGCATTCGAGAACCTCGCCGAGGGCTTCATCAACTGCGTGCGCATCCTCAAGGAGGACAACCTCAAGTACTACGTGCTGCAGTACTACGAGGACTTCCTGCGCGAGGCGATGTCGCGCGGCGAGTTTCACGCCGCCGCGACGCTGTACCGCAACGCGGCCGACTTCTGCCTGCGCAGTGGGCTTATCTACGACCGCTACTACATGAAGGCGGCCGCCGAGACGTGGATGAAGGCCGCCGAGAAGACGATGCGCGACGGCGGCGTCGCAGAGATGGCCGAAAACGCCGCGCTGGCGGCGGTCGAAGGGCTCAACGCGATCGGCGACTACCCGCGCGTCGGCGCCACCTACCGCTGGCTCGGCGACCTCGAAGGGCTGCAGCAGCGTCGCCGCGAACGCTACGCCAAGATCGCGCTGCGCTACGACGGCGCGCAGGCCACCGGCGGCGAGCCGCCGCCGTTTCCCGAGTACCTGCGCCAGTCGCACGCCTACCCCGAGATCTGGTACATGGACCTCGTCGAGTGGGAGCACGATGGCGACATCATCGCCGTCTGTGCCGCGGTGGTGGGCGACACGCGCTACCCGGACGTGGTGCGCCGCCGCGCGCTGAACCTGCTCTTGCAGGTGCTCGAGGGCGCGGCCAATCACCCGGCGGGGCTAGCGCAGATCGCCGAGCGCCTCGGCGACCTGCAGATCTACACGGTGCTGTCGGTGCTCGAGAAGCTCTACGAGTCGAGCGAGCCGCAGGTGCAGCGCGGCGTGATGAAGGCGGTGCAGTACCTGTTCTTCAAGCGCTCGTTCGTGGTGTTGATGCGCGGTCTGGCCTCCACCGACGAGGCGGTGCGCACGGCGGCGGTGGAGTCGCTCGGGCGGCTGCACTTCAACCACGCCTTCGATCCGCTGGTGCGCATCTTCCGCGAGATGGAAAACCCGCTCGTGCGGCGCACGGCGCTGGTCAGCATCGGTCAGATCCCGCAGCTGCAGGCAGGCGACTTCTTGATCGAGGTGCTGCGCTACGAGCCCGACCCGCTGCGCAGCGAGGCCAAGCGACTGCTGGCCAACTTCCAGAACCGCGAGCTGTTTCCGATCCTGCGCCAGCACTACGAGATGGAGGCGGGCTCGGTGCGCAACGACATGGAAGAGATCCTGCGGCAAGTAGGAGCGTGATCGATGCAGCAGCGTTTGCCCGTCGTGGTCGCGTGTGTGTTGGCGGCTGCGGCGCTGGTGGTGGTGCTGATGCAGCGCGCCACCATCGCCAGGCTCGAGCGTGCGGCCTCGGCGGCGGCGGGCGCGGCCGGCACGGCGAGCGGCAGCGGGACGACGCAGGCCGCCGCGTCCAGGTCCGATGACTCTCCGCTGCTGCGCCGCCGCGTGGCGCGCCTCGAGCGCACGGTGGCGCGGCTCTACCTGCTCGTGCAGCGCGCGCAGACGGGCGGCGGCAGCGGCAGTGGCAGCGGGGCTGGCGGCCGGCGGCTGGCCAACCTGCGCGAGGATGTCGACGCGCTGCTCACCGGCGAGGCGCTCAAGACCGAGGCTGGGCGCAAGCGCCTGCACGACCTGGTGCGCAAGGCGCAGCAGGAGCTGCGGCAGAAGCGACGCGAGCGCTGGCGCTCGATGCGCGAGGCGTGGCAGAAGGAGCGGCTCGACGCGCTCGCCAAGAAGGCCAACCTCAGCCCCGCGCAAGCGGTCGAGGTCGGCGCCAAGCTGACCAAAGAGCGCGAGGACCGGCGCGCGCTCTTTCGTTCGGCTCGCGCCGGCGAAAAGCCGTTCAGCGAGGCGATCAAAGAGGCGCGTGGCCTGCGCGGCAAGACAGACGAGGCCGTCAAGAAGCTGCTCAACGACGAGCAGTACAAGGCCTACGAGGAGATGCGCAACCAGCGGCGCGGGCGCTGGCGCTAGCGCGCGCGGCTGCGTGAAAACGCAGCAGCTTGGTGCGGCCCTCGGGCAGCGCGAGGAATGCGCGACGCCGCGAGACCGGCAGCGCCTTCAGGGCCTGGCGCAGATCGCGCACGGGCTGGTCGAAGTCTTCGGCGCTGAGCTGAAACGTGCCGTAGTGGATCGCGAGGGCGACGCGCGCGTCGAGGTCGAGCTGGGCGCGCACGGCTTCGGCTGGGTTCATGTGAAACGCCTTCATCATCTCGCGCGGGGCGTAGGCGCCGATGGGCAGTAGCGCGAGGTCTACGGCGCCGTAGCGGCGGCGCACCTCGCTGAAGTGCTCGGCGTAGGCCGTGTCGCCCGCGAAGTAGACCGCAAGCGCGCCGCGGCGACGCACCAGGTGGCTGCCCCACAGGCTGCGATTGGCGGTCCACGGCGAGCGTCCGGAGTTGTGCTGCGCCGGCGCGAAGATCAGCTCGACGTCTGCGTCGAGCGGCACACGCTGCCACCAGTCGAGCTGCTGCACGCGACGCAGGCCGGCATCGAGCAGCAGTTGGCGATCGCCGAGGGGCACGAAGAAGCGTGGACCGTCGCGGCGACCGAGGCGTCGCAGCGTGGGCAGGTCGAGGTGGTCGTAGTGGTTGTGGCTGATCAGTACCACGTCGATGCGCGGCAGCATGTCGAAGGGGATGCCGGGTTGACGCGCGCGCGGCGGGCCGGCCCACGACCAGGGGCCGACGCGGTGCGACCAAACGGGATCGGTGAGGATGTTGAGGCCCGCGATCTGGAGCAGCACCGTGGCGTGGTTGACGAAGGTCACCGCGACGTCGCTGCGACCGAGCGGCCTCGCCAGCGCCAGCGCGCGCTGCGGCTCGAGCGTGCGCTCGGGCCAGCGGCCGGTGCGGCCAAATAAGATGTGCCGCGCGATGCGCAGCGCGCTCTGTGGGGCGATGCGCCGCGGGTTGTAGAAACGCTGGCCGTCGAAGTGAGGCAGCGCCCAGGCGGCCTTGGGCGGCAACGGGTCGCCGCTTTGCCTGGCGCGAGCGGATGCGCAGCCAGCGACGAGCGCCGCGACGAGCGTCGCGATCAGCGCCGCGGTCATCAGCTGCGCAGCATACTGGCGCCCGCGTAGTAGAGCAGCGCCAGCGCCGAGACGCAGATGCTGTTGAGCGTCAGCGCCATGCCTGCGACGCGGGTGTTGCCGCGGCCTTGATTGCGCAAGAACGCCGACACGTGCAGCACTCGCCCGAGCAGCAGCGTCACGCCCAGGCCGTGCAGCAGCCACCACGGCGCGCGCTGGGCCTCGAGCAGGCCCAGCAGCAGCAGCGCCAGCGGGATGTACTCGGCGAAGTTGCCGTGGGCGCGCATGCGGTGCTCCATCTCGGCGCAGTCGCCGTGACCGAGGCTGATGCTGCGGCGGTGGCGCGTGCGGATGACGAGCACGCTCAGGGTCGCGTAGGCGAGGGCGAGCAGGCCGGCGTAGAACGCCGTCACCAGATACATGGCCGCTCCTTGTTTCGCGGTCAGGGGGTTGCATCGTGGAACTTAGTAGCGTATAAAGTTTTATGATGCAACTCACTAGCAACACGAACTGAGCCATGGAGCGAAAACAGTTCGAGAGCGCGCCGTGCTCGATCGCGCGGACCCTCGACGTGATCGGCGACTGGTGGACGCCGCTGATCATCCGCGAGTGTCTCTACGGCGTGCACCGCTTCGACGCGCTGCAGGCGCGCATCGGCATCAGCCGCAACATTCTCACTCGGCGGCTTTATCGGCTGGTGGAGCAGGGCATCCTCGAAAAGCGTCCCTACCAGCAGCGCCCGCAGCGCTTCGAGTACCACCTCACGGAGAAGGGCTACGACGCGGCGCGGCTGCTGATCGCCTTCATGCCGTTCGGCGACAAGTGGCTCTTCGGCGCCGAAGGCGCACCGATCGAGCTTTACGAGCGCGGCAGCGGGCGCCGCGTGCGGCCCGAGATCGTCGACGCCGAGACGGGCCAGCCGCTCGATGTGCGCCGGCTCTACGCGGGGCCCGGCCCAGGCTTTCCGCGGTCGAAGGCGGCGCGTCGCGAGCGGTTTGCGCAGTACTACGCGCGCGCCGACGAGCGCGCCGACTAGCGGAATCTGCGGGCGCTACGGCTCGAGCTGGCCGGCCTTGAGCAGCGCGTAGATCGGGTCGCCGGGGCAGGCGGTGCCGCCGTTGCCGCACAGCGGGCGCACGTCGCGGTGGCCGTTGAGCTCGAGGTGGTCGTTGTTGCCGCGCGCCTTGACGAAGGCGCGCACGCGCGCGATGGCAGCCTTGAGGCCGGCGATCTGCGTGGCGGTGGGCTGGGCGCTGACCGAAGGCATCATGACCTGGATCGCGTAGCCCGGCACGTTGACGGCGGTGCAGCCGTTGGCGGCGCTGCGGTAGTCCATGCCGCGCACCTCCCACTCGGCGCCGTCGGGGCCGATGATGCTGTTGTAGCCGAGCGAGTAACCGCGGTTGACGAGGTAGTCGTTGTGCGCGGCGCGCAGCAGCGCGATGAAGTCGCTGTCCTGGTAGATGTTGTCGGCGCCGTCGAGGTCGGCGTTGCCGCCGTTGTAGTGGATCGTGATGTAGCGCAGCGCCATCACGTCCATGGCGGGGCCGTTGACGGGCTGCGTCGAGCGCGTCCAATCGGCACGCGGATGGTAGGTGAAGCTCGGCGCGCTGCCCTGCACCTCGATGCGGTGAAGCGGCGTCGGATCGTCGAGCCAGCGCACCCACTCGTCGACGATCGCCCAGCGATAGTCATAGGTGCCCGAGAGGGTCGGCGCGGTGACCGTGAAGCCGATGCTGACGCTGTGCGAAGGCGCGACGTCGTCGGGCAGCGCCACGCGCGAGATGCCCCAGCGCTCGTTGTTGTCAGGGGCCTGCGAGCCGAGCTTGAAGCCCTTGGCCGCGTTGGGGTCGGCCTTGCGCCACGTCTCGCTGCCGCAGTTTGCCAGCGTCAGCGAGACGGCGACTTTCTTGCCGCCCTTGAGCGGCGAAGGCGGTGGCGTCTCGGCGACGAGCTTGACCTCGGGGTCGCCTGGCATGCAGCGCGCGTAGGCCTGCACTGCGGCGTCGCTCGGCGCGTCGGGCGCGACGGCATCGGGTAGGGTGCTGTCCACGGGGGCGTCCGCGACTGCGGCGGTGTCGGCGATGGCGAGGTCTCGAACGCTGGCGTCGTCGTCGGCTCGCCGTGGGGCTTCCGAGCAGGCGCCGAGCACGAGCAGCGCCAGCGCGGCGTAGCGGTAGGGTCTCACGCGCGGTGACCGCTGCGGCGACGAGCGCGGCGCAGGCGACCGACGAGCACCACGGGCGCGAAGAGCAGGAGCATGGCGAGCATCGACAGCGCGCTGGCGCTCTTGTCGCCGCCGGTGCGGCAGTCACAGCCGCCGCCGATGTACTGCGACTCTGGGCTGTCGTCCTGCGGCCAGGGCTCGCACTTGCCGAACTTGCAGAAGTGGCCGTCGGGGCAGGTCATCTTCTGGCACATGTCGACGCAGTTGGTGGTGCGATCGGGTGTGCAGGGCGGCAGGCAGTCGGCGTCCTGCTCGAAGGTCAGCCCGGTCGGACAGCAGCCGTCGGCGACGTCGAGCGCCGGCGGCGCGTTTTCGTGGATGCAGGTCGGGTTGCACGCCGAGCCGCCGAGCTTGTCGACCGTGCACGGGTTGCCGTCGTCGCAGTCCTTGTCGCAGGCGCCCGGCTTGCCCGCGGCGATGGCGGGGTCGCAGCTCTCGCCGGGGTCGACCACCCCGTTGCCGCAGCTCGGCGTGCAGTCGCTGTCGGTGGCGGTGGTGGCGCCGGTGGGGCAGCAGCCGTCGCCGTTGACGGCGGTGGTGATCGGCGCGTGGGTGCACTTGATGTTGCACTCGGCGCCGTCGACCTTGTCGGTGGTGCAGGGGTCGTTGTCGTCGCAGCTGGCGGCGCTCGGGCAGGCGCCAGGCTGACCGGCGGCGATGTTGGGATCGCAGAGCTCGCCCTGATCGATGGCGCCGTTGCCGCAGCACGAGATCTTCTTGGCGATGGTGTTGAGCGCGGTGGTCAGCTGCGCGAGGTTGTCGGCTTGATGGTAGTTGCTCGTGTTGCCAGCCTTGGCGATGGCGGTCAGCGCGGCGGCGTCGATCTCGGCGCCGAAGCCGACGACGTAGGTGTCGATACCGAGGGCGGCCAGCTTCTTGGCCGCCTGTTGCGGCGTGTCGCTGCCGGACGCTTTGGGGCCGCTGCAGAGCGCGTTGCCGCCGCAGGTCTGGCCAGCGGCGCAGGGGAAGATCGTCGGGGCGGGCTCGCAGGCGCCCGACCAGGTGCCGGATTTGAGGCAGAACTGCCAGCCGCAGCCGCCGCACTTACGGTAGTTGCTGCCGCCATTCCACTGGCAGCTGCCGCCGGCGGCGAGGGGCGCGTCGGGCGAGCGGCAGGTCTCTTTGCCGTCCGTCACGAGGATCACCGCCGGCGCCTTGGTCCAGGTCTTGGTCTTCAAGTGCGCGAGGGCCGCGTCGAGCGAACCGGCCAGCGGCGTGTTGCCTTTGGGGAAGCTGCCTGCCAGCAGCGAGCCGATGCTGCCCTTGGTGTTGAGCGATGGCGCGATGTTGACCTTGCCCGAGGCGCAGGCGTCGACGTCGGGGAACTGCGGCAGCAGCATCATGCCCATCTTCAGCTGCGAGCCGAAGGTGCCGAGCAGCTGGCCGACGGCCGCCTGGGCGCTCTTCCATTTGCTCTGGTTGCCCGCCAGCTCGGCCATGCTGCCCGAGCGGTCGAGCACGATCATCACCTCGGCGGGCTCGCCGCCGCAGCTGCCGCCGGCGGCGCGCGCCTGGCTGGCGACGAGAAGCAGCACGCAAGCGACGAAGAGGGCGATGGATAGGTGGCGGGTCGTCATGGCTGATGCTCCTCGTGATTCCCGTTGGAGCATCGCAACGTGCGTACCAAGCCGGCTGCCGGCTAAGTGTCGGGAATCGTGCCGCCTAGCTGGGGACAGGCGAGGGAACCACGGCGAGCCGACCATGCACACCATGGTTTGCAGAGGCAGCCGCTAGAGCCACCTGCTAGGGCATCGGGCTGACGGATTCGATGGTGGCGCGATGCAGGTACGCCGATGGATCGCCGGAGGGCGGGCCGTTGGCGATCGTGATGCGGTGCGCGAGCAGCAGGCCGCGCGCGCTGCGAAAGTCGGCGTAGTGCACGGTGGCCGTCAGCGACGCGCCAAGCTCGCGCACGGTGAAGTGGGCGCGAGTCAGCCGCTTGCTCGCGGCATCGATGAACAGCATCCAGTGGTCCGAGCGCATGTCGGGCACGAACTCGTTCCAGGTGGCGAGCAGGCGGTGAGTCGAGCGCCCCGCGATGCGCACGGTGTCGACGTACGCGACGTGCGTGGCGCTGGCGATGCGAAAGGGCAGCTCGATGAGAAACTGCATCGTCGGCAGGATCAAACGCGCGCGCAGGTGATCGCGCCGAGCGTCGGGCTTGCCAGGCGCCGCGACGTACGTCTTGCCGCGCAGCAACGACCAGCGCCAGCCGGCGCGGCTGCCGCCGATCATCGTCGCGCGGATGTCGCCCTTGCCGTGCGCGAGCTCGAACGCCACGCGTTGATCGCGCTCGGGCCAAGGGTTGAGCAGCCGCCCGGCGAGGCCAACCCACACGTCGCGAAAGACGACCTTCGAGCGGCCGAGGCCGCGCCAGCGCGCGTCGCCGCCATGCGCCTCGACCATGGCGCGCATTAGACGGCGGCCGCGAGCGCGCTCGCCTTCGCTGACCGCGGCGCTGTCGCCGCGCCAGCGGCGTGGGCGCAGATCGGCGATGCAGCAGGCAGACAGCAGCAGCGAGGCGACGAGGATCAGGTGCGTGAGGCGCATGCGGGGGACCATGCAGGGACGTTACAGCAGCAGCCCCAAGGCCGTGGCGGCCGCGGCGGCGAGGGCCGCGGCGATGGCGATGCGCGCCTTCTTGCTGGTCGGACGCGGCTCGACGTAGATGCGCACCAAGAGGTCGCCGCGGTGATCGCCGGCGATGTCGTCGTGTCCGCGGTACGGCGACTCGTCCACGCCGTCGAGCGGCGGCGGCATGGGCGGCGAGCCAAAGCGCAGCGCGCCGTGGCCCGCGACGCGGATCTCGTCGCCGTCGACCGAACCGGCGGGTATCGCGACACGCTCGCTGCCGTGCAGCCCAGGCACCTGCACGGTGCCGCCGCGCTCGGCAACCTCGGCGTCGATGCTGACGTCGACGACGATGTCGTCGTCGCGGCGCTTGAGCAGCTCGTGCTCGCGCACCTGGATGGAGAGCAGCAGGTCACCCACGCGGGCGTCGGCCATCACGCCGCCGACGTCCCCCTTGCCGCGCAGCCGCAGCGTCTGGCCTTCTTTGACGCCCGGCGGCACGGTCACGTCGAGCCGCTCGCGGATCAGCCGCCGCCCCGTGCCGCCGCAGTCGCCGCAGCGGCGCGAGACGATCTCGCCCACGCCGTTGCAGTGCTCGCAGGTCATCGTCAGCGTGCGCCCTTGCGAGTGCATGCTGACGCGGCCGCGGCCGCTGCAGGCGTGGCAGGTCTCCACCGCGCCGGCGCCGGCTTCACCGCTGGCGCTGCAGCTCTCGCAGTGGATGCGACGGGGGACATCGACGCGCTTGCGGCAGCCTTCGGCGGCTTCACGCAGCGTGATCACGAGCGTCTGGTCTCGATCGAGGCTGCCGAACTGGCTGGTCGCCCCGAAGAAGCGGCGCAGCAGCTCGCCGATGCTCTGCTCCATCACGATGAGCAAAGTATACGGCTAGACCAACCCTACGCTTCCGCCCAGTTGTGCTATCGGCGGCGCCTAGCCTAGCGTCGCCATCTCGCACTCGATGAGCTTGTACATCGCGCGGCGGATGTCGTCCTCGCCGCCGTGGCCCTTGCAGTTCATGATCGTCTCGGCGACGCGCTGCTCGGCGCCGATGGCGCGGTAGACCTCGACCAGCAGCGCGTCCTCGGGGAAGTCCTCGATCAGCGTCGGTGGTGTGGGGTTGGGACCGATGCGCTGGCCGGCGATGGGCGCGAAGTAGGCGTCGAGCGCCGCGGTGGGCATGGCGGCGACGCCCTTTTGGATCATCTCGAGCGCGCCGAGGCCGGTGGGGAATGCCTCGTTGGAGCACACGCGACCGCGGTAGAAGGCGAAGCTGCCGTCGCGCCACGAGAACGAGTCGATGACGTTCTCGAGCACGAAGCCGGTGACGTGCCGCGTGATCTGCAGCGGCGCGAGCAAGCCCGCGGCGAGCATGGCGGCGACCAAGCTGCGGTGTGGGTTGGCGCGCACGGCCTTCTCGACGCCAGCCTTCTCGAGCACGCCGCTGCGCAGGAGGTACGCGACGAGCGCCTCCTCGCTGCGGTCGGCGGCGACCAGCTGCGGCTGGCCCTGCTGCAGGTGGATCTCGCAGGTGCGCTGGTTGCTCGGATCGCGTCCGTTGCGTCCCACGAGCCGCGCTTGCAGGTCGTGGATCCAGGCCATCAGCTCGGCGTGCTCGCCGTCGGGCTCGGGGCCGGTGAGCGTCAGCAGGCCGTCCTCGTTGACCACGGCGAAGCGAAACAGCACCTTGGTCGCCGTGCGGTTGGTCAGCTTGCCGCGGAAGTCAGGCTTGTCGACCTTCTCCGACTCCACAGCCGAGCGCAGCTGCGCGCTGACCATCTGGCTCGGCGGGTTGGCGTCGATCTCGTCGGCCGCCGCCTCGGCCACCGCCTCCGGCGTCGTCACCGGCGGCATCTGATAGTGCTCGTCATCCTCGGTGAGGTCGAGCTCGAGGCCCGCGCCGCCATCGAAGTCGCCGGGAGGGACGATGTCCGGTGGGTAGAGGTCGGCCTCGGAGACGTTGTCGAGGTCGAGCTCGCCGGTGTGGCTCGCCGGCGCCTCCATCTCGTACTGCGGGATGGCGCCGAACTGATAGTTCTCGTCGACGCGGTTGTCCCACAGAGGCTCGACGGGGCGCGCCACGTGCACCAGCGGCGGCGGCTCCTCCTCATCACCGAGGTCGAGCTCGTCGCCGGCTTCGCCCACGTCGATGCCCCCGATAGCACCATCGCCGTGCCCCGCATCGCCGAGGCCCCCATCGCCGAGGCCCCCATCCCCGAAGCCAACGCCCATGTCGACGCCGGGCATGTCGAGACCGCTCGGCGCGTCAGGCTCGGGGAAGCCCAGCCCGACGTCGGTGGAGCGCGCCATCACGCCGGCGTTGGCCATCGGATCGGCGCCGACAGGCGGAGCACCTGCGGGGCCGCTCACAGGACCGGGCC
>JAGQIK010000447.1 GCA_020431405.1 Myxococcales bacterium
CGACCAGGGCTTCGTCGGTGCGATAGCTCAGCGTGCCGCGTACGCCGCTGTGCGCGATGCGCGCGAAGGCATCCTCGAAGCGCGGCAGCAGCTGCGCCAGATAGCGCCGCCGCGCGGCGACGATCTTGGCGCCGAGCTGCGCGAGCTGCGTGTCGTAGACGTCGAGCAGCTCGGCGAAGCCGCTCGGCTGCTCGCGCAGCAGCCGGTTGCGCGTGGCGAGCGTCTTTTGGTAGTCGCGCCCGAGCTGCTGGTAGCCGGGCCACACCGTGGCGATGGCGGTGTCGAGCAGCTGGCGCCGCCCCGAGGGCGAGCCGCGCGGCACGGCCAGGTCGTCGGGCGTGAAGAGCACCGCGGCGAGCCCTTCGAGCTTGGGCGAGCTGGCGCGCACGCCTTTGCCATCGACGAGCACGCGCCGGCCGTCAGCCTTGAGCTGCACCTCGACGTCGCGCATCAGCGCGCCGACGTTGGCGCGGCCGCGCACGGTGGCGGCCTCGGCGCCGAAGCGGATCATCTCGCTCGTGCGCGTGGCGCGAAAGCTGCGCCGCATGCCGAGCAGGTAGACCGCCTCGAGCAGGTTGGTCTTGCCCTGGGCGTTGTCGCCGCACAGCACGGTGAAGCGCGCGTGCGGATCGAGCGCCACCGCCTGCAGGTTGCGAAAGTCGTGCGTCTCGACGCGCGTGACGATCATCGCGTCGCTTGGTCGTGGACTAGATGCGCATCGGCATCACGACGCCGACGTAGTCGGTGCCGCTGTCGGCGCGGATGAGGCCCGGGTCGAGCTCGCCGTTGAGCTCGAGCACCACGCGATCGCCGTGCATCTCGCCGAGCACGTCGATGAAGTAGCGCGCGTTGAAGCCGACGACGAGGTCGGGGCCGTCGTAGTCGACCTCGAGGTCTTCTTGCGCCTCGCCGAGGTCAGGGTTGTCGCTGGCGATGCGCAGCCGGCCCTTGGCGAGGTCCATGCGGATGCCCCAGCTGCGCTCCGACGAGACGATGGAGACACGCTTGAGCGACTCGAGAAACGTCGTGCGCTCGAGCGACAGCTGCTTGTCATTGTCCGAGGGGATGACCTGCTCGTAGGGCGGAAACTGCGCGTCGACGAGCATCACGCTGAGCACCACGTCGGCCGACTTGACGAAGATGTGACCGTCGCCGAAGCCCACGTCGCAGGTGCCGTCGGTGCTCTCGACGAGGCGCTTGATCTCCATCACGCCCTTGCGCGGGATGATCACACCCTTTTCGAGCTTGGGGCCGTCGCCGATGTTGCGCTCGACCTTCGACAGGCGGTGCCCGTCGGTGGAGACCATGCGCGCGCGCTCGCCATCGCACTCGAAGTAGATGCCGCTCAGGTGGTGGCGCGTGTCGTCGGTGGAGACGCTGAAGATGGTCTTGCTGACCATCTCGGCGAGCGTCTGCGCGTCGAGCTCTTTGAACTTCACCTCGCGATGGTCGGGCAGCCGTGGGAAGTCGCGGTCGGACATGCCGACGACCTTGTAGCGCGCCTTGCCCGCTCTGATCTCGGCGTAGTTGTTGTCGACCTTCTTGAAGTGAACGACGTCGTCGGGGAGGTTTTTGATGATGTCGTAGAGGTGCTTGGCGTTGATGCTCAGCCCACCCTCGACGGCGACCTCGGCGGCGACCTCGGCGACCATGCTCGTGCGCAGATCGGTGGCGGCGCAGACGATGGCTTCTTTGCCTTCGCTGCGCAAAAGCACGTTGGCGACCACCTGCGTCGCGGCCTTGCGGTCGGCGATGCTCTGCGCGAGATAGAGGCCCTTGAGGAACTGGGCCTTGCTCAGCTTCATCTCCATAGCGTTGGTCTCTCCACCGATGCGTGTTCGCTATCCACAAGCTCGTATAGAGATCGAAACCTCTTATTTATTGATCTAGTAGAAGCGTTAGGGGCTGTGAGTTAGTGGATAACGTACGCAGCCGACTGTGATCAGCGAGCTCTTTCTGTGTATGGACTGAGCGCACAAACGTTGACACCGAACGACAAGATCCGCGACGCGCGCAGCGCACACGCACCCCACATGCTTGTCCACAACTTATCGCGATCGGATCCGGATCCGCGCTAGCGCGCGCAGATCCGCGTGGTGTATTGCGGATCCGTTCGCGATAACGTGCGGTTGGGGGACAGGGGTGCATGACCGCAAGTACCACAATGACCCAGTTGTTGGCAACTGGATAGGCGACGCTACGGACGTGCTGTGCGCGCTGTGGGCGGTCGAGGGGCGCGTGGCTAGAGCTGCAGCTGGCGCTCGAGCGTCTCGAC
Source organism: Myxococcales bacterium (assembly GCA_020431405.1). Classification (GTDB taxonomy): domain Bacteria; phylum Myxococcota_A; class Polyangia; genus JAGQIK01. The sequence continues at coordinate 2,276 of JAGQIK010000447.1, forward strand.
GGTGGTGCGGATGGAGAGGTCTTTGGCCACCAGGTCTTCGATCTTGCGGCAGGCGCTGATGACCGTGGAGTGGTCTTTGCCACCGAAGCGCGTCCCGATCTCGGGGTAGCTGCAGCCGGTCAGCTTGCGCGAGAGGAACATCGCGATCTGGCGCGGGCGCGCGACGGCCTTGTGGCGCTTGGCGCTCTTGAGGTCCGAGACCTTGATGTTGAAGTAGCCCGCGACCTCTTTTTGAATCGCTTCCACCGTCAGGCTCGACGAGCGCTGGCTGAGGAAGCTCTTGAGCGTGTCTTGGGCGAGCTCGATGGTGATGCCCGACTTCTGCAGCGAGGCGAAGGCGGCGAGGCGAATCAGCGAGCCTTCGAGCTCGCGCACGTTCGACTTGATGTGCTGCGCGAGGTAGAGCGCGACGTTGTCGGGCAGGTTGATCTGCTCCGACTCGGCCTTTTTCTTGAGGATGGCGACGCGCGTCTCGAGCTCGGGCTGCTGGATGTCGGCGATGAGACCCCACTGGAAGCGCGTGCGCAGCCGCTCTTCGAGGTCGGGAATCTCGTGCGGGTACTTGTCGGACGTGACCACGATCTGGCGATGCAGGTCGTACAGCGCGTTGAACGTGTGAAAGAACTCGTCCTGCGTGCGGTCTTTGCCGGCGATGAACTGGATGTCGTCCATCAGCAGCACGTCGCACTGGTCGCGGAACTTGCGACGGAAGTGCTCCATGCGGTTGGAGCGCAGGTGGTTGATGTACTCGTTCATGAAGCGCTCGGACGACAGGTACGCGATGCGCGCCTGGGGGTTGCCCTTCTTGATGAAGTGTCCGATGGCGCTGATGAGGTGGGTCTTGCCGAGACCCACGCCGCCGTAGATGAACAGCGGGTTGTATTTGGCGGCGGGCAGCTCGGCGACGGCCTGCGAGGCCGCGTGCGCGAGCTGGTTTGACGGACCGACGACGAAGTTGTCGAAGTCGTAGCGGTCGTTGAGCTCGTAGCCCCAGTCGGCGGGGCCGTCGCCGTCGCTGACGACGCTCGCTTGCGGGCGCCTAGCCCCATCGTGCCTAACCCCACCATCGTGCCGAATGTGCCCCGGCCTGACCCCGTCATGCACGAGCGCTTCGCGCACGTGCGCCTCGCGCATCTGCGCGTCGAGGTGCAGGCTGGCGGGCGGCAGGGCGGCGGGGTCATGGCGCGCCGGATCGTCATCGGGCAGCACGCGCGTGGCGGTCGGGTCTGGCTCGTCGAGCTGGAAGTCGACCTGAAAGTCGTAGCCCGTCTGCTCGTGCAGCTCCTGCAACACCACCGAGAGGTAGTTGTCCTCGAACCACTCCTTGATGTAGCGGTTGGGCGCGCGCAGCGTGATGTCGGTGCCCTCGATGGCGTGACAGGCGATGGGGCGCAGCCACATGTCGAAGTTGTGGGGCTTGATGCGCTCTTTGAGCGAATCAAGCGCGCGCGCCCAGAGTGCCGAGGGGTTTGAGGAAAGCGATGTACTCACAGGGGTTCCAGCGCTGTGAACTCTCTTGTTGTCCCGGGAAATCAATGACTTAAGAGTGAAGATGTCACACTTATCCACAGGGTTGATGACCTGTGGACACCGACAACAGAAACGGCAGAAGGAACCGCGTCTTGCCCGCAGCGGCTCGGGCGGCTTCTTAGACCCGAGAGGTGGTGCATGGCAGCCGGCGGCATCTTCGGCAGCGAACCCCTCTCGAGCTTGCGAGCGCGCGGCTCGCGACCTGATCCAGAGCTTGCGAACGCACGGCGCGAGCTCGCGATTATGGACAGCTCGCGATCGTCAGCGTGCCCCTTGCTCGCACTCGACCGCTCGCCGCTTACGACTGCGCGCCTCTTACGACTGCGCGCCTCTTGCTCGACTAAGCCCAGCTCGATCAAGCCCAGCTCGACTAAACCCAGCTCGACTAATCCCAGCTCGACTAAGCCCTGCGCGGCGATGACATGTGTCGTGCGTGAGTCGAACGCGGGCACGTTTTGCGTCACGCGAAGTCTCGGAGGTAGCAAAGCGTATGGTTCATTGGCAAGGCCAAAAGCTGGCGTGCGCGTCATCCGTCACGAATCGCAGTGAAAAAAAGTTGACCGCTGAACGCGAGTCGCGCGCGCGAAAAATTGGCGCGCACGATTGCTCCACCGCCAGCGAATTCGTCTCGACAAGAAGTGCCAACAAACGTGCTGCGCGGCGATCGAGACGAGCTGTTCGTGTCGCGATCGGATCCGCATTGCGCGCGCGACGAGCACGCGGTAGATCGCGCGCGCAGCGGCCGTAGAACGGGCGCTGGACGGCCGCGCGCACCGGGCGCTTGGCCTTGCTTGACAGGCCTTTGCAACGCTGATAACCAACGCCGTTCTCAGCGAGGAGCCGCACCGTGAAACGCACATATCAACCGCACAACAAGCGTCGCAGCCGCGTCCATGGTTTCCGTTCGCGCATGAAGACGCGCGGTGGCCGGCGCCTGCTCAACAAGCGCCGCGCGCGCGGGCGACACCGCTTGTCGGTGAGCACGCCCAAGAAGTAGCACCGCCGGTGGCGAACATGACCCTCCGGCGAGGACCCGAGCCATCCGCCGGTGGCGTCGACGGCGACGTGGCCGTCGCTCGCGATAACGACGAGCGACTGCCCAAGTCGCACAGGCTGCGAAAGCGCCGCGAGTTTCTCGCCGTGCAAAACCGCGGCCGCAAACACCACGCCAAACATCTGCTGGTCTTCACGCGCGCGCTCGATGCCGAGGGCGACACGCGCGACGCGACGCCGAGCGACGTGACGGCGACCGCTGTGGCGCGCCGCGTGGGCTTTACTGTCAGCAGCAAGGTGGGAAACGCCGTCGTGCGAAATCGGGTCAAACGCCGGCTGCGCGACGTGTGGCGCCGCCACTGCGGCGTGATGCCGAGCGGGCTCGACTACGTGCTCGTCGCCAAGCGCACGGCCGCCGAGGCGACCTACGACGCGCTGGTGCAGGACTTTCGCGATGTGGCGCGGCGGGTGAAGCGATGAGCGCGGGTTGTCAGCACGTGGGCTATCAGCACGCGCCGTGTCGGCCCGCGTGGCAGCGCGTGCTGCTGGCGCCGCTGTGGCTGGTCACGGCGCTACTGCTGGCGCTGATCTGGATCTACCGCTTGATCCTCTCGCCGATTCTCGGGGCGCTCGGAGCGCAGTGTCGCTTCCACCCCACGTGCTCGGTCTATGCGGCCGAAGCACTTCGCAAGTATGGCCTCTTCGTTGGCAGCGCCAAGGCAGCTTATCGGCTGCTGCGCTGTCATCCGTTTTGTCGCGGCGGACACGATCCGCCCTGAAATAGGTCGCGATGAGCAGCACGGTCCGGGTCGTGCTCACGGTAGTGATCTGCACGGCCCTTCTCATAGTCTGGCAGTTTTTCTTCGCCAAGAAGGCGCAGCCGCCGCCCGCTGGCTCTGGCACAGGTTCGGCCGCGCGCCGCGCGCGTGCTGGCACGGGTGGCAAAGCTGGCACAGGCGCCGGTCGCACCGCTGGCACAGCCAAGCGCGCCGAGGCGCCATCGTCGCAGCCGGCCTCGCAGCCGACGCGTGACCCCAAGCTCGGCCCGGTGACCTACAGCGTCGAGGGCCAGCAGTTCACCGTCGACCTGGCGCACGCGCGCGCGACCTTCTCCAACCGCAACGGCACGCTGCGCCACTGGGTGCTCAAAGACCCGAAGTACACCGAGAAGCGCGGCGGCAAGGTCGTGCCCATCGATCTGGTGCAGACGCCGGCGCGCAAGGGGCCGTGGCAGCTGGTCACCACGTTCCCCGAGTCGGACTTTTCGCTGCCCGACAACGCGCGCTTCGAGCTGGTCAGCAAGAGCCGCACGCAGATCGTCTACCGCTGGAGCTCGTCGAAGGTGGAGGTCACCAAGACCTTCAAGCTCGACAACAAGTCGGCGCAGGGCGCGTTCGAGATCAGCGTCAAGAACAAGACCGACCGCGGCCTCGGCGCGCGCCTTCGCGTCGCGCTGCATAGCTACCAGGACCCGAGCACCGGCAAGACGGGCTTCGCCAACCCCTACCCCCGCCTCGCCACCGGGCTTTGTCACGTCAACGGCGAGCTGCAGCGGCGCAACGCACAGGCGATCCGCGGCACGCAGTCGAGCTGTAGCGCGGCCGGCTGCGGCATGGGCGAGGGCGAGGTGCGCGCGGTGGGCAAGGTCGAGTGGATCGGCACCGACGACCGCTACTTCCTGACGGCGCTGGTGCCCAAGGGCGACGACCGCGATCGCAAGTGCGCGGTGGCGCTGCTCAGCGGCCGCAGCGTGGTCGAGGTCTCGGTGCTCTTCGCCGAGCGCAAGATCCCGCCCGGCAAGTCGCTCAGCAAGCGCTTCACGCTCTACATCGGCGCCAAGAAGGTCGGTGCGCTCGACGCGGTCAAGACCGTCGGCGACACCGAGGCGCGGCTCGCCGACTCGATCGAGTTCGGCTCGTGGCTGCAGTTTCTGGCGCGCCCGATGCTGGCGCTGCTCAAGTTCTTCTACAACCTGGTGGGCAACTGGGGCCTGGCGATCATCCTGCTGACGCTGATCGTCAAGGGCCTCACGCTGTATCCGACACATCGCTCCATGCAGTCGATGAAGACGATGCAGAAGCTCAAGCCCAAGATCGACGAGATCCGCGAGAAGTACAAAAACGACAAGCAGCGGCTCAATCAGGAAATGATGAGCCTCTACAAGGTGCACAAGGTCAACCCATTCGGCGGGTGTCTGCCGATGGTGATCCAGATGCCGATCTGGTTCGCGCTCTATCGCACCTTGGGCAACACGGTGGAGCTGTACCACTCGCCGTTTTTCGGCTGGATCACCGACCTCACCGCGCCGGACCCGTACTACATCCTGCCGATCCTGATGGGCGCGTCGATGTTCGCGCAGCAGATCATCACGCCCAACCCGTCGATGAGCGGCGGGCAGGCCAAGCTGATGAAGTACTTCCTGCCGGGCATGTTCACGGTGATGATGCTGTGGCTGCCGGCGGGTCTGACGCTCTACATCTTTGTGAATACGCTGCTGACGTTCGCGCACCAGCTGTACATGAACAAGAAGGACGACGCGCCGGCGACGGGACCGCGCGGTGGCGTGAGCGGACGCGCGGGCGGCAGCAGCGGCGGCAGCGGCGGCGACGGTGGCAAGGCCAAGACGTCGGCCGACTTCAAGCCCAAGCTGTCGTCTTCGTCGTCTTCCAGCGCGAAGTCGGCGAGCAAGCCCTCGAGCAGCAGCAGCGGCGACGACGACGATGGCAACGGACGCAAGAAGACGACGACTTCGTCGTCGTCGTCGACGCGCGGGCGCAAGCGCAAGCGCAAGCGTTAGGGCGCATGGAGAACAGCATGTCGGAACGCGAGACGGCAAACGGGACGCTCGAGCTGGCGCGCGACGCGGCGCGCGAGCTGGTCACATTGATGGGCTACGAGGCCGAGGTCTCGGCGCGCTACGACGATGACGAGCAGTTGTGGGTCGAGCTCGACGGCGAGGACATCGACCGGCTGATCGGCAAGAAGGGCCAGACGCTCGACGCGCTGCAGCTGGTATTGGCCAAGATCGTGGGCCGGCAGATCGACGACGCGCCGCCGCTGACGCTCGACGTGGGCGGCTACCGGCGCCGCCGCGCCGCCTCGCTCGAGGAGCTGGCGTTTCGGCTCAAAGACAAGGTGCTCGAGAGCGGCAAGGCCGTCGCGCTCAACCCGATGAGCGCGCGCGACCGGCGTATCATCCACATGACCCTGCGCGACGTCGAGGGTGTGGCGACACGCAGCGAGGGCGAGGGGCTCGATCGCCGGCTGCTGATCGTGCCCGCGTAAGCCCGCTGGCCGGCCCCCATCGCGGGCCCACCTCCATCGCGGCCCACCTCCATCGCGGCCCATGACGAGCCCACGCGACACGATCTGCGCGCTGTCGACGGCGCCCGGCCACGGCGCGCTGGCGGTGGTGCGCCTCAGCGGGCCCGCCGCGCGCGCCATCGCGGCGACGCTGACGGGGCGCGCGGCCGATAGCTTCGTCGACCGGCGGGCGACGCTGGCGCGCGTGCGAGCGGCGCGCGGCGTGGTCGACGACGTGGTGCTGACGCTCTTTTCGGGGCCGCGCTCGTATAGCGGCGAGGACCTGGTCGAGCTGAGCTGCCATGGAAACCCGCTCGTGGCGCAGGCCACCGTCGAAGCGGCGCTGGCGGCCGGCGCGCGCCCAGCCGAGCCCGGCGAGCTCACACCGCGCGCCTTCATC
>JAGQIK010000448.1 GCA_020431405.1 Myxococcales bacterium
CGCCATGCTGCAGCGCCGTGTCGGCACGCTGCGCATCAACCTCGCCCACGGCAACGCGCGCTCCACGCGCGAGGTCATCACGCGCGTACGCCAGGCGGCGCGCGCCACCGGCCACGCGCCGGCGCTGCTGTTCGATCTGCCGGGCGGCAAGCTGCGCCTCGGTCGCCAGCGCGGCGAGGTCGTGCTGCGCGTCGGGCAGACGTTCACGCTCGAGCCGGGCGCGAGCAAGCAGACCACGCAGCAGGGCGCCGGCATCAACACCAAGGTGCTCGCCGCGCACGTCACGCGCGGCGATCGGCTGCTGCTCGACGACGGCAAGCTGGCCCTGCGCGTGGTGCGCGTCGACGGCCAGCGCGTGGTCACCAAGGTCGAGCGCGGTGGCGCGCTGCGCGCGCGCCTCGGCCTCGCCATCGAGGGCAAAGAGCTGCCCTTCGCGAACCTGCTCGCCAGCGACCGGCGCCGCATCCGCATCGCCGTCGAAAACGGCGCCACGCACCTCGGCGTCTCGATGGTGCAGCGCCCCGAGCAGCTTCACGCCGTGCGCCGTGCCCTGGCGCGCCTCGGCCGCACGGACATCAAGATCGTCGCCAAGATCGAGACGCGCAGCGCGCTGGCCAACCTCGACGCGATCCTCGCCGCCAGCGACGAGGTGATGATCGCGCGCGGCGACCTGCGTCAGGCCGTCGGCGGCAGCACGCGCGCGCTGCGCCGCGCCGAAGCCAAGATCGCGGCGCGCTGCCAAGCGGCCGGCGTCTCGTTCATCAACGCCACGGGGTTCATGTCGGCGATGATGCACGGCGACGCGCCGAGCAAACGCAACCTGCGCGACGTCGAGCGCGCCGTCAAACAGGGCGCCTCGCGCATCATGCTCAACGAGACGGCAGTCGGTCCGCGTCCGCTTCAGACGCTCGAGGCGTTGCAGCAGGCGCTCGGCCAGTGAGTCGGCCACGGGCCACGGGCCACGGGCCACAGATGCTCCACGCCTAGCGCTGTCGGTCAGACCTCAGCGTGCTCGACAACAACGGCAGCGGCCGCGAAAAGCCGCGCCCCGCCTGCGCCGCCTCGATCAGCGCCGTACACGACGCCGAGTGCCCGACGTGACACAGCACCGCGCAGGCGAGCGGATCGCCCTCGGCGCAGCCGCGCCGCATGCAGCGCCGCCGATCGGCGTCGCAGCTGTTCATCAGCCACACGATGCGCTGGCGGCGGCCGTGGTAGCGCAGCGCGCGCATCATGCAGGCGATGGTGTCGCCTGCCTTGCAGCCGCGCGCGAGCGCCGGCATGAACCACTCGAGCTTGGGCGGATAGGGCATGCCGCCGGCGCCCGCCGCGCCCAGCAGCGCGCTGTCGACGCAGCGCACGCCGTGTCCCGAGCGACAGAGCTTGTGACACGACGGCGCGTGCGCGAGATCGCAGAGCTTGCTCCACAGCACGCGCGTGCGCTCGCGATCACGCGGCACGCCGTGGCCGAGCTGGTGCCACAGGCCGAGGCGATAGCAGCTGTAGCGATCGCGGCGACAGGTCGCCTGCGGGCAGTTTGCTGCCAGCGCGCGCACACACGCACGCTGCAGCGGCCGCGGATCGCGCGGCGGCTCGCGGCGCGCGCACGCGCTCGCGACGAGCACGAACACGAACACGAACAGCAGGCGGCAGCGACCAACCACGGCCCATGCTACGGCGCGACCCGGCGCCTCTTCCCGCGAGCGGCGCTAGCGGCCGAGCAGGTTGCCCAGCCGACGCTAGCGGCCAAGCAGGTTGCCCAGCGCGCGCTGCAGCGCCGGCGCGTCGCCCTCGGGCGTGACCTGGCCGGTCTTGTTGTTGACCAACACGTAGTGGCGCTCGCCGGCGACGCTGACGCGCACGCGCGTGCTGCGTCCGTCTTCGCTCTGCCCGCGCGGCGAGATGCCCACGCCCTGCGCGCCCTGCGCGATGCCCTGCTGCGCTAGATAGCTCAGCACGTGGCCGTGGGCGGCGGCCTTGAAGACCTTGGCGCGCTCGCGCGCGTTGGCGGTGAGGTTGTGCATCTTCTTCATGCCCACCGCTTGCAGCTTGAACGCGTCGCCGAGCGTCTTGGCGCCGCCCAGCGCGAGCATCTTGAAGAACGCCGCCGCCGTCGCCTTGGCGTCGACCTGCGCGTCGTGCGCGCCCACCAGCGGGATGTTCCAGGTCTGCGCCATCGTCTCGACGCCGGCGCCCTTCTTGAAGTGATTGTGAGACATCAAGAACGTGTCGAGGATCATGCCGCTTTGCTTGGGCAGATCGACGCCGAGGCGCGCGAAGTTGGAGCGCAGCCATCCCCAGTCGTTCTTCTGCGCGCTCTGGCCGACGAGCACGCGGCCGGAGAGCACCTTGAGGATCTTCTCGGCGACCTTCTCGAAGCGCGGCGCGTCGCGCAGCGACAGCGCGTTGAGGTTGCCGTTGAGGTCGGTGACCACGCGGCGGATGCGCGCGTCGGGTTTGATGTTGATCGTGCCGCGGTCGACGATCTTGCCGTTCTTGTGCACGGTGTAGCCGAACTGCGTGATCTCGCCCCAGCCGCTGAAGAAGCCGCGCCGCTTGTTGTCCCAGCGCCCGGCGGCTTGCCCGGTGGCCTCGAGGTCGAACGAGACGAACTCCACGTCGCGAAGCGGCGTGTTGCGATCGAAGCGCTTGTTCTGCTCGAGGGCGTTGGCGAGCTTCTGCAGCTTGGCCCGCTCGCCCTGCTTTTCGACAAACCAGCCCTGACGCACCAGCCGGCGAAACATCGGGTGCTTGCCGCGGAAGGTCGGCTCGCGGAACTGACCCTCGTGCACGCCGGGCGCGAGGCGGATGTTCTTGCGCGCGTCGGCCTTGTCGGGCGCCGTCAGCTTGCCGCGGATCAGCGCGTAGTGGCCGGGGGTGATGTGCCCGCCCGGCTGGCGCGGGGCGCGGCGCAGGCGCGCGCGAATCTGCTGCAGGGTGGGCGCCGCCAGCGCGAGACGCGACGCGCTGCCGGCCACCAGCAGCGACAGCGCCGCCAGCACGCCGAGAGAGAATCTGCGGATCTGGGTCACCCGACCCTTCAGAGCAAGGCTCATGCCCCATTGTCCCGCAGTGATCTCAGCTGGTTAACAGCCGTGACATTCGTCCTGGACGGCTACTGACGCTTCCGCTGGCCGGCTAGCCACTACGTCAGGCCGAGCATTATTTCGCGCCCCGATGCTGATTCGCCGGGCGTGTCGCAGAGAAAGATCCACAATCTTTCGGTTCCCCCGAAACGAAAGACCGGCTGACACGTATCACGTAGCACACCCCGCTACATTGGAGCCCTGCGTATGGACGTCGTCGTTGTTGGTAATGGCATCGTAGGCAACCTCGCCGCGCTCTACCTTCGAAGACGTCTCCCAGACAGCCACATCACGATCATCGGCCCCGCCTCGCGCGGCGGCGCGCCGGTGGTCGGCGAGTCCACCATCGAGATCACCGCCCAGTTTCTCGAAAACGAGCTCGGCCTCGGCGAGTACCTGCGCGAGCACCACTACCCGAAGTACTCGCTGACCTACTACTTCAAGCTGCATCCCGACGACCCCGCCGACCGCACCTACTCGGTGCAGTGCAACGAGCGCGACTGCGACAACTTCTCGCCGCTGCCGAGCTGGCAGGGGCCGATGGCGCGCCCACCGGCGTGGCAGCTCAACCGCGAGGTCTTCGATCGCGACATGCGCGCGCGCGTCGACGCGCTGCCCGGCGTCACGCGCATCCACGGCATGGTCAGCGACGTCGCCCTCGACGGCGAGCGCGGCCACACGCTGACCGTGCGCACCGAAGCCGGCGCCGAGACGACTGTCAAGGCGCGCTGGCTGGTAGATGTCTCGGGGCGCCGGCGCCTGCTGGCGCGCAAGCTCGGCCTCACCGTCAAGGTCACGCCGCAGCGCCACGCGTTCTGGTTCCGCCTGGCTGGCTTTCGGCGCGAGCTACTCGCCAACCTCGACGCCCTCGGTCCGCACCCGTCCGAGCCCGGCGGCCCCTACCACTACGAGCGCTTCTACTCGACGCACCACTTCATGGGCCGCGGCAACTGGATCTGGCTCATCCCCATGCGCGGTCACGACGCCGAGCGCGGCGAGGACATGATCAGCATCGGGCTCACGCAGCGCCCCGACATCTACCGCCACGACGTGCGCGACATGCAAAGCTTCATGGCGGCCGTCTCGCAAGAGCACCCCGTCATCACCGACCTCGTCGCCTCCGGCCGCGTGCTCGACACCAACCTCTATCGCAACTACCGCTACGAGACCAAGCAGGTCTACTCGGCCGATCGCTGGTGTCTCGTCGGCGACGCCGCCGTCGCCGTCGACCCGCTCTTTTCCAACGGCCTCGCCTTCTCGATGATGCAGCTTCAGCAGGTGGGCGAGATGATCGCGTCGGACCTCGCTGGCGATCACGACCCGGCTTACATCGAGCGGCTCGACCGCGCCTTCTGGGCGCCGGTGCGCAGCTCGCAGCAGACCATCGGCAACTGGTACTCCGAGATGCACGACCCCGTGCTCTCGGCGGTGCGTCTCAACATGATCGAGACGACGTACTTCTACTTCCTGCTGCCGATGGTGACCAACCGCTGCCACTTCGATCGCAAGCGGCTCGGCCTGTGGAAGCTGCTCGAGCTCAACAGCAAGCCGATCGAGGTGCCACAGCGCCTCGTCGACCTGCGCCGCCAGGTCATCCACACCACGCCCGATCACTTCGCCTACTACGGCAAGGCCAAGGTCAACCCCGACGCGCTGCGCCGCTACGCGAGCACCGGCCCCGTGCGCCAGCAGATGGCGCGCGGCGCGGCGCTGCTCGATCGCTACTTCGCCGAGGTCAGCGATCGCCTCGCGCCGGTCGACCTCCAAAGCCGCGTCGACGCCCTCGCCGCGGGCGGCTAGGGCGCGCCGCGTTCGCGCTCGCGCACAGCGCGACGTCGAGTCTCCGCTCGCGGTGACATCTCACCCCGTCGGTAACGGATCCGCTACGCGACTTGAACCGATAGGTAACACCCCCTACAGCTGCGCACCCTGTACGTTTTCAGCGATTACAGGCGGCTAGGCGATTTCGCCGATCCGGCACACACGCTGCAGTAGCGCCCGCCCGTAGCACCTGACTAGACGGCCCATCGGGAGGTGACGGTGCCTCGACGCGCTGTGACGCTTACGCTGCTCGCCACGATCTTTTGCGCGCTATGCGTCGCCTCGATCCCGGCGCGCGCGCGCGCCTACTGCCTGCGCCGCGTCAAGGGACGCGCCGGTCACCCCAGCTGGCCCGCGCGCTCGGTCTCGTTCTACATCTCGAGCTCGCTGGTCGAGATCAGCAAGCGCCTCGCGGTCGAGGACGCCTTCGCCGCCTGGTCGAACGTGCCGTGCGCGGCGCTCGCGCTGCGCAGCGCGGGCAGCTTCGAGCTCGCCGAATCGCTCGACAGCGCGCAGGGGCTCGAAAGCGCGCAGGGCTCGGGCATCTACGTGCACTGGCACACGTCGGCGCAAAGCTGGCCACTCGCGCGTCACGACGTGGTCGCTACCTCGACCATCCGCGTCGGCAAGGACGGCATCGCGCGCGGCGACATCGCCATCAACGCGTTCAGCTATCGCTGGTCCACTGACGGCGCGCCCGCCACGCTCGACGTGCAGGGCGAGCTCACCGCGCTGGTGGGCCGCGTGCTGGGCCTGGCCAGCTCCGACAGCGACGACTCGGTGATGGCCGACGCGATGACCTTCGCCGACGTGCGCAAGCGCGACCTGCGCGCCGACGACCAGGCGGCCCTGCGCGTGCTCTACGCCGACCCGAGCTGCGCGCCGCCGCCGCCGCCCGGACCCGATGGCTGCGGCGTGCCGCTCGCCGAGGAGACCACCGCCAAGCGGCTGGTCAGCAGCGGCGAGCCGTGCCCCTTCGGCTGCGGGGAGGGCGAGGTCTGCGGCGGCGAGGGACAGTGCGTCGCCGCTGGCCGCGCGGCCGACGCCGCCGGCGGCTGCCGCGTCGGCGCGAGAGCCGCTGCCCCGCCGCCGGGCGCGCTGTTTTTCGCGCTCGTGATCGGCCTGGTGGTGTGGCGACGGCGACGGCGTGGCGACGGCGCGCGTGGGCGCGGCCGCCACGCGCGGCGCGCGCGAGGCCGATGACCAACGGCGGCGGCCATGCGATACTTCGGCCGCCGTGAGTGACACGACCAAACGCCTCGCCGTCGACCTCGAAGGCGCGCGCTTCTATCGCCGCAAGTACCGTCTCGAAGTCCTCAGCGGCCCCGACCGCGGCAAGAGCCTCGACACCGCCGCCGAGTCCGTCACCGTCGGCTCGGCGCGCTGGAACGAGCTGATGCTCGACAGCTCGGCCGTCTCGCGCCACCACCTGCGCATCAAGATCACGCCCGACGGCTTTCAGATCACCGACCTCGACAGCACCAACGGCACCTGGCTGGGCGCCGTGCGCCTGCAGCAGGCGCTGGTGCAGGGCGCCGTCGATCTCAAGCTCGGCGACACGATGCTGCGCCTGCTGCCGCTCAGCGAAGAGGAAGAGGTGCCGATCACCATCGGCACCGAGTTTGGTGGCCTGGTCGGCAAGAGCCCCACCATGCGCGAGCTGTTTCGCAAGCTCGAGGCCATCGCGCGCCAGGACGTGACGGTGCTGATCGACGGCGAGACAGGCACCGGCAAAGAGCTCGTCGCGCGAGAGCTGCACAACCACTCGCCGCGCGCCGAGGGCCCGTTCGTCGTCGTCGACTGCGGCGCGATCCCGCCCGCGCTGGTCGAGTCGGAGCTGTTCGGCTACACCGCCGGTGCGTACACCGGCGCCACCGAGTCGCGCGCCGGCCCGTTCGAAGAGGCCGAGCGCGGCACGATCTTCCTCGACGAGATCGGCGAGCTGCCGCTCGAGCTGCAGCCCAAGCTGCTGCGCGTACTCGAGCGCAAAGAGGTCAAGCGCGTCGGCGAGCACCATCACCGCGCGGTGGACGTGCGCATCATCGCCGCCACCAACCGCGACCTGGCGCGGCTGGTCAACAGCGGCGCCTTCCGCGGCGATCTCTACTACCGGCTCGCTGTCGTCTCGCTGTCGCTGCCGCCGCTGCGCCAGCGCGCCGAGGACCTCGACCTGCTGATCGCCAACATGTGGCCCGACGTCTGCGGCGTCTCGGGCGCCACGCCCAACTTCGATCCCGAGACGCTGGCGATGCTCACGCGCCACCCCTGGCCGGGCAACGTGCGCGAGCTGCGCAACGTGCTCGAGCGTATCTCGGTGTTTCCCGACGCGCCGCCCAACCTCGACTCGAGCACCGACCCCGCGCGTGTGACGGCGCCGCTGCACACGCGCAGCGAGGAGAGTCAGATCTCCGACCTCGTGCTCGACGCGATGCCGCTCAGGCAGGCGCGCGCGATGTTCGAGCGGCGCTACCTAGCGCGCCTGCTCGAAGCCAACAGCGGCAACGTCGCCGAGGCCGCGCGCCACGCCGGCATCGATCGCGTGCACCTCTATCGGCTGATCAAAAAGCACGGCCTGCGCCGCGACTAGCCCTCGCGCTGCTAGCAGCTCACTGACAGCACTCGACCTGCTTCCAGACGACGCAGTTTTCGCTCGGGCAGCTCTGCTGCCAGGCGCAGCTGCAGAGGTTGTAGGTCGCCGCGTAGGTCGGCACTGTCGCGCCGCTGAAGATCGAGTCGTCGCAGCGGCGCAGGCGCATCACGTTCTTGCGGCCCGCGGGGCAGAAGTCGACGATCTTGGCGCCGGTGGCGCACTGCGTGACGTCCATCCACAGACACGCCGGCGCGCTGCTGTCGACGCTGCTGTCGGCCGCGCCCGTGGTATCGACCGTCGCGTCTGCGCCGCTCCCGTCGCCCGCGCCGTCGGCCGTGCTATCGCCGCCGCCATCACCAGCGGCCAGACCGTCGACGCTCAGATCGGGCAACGGGCCGTCGGGCGCGAGGACAACGTCGCCGGCGACATCGGGCGCCGCGGCGTCGCGGCCGTCGCTGAAGCCGATGCGCGAGTCGCTGCTGTCGGCTGCGGCGTCCGCCGCGTTGGTCGAGCCGCTCGAGCAGGCCGGCAGCGCGAGCAACACGAGGCACAAGAGTCGTCGCGTCATCGCGCGATCGTATCACGGGCTGCCAGCGCCCCGCGGCACCTGCGCAAGCCGTCGATTTTTGAAATCCGGCGATCGGCGTGTGGACGCGGCGGCGCGACAACGTGTGGGCCTACAGCGACTTGGCGCGCCGACGCGGCTGGCATGGCTGATGCTGTGGATCCACACAGCACAGGCCGAAAGGAGGCCAAAGATGAAAACCAAAACGTCCGCGGCCACCGGCCAGCGTCTCGCACATCCTGCGGTCCTCGCGGCCACCCCGGCGGCAGGCTTCTGCCCGCACAGCGTGCACCTCGTGCACGCGCACTTTCACCTCCGAGACTAGAAGACACGAGCTCGTTGGCCGCGGCGCCGTCGTCCGCGGCTCGTAGCGTTACCTCGCCCATCGCGTGGCGAGGAGGTTCATGCGTTCCTCGTGAGGCCGCCCTCGGCGGCAGGAGGACGACCATGCACGCACTCGTGTTGACAGTCGTTCTAAGCTTCAGTGTCCCCGCTGTGCAGCCGGTCAAACGGCCGGCCGTCAGCGCAACCATCCTCAAGGTCGAGCTGCAGCCGCTCCCGGCCAAGCGCGCCGCCAAGCGCGTGGTGCGCAAGAAGGCACGCTCCGGCAAGCCCGCGCGCGTCGAGCCCGACAAGGCCAAGCCGGCCGATGGCGCCACGCCCAACACCGACGGCGTGATCACGCAGCTCGTCAAAGTGGTGCCCGCCCCCGTGGGCAAGCCGCTCGAAGCGCGACCGACCAAGCGCACCAAGACCAAGCGCGTCGAGCGCCGCTGGGTGCCCGAGCCGGTGCGGGTCAACCACTACCACGGCGGTTTCAGCTACTAGCGACCAGATCGAGTAGACTGGAGCGGTGCTGACCGCCGAGCAGCTAGCCGCGCTCGAGATGTTGCAGGGCGTGCAAGCCGAAGAAGCCCAACGCATCCTCGCCCCGTGCCGTGCGCGCGCCCTCGATCCGGGCGACGTGCTGCTCTCGCTGGGCCAGGAAAACCGCACCATGTTCCTGATCCTCGACGGCGAGCTGAGCGTCCATCTCGACAGCCCGCACTCCGAGCCGGTGGCGTTTCTGCCGGCGGGACAGACCGTCGGCGAGCTGTCGGTGATCGACGACAGCCCCGCCGGCGCGTTTGTCGTCGCCTGTCAGCCGACCAACGTGCTGATGGTCGACGAGCAGATCTTTTGGTCGCTGGTCTCGGGCTCGCACCGCTTCGCGCGCAACATGCTGATGCTGCTCGCACAGCGCATGCGCGCCAACAACTACAAGATCTCCGAGAACGTCAAGCTGCGGCAGCGCTACGAGCACGACGCGATGGTCGATGGCCTCACCGGCGTGTTCAACCGGCGCTGGCTCGACGAGAAGCTGCCACGCTTCGTGCGGCGCTACCGCGTCGGCCAGCAGCCGCTGGGCCTGCTGCTGCTCGACATCGATCACTTCAAGCGCTTCAACGACGACCACGGCCACGCCGCTGGTGACCGCGTGCTCAAGGTCGTCGCCGACGAGATGGGCAATCGCCTGCGCCCCGACGACTTTCGCGCACGCTACGGCGGCGAAGAGTTCGTCGTGATCCTGCCCAACTCGGATCTGGCCGGCTCGGTCAGCGCCGCGCAGCGGCTGCGCCACGCCGTCAAGAAGCTGCGCGTCGAGGGCGAGGACGGCAAAGTGCTGCCGCCGATCACCGTCTCCATCGGCGCGGCGGTGCTCGCACCGACCGAGAGCGCTGAAGCACTGCTCGCCCGCGCCGACGCCGCGCTCTATCGCGCCAAAGACGGCGGCCGCGACGCCGTGATCGTCGCCAAGGACGAGCCCGTCGAGGCCACCGGCTAGCAGCCCGTCGAGGCCACCGGCTAGATTCATCGGCCGACGTGCCTCATGCTCTAGCCATGTTTAAGCTTAATCGCGCCATCTATCTCGCCGCCGTGCTCGCCCTCTGCGCCTGTAAGAGCGACGACACCAAGACCACCGACGCCAAGCAACCCGGCACAGACGCCGTGCAGGACGGCCCCATCGCCACGGGTGACGGCGCGCGCGACGCACCAGGCGAAGCCGCGCGCGACGCCGCAGGCGACACGGTCCCGCCGCAGTGCAGCGGCGCCACGCCGACGACCACCACCGCAGGGCCCTCGTCGTCGACGCCGGCGGTGACCGTCGCGCAGGGCTTCACCATGGCGTCCATCGCGGCGATCTCGAATCCGCGCCAGCTGGTGGCGCTGCCCAACGGCGATCTGCTCGTGGGCACCAGCGGCAACGCCGTCTACTTGATCCCCAACGCCGAAGCCGACGGACAGCCCGGCGCGCCGATGCCGTTTGCCAGCGTCAACGACGCGCCCGTGCAAGGCGTCGCCTTCGACGCATCCACCTGTACGATCTATGTCGCCTCGCAGCACGGCATCTACGCGACGAGCTACGCCGACGGACAGACCAGCGCGCAGCTCGGTCAGCCCATCGCCAAGGTGCGGCAGGTAACCCAAGGCGGCCACACGACGACGTCGGTGGCGTTCGCCGGCGGCACGCTCTACGCGGGTGTCGGCTCGTCGTGCAACGCCTGCACGGAGACGGATCCCACGCGCGCGACGGTGCAGCGCCTCGACCCCGACGGCGCCAACATGAGCACGCGCGCCAAGCGCATCCGCAACGCCATCGCGCTGACCGTCAATCCGGCCACCGGCAGCGTGTGGGCGGGCGTCGCTGGCCAGGATGGTCTGCCTTCGGGCCACCCCTACGAGTTTTTCGACCCGATCACGGCGCACGCCGGCGTCGCCGACTACGGCTGGCCTGCCTGCGAAGAGGACCAGCACGCGTACATCTCGGGCAGCGACTGCTCGAGCACCGTCATCCCGCGCGTGGAGATGCCCGCCTACTCGACGATCATCGGCGCGGTGTTCTACCCGCTGGCACCGTCGGGCAAGCACGCCTTCCCGCAGAGCTACCGCGGCGGCGCGTTCCTCGCCGCGCACGGCAGCTGGCACAAGGTCGGCGGCAAGTTCTTCAGCCCGCCGCGCGTCGCCTTCGTCGCGATGAACGGCGACACGCCGGCGATCCCCGTCGACTGGTCCGACCCGACCAAGCAGTGGACCGACTTCGTCTCCGGCTTCGAGCTCGCCGATGGCCTCACGCGCCTCGGCCGCCCCACCGGCATCGCCGTCGGACGCGAGGGCAGCCTCTTCATCGCCGACGATCACGCCAACCGCGTCTACCGCGTTCGCCCGCAGTAGCGCGCGGCGCGCGGCGCGCAGCGATCAGCGCCGCTCAGCGCGCGGCGTCGGGCCGCAGCAGCGAGCCTGCGAAGTAGAGCGCCCCGCCGAGCGCGAGCCCGGGCAGCATCGGATCGAGACCCCACGGCGCGTGCTTGCTCGCCGCCAGCGCGAGCGTGAGCGCGGTGGCGCCCAGCAGCGCGGCGAGGGCGCCGGCGCGCGAGCCGCGCGAAAAGAGCTGGCCGAAGACGAACGGGAAGAACGGCCCCGCGGCGCGCAGGCCGAACGAGAGCTTGAGCAGGTCGATGAGGTCGCGCGGCTCGAGCGCGGCGAGCAGCGTCGTCAACACGCCGAGCGCGATCACCGCGGCACGCGTGCGCTGCATCAACGCGCGCGTCGGCTCCGCGTCGCGGCGCCACAGATCGTTGGTGAAGATGCTCGCCGCGCCGAGCAGGTTGGAGTCGGCGCTCGACATGGTCGCCGAGATCAAGCCGGCGAAGAGCAGCCCGCAGAGCAGCGGCGGCAGCGCGCTCTGCGCGAGCAGCGGCAGCAGCGCGCCGTCACCGAGGCGCGAGAGTGCGGCCTGCGCGATGACGCCCTGCTTGACCAGCACGCTGGCGACGAGGCCGAGCAGCGGTGGCAGCGCGCCGAACAGAAGATAGAACGCCGCCGTAGTGAGCGCGCCGGCGCGCGCGGCGCCGCCGCTCTTGGCCGAGTAGAGCCGCTGCATCGCCTCCTGGCCGACAGAGAAGCTCGTGGTGTAGATCACCAGCAGCGACGCGATCTCGGCGCCGCCGATCTTGGCGAATAGATCGGTGGCCGCGGGCGGCAGCGCGGCGGCGACGCGCCCCACGCCGCCAGCGCGCGAGATCGCGAACGGCAGCGCGCACGCCATGCCGACGACGATCAAGATCCACTGCGCCACGTCGGTGAGGCTGACGCTCCACATGCCGCCGAACGCCGTGTAGAGCGTGACCACCGCGCCCGAAAGCAACGCCGCCGAGCCGTAGCGGATGCCGAGCAGCGTGCTGGCGAGCAGGCCCGTGGCCATCGTCTGCACCGTGGTCAGCCCCACCAACGCGACGATCATCAAGCTCGCCGTGACCAGCGCGCTCGGCCGGTCGTAGCGCTGCTCGAAGTACTGCGGGATGGTGCGCACGCGGCTTTCGATGAGGCGCGGCGCGAGCAGCGCGATGACGACGAAGGTCAGCGCCATCGCCCAGATGTACCAGGCGGCGCCGAGGCCCCAGGCGCCGTAGGCCTTGGCCACCACGCCCATGCTGCTGCCGCCGCCAACCTCGGTGGCCGCCAGCGTGGCGGCGATGACAAACCACGGCAGCCGCCGCCCCGCGACCATGAAGTCGTCGGCGCTCTCGATGCGCGCGCGCGCTGCCCACAGCCCGAGCGCGAGCATGCCGAGCAGGTAGGCGGCGACGACGACGTAGACCAGCGGCGCGACAGCCATGGCCTTCCATGATAGTCGCGCTCGGTCGCCGTGCGCGCATCGAGCTAGGCGAGCTAGGCGAGCATCACGTCGACGACGAGGATCTTGATCGCGATGGCGCCGAGCAGTAGCTGCGTGATCGTCGCGAAGCGCGCTTGGCTGAGCCGCGACAGTAGCTGGCGGCCGACCAGCGTGCCGACCACGCTGGCGAGGCTCATCGCGCCGATGGTCGGCGCGTAGGCGCCGTACTGGAAGCGCACGCCGAGGCCGTAGACGGGGATCTTGAGGGCGTGCACCACCGCCTGGCAGCCCGACTTGCTCGCGATGTGCGCCTCGCTGACGATGCCGGCGTAGAGAAACGCCTGGCTCACCAACGGTCCGGTGGAGCCGACGAGCATGCCGAGAAAGCCCGAGGCGAGCCCCATCGAGCTCAGCCACAACAGCGCGCGCCCGCGCGAGGGCGGCGGCGCGCTGTCGATCGCATCAGCGGCGCTCGCCTTGTCGTCGTCGCTTGTCTGCGCGTGCGGCTTGCGCAGCATCAGCGCCACCGAGACCAAGATGAAGCCCGCCACCAGCCCCTTCATCAGCCGCGCCGGCATCGCGCTGACCACCGGCGCCGCGGCGACGGCGCCCAGCGCGCTGGCGACGCCGAAGCCGAGCACCACGCGCCAGCGCATGTGACGCCAGAAGACGACGATGCGGCTCGCGCTCGCCGCCAGCTGCACCGCGCCGTGGAGCGGCACCACCGCGCGCGCCGGCACCGTCAAAAGCAGGATCGACAGCAGCACCACGCCGCCGGCAACGCCGGTGACGGCCGACAGCGTCGATGTCGCCAGCGCGACCAGCGTCAGCAGCGTCGCCAGTCCGAAGCTCATGCGCGAAGCGACCTAGGCGCGCATGCGCAGCGCGCGATCGGTGTACATCTCGTAGGCGCGCCGCAGCTCCGCCTCGAGCTGTGCCGCCACGTAGAAGTACTCTTCGTAGTTGGCGAGAAAATGCTCGGCGAGCGCTTCGCGATCGATCGGCTCGCCGGCCGCACAGGTCGCCGACGCAGCGTGCGCCGCGCCGAGCTGCGAGCCGACGGCGAAGCACAGATCCATCTGCTCGGCCTCTTCGAGCGCGCGCTTGACCTTGACCTGCTGCGGCGAGATCTGCCGCACCCACAGCTCGGTGTTACCCACCGTCGCCCAACCTGGACGCATCTCCCAGCCCGGCGCGTGAAGCTCGCCAGCGCGCACCATGCGCTCGCCGTTGTGCGCGAACGGGTTGTGAAACCAGCGCGTGTCGGGCTCGTCGTAGACCTCTTTGAAGTCGAGCAGCAGCGCGCGCGCGTGCTCGTCGATCGACGAGTCGAGCGACTCGAGCAGCAGCACCGTATGCATCTTGCCCATCGATCCCGGGATCTGCGCCGCCTCGCTGACACGATAGTGCTCGAGCAGCGACGGCTCCTCGCGGCTTCGCGCGTAGCTCGCCAGCAGCTGCTCGAGCGGCAGCTGCTCGAGCGGCATCGCGTTCTCGCGCATCTTGCGCGCCCAAAGCCGATTGGCCTCGACGTACTGCACCGTCGACTGCTGCCAGCGCTTGGCGCGCCGCCGTCGCAGCGCGTGCATCTCTTCGTAGCGCAGCTGCGGACACAGCACACCCTGCGCGTAGCCGCGCCGCAGACTCGAGCGCGCCGTGGGCGGCATCAGACAGCGTGACTGCTCGCGCGCGCTGATGCCCGCCGAGACGAGGAAGCGCACGATGTCGTAGGCGTAAGGCCCGTAGCGCGCGCGATCGAAGTCGACCATCGCCGCGCCGCGCTCGGTCTTGGCGTAGTTGTCGACGTGCGGGTTGCCGTGAAGGAATACGCGCGGCAGCCGCGATACGTCGACCAGCTCGCAGAAGCGCCGCTGCATCTCCGGCCCCACGTGCCGGAAGTAAAGGTGCAGCCCTCGGCCGCGCCGGCAGTAGCGGCGCCTCGAAGACGCTTTGTCGCGTGCCGGGTCTCGTACGAATGCCTTCACGCTAACCTCCTGATACTTACCACCCCGTCCAACCTGTCACATTACTGTCACATAAGACACGGCCTCGTCACGAAGGCAAGAAAAAGCGCACTGTGGTGTATGTCCATGTAAGTGTGCCGAAAGTCAGGGGACAGCCCCCGAGAGGTGGTCAGAAC
The DNA here is from genome assembly GCA_020431405.1 of Myxococcales bacterium. GTDB lineage: Bacteria > Myxococcota_A > Polyangia > JAGQIK01. Next base: position 14,860 of record JAGQIK010000448.1, read on the forward strand.
GACCCGCTCGCGGCGCTGTACCTCGACCGCGTGGTTTCGATCGCTTCTCGCCGAGACATGTCGTTCGCTGGCTAGGCGCGCCGACGAGGCATAGTGGTGCTACGGCGAGGAGGCGCAACAACGCCAGCGGGCGACAGGGCCGGCGAGAAGCGATTAGAATCGCGCGGTCGAGGTACTAGTCGGTGGCTGCGAGCCAGCGCGCCAGATCGAGCTCGGCGCCCGCGATGGCGACCAGCTCGTCGGCGGCGCCGAGCTTCGTATCGCGGCCCAGCTCGGCGCGCGGCAGCGGCGCCAGCACCACCTGCCTGAGCGGCCGACCGTCGCGCTCGCCGTGGCGCACGAAGCCGATCGGCGTAAACGGCGCGCCGCGCTCGATGGCGCGCCGCGATAGCTCGCGATAGGTCGCGCCCTGCAGCGCCACCGGCAGGTGCGCGAGAAAGAGCTGCTCGGTGCCGGTAGCCGTGGTCAGCAAGTGCGAGAGGATGTTCTTCACGCCCGGCGTGATGCAGCTCTGCGCGATGACCTTCTCGGTGATCTCGCCGCGACAGACCACCTCGTTGATGTCGGTGGCCTCGAGGTGCACGCGATTGACCGAGGCGAGCAGCTCCATCACGGTGTGCACCTGCGGGTTTTCGCGCTCGATGGCGATCGCGACCAGCGTCGAGCGCGCGTCGGCCAGCTCGCCGAGCGCCGGATCGGCGAGGATCACCGCCGCACGCGCCGCGCTGACGCCCACCGAGCGCAGATCGTCCTCGCTGGTGGGGCGCCCCGTGACGCGGATGAAGCGCGCGCGCGCGCCGTCGACCTCGGGCTCCCACTCGGGGTGGCGCATCCACAGCCGCTCACCCGCCTCGTCGGTCATCAACACCACATCGGGCGGCTCGAGCACGGCCTCGGCGTGCAGCTCTTCGACGATGCGCTTGACCTTGTCGTTGCAGTTGCAGATCACGACGTGGTCGCTCAGCTGCGCGAGAGTATCTTGCCGCTCCATAGCTCCTCCGCACCGGGCGGCGCGAATGACGGTCGCTCGCTGGCGACGACGATCAGGCGATCCTCGGCGGCGAGCACGCGCTGCTCGGGCTCGAGGGTCCGTTCGGGGTTGAGCCAGAAGCGCGTCGACGGCAGGCCTGGCGGCGAGCGATCGATGCCGATCAGCGTGACGGCTTCGTCCTCGAGATCGTGGCAGTAGAGCGCCGCCTCGCGATAGGTCTTGCCGACGAGCGCGTCGGGCACCGGCAGCGTGAGCAGATCCGGCGAGACGTGATCGAAGGTCATCAGCTCGCCGTAGACCTCGGTCACGCCGGGACGCAGCACCGCCTGGCTGACCAGCGTCTCGCTGAACTTGCGCCCGATGACGAACTCGACGCGCTCGAGGTGCTCGGCGTAGGTCAGGCTTTGCGGGCTCTGCAGCTCGACGACGATGGGTACGCCATCGGGGCGCCGCGACAGCACCGCCAGCGTCTGCATCAACGCGATGCCGTCGCGCCGCTCGGCCTGCTCGGCCGAAAGCCGCCGCACGCGCCCGGCGGCGTCCTCGTGGCTGCGGCCGCTGGCGCCCGACTCGTCGCCGCTGTCAGAGGCGAGCACGATCACGCGCATGGCGCGATCGATGCCGGCGCGCTGCAGCACGCGCACGTCGATGGGATCGCCCGACAGCCCGAACACGCGCCGGTAGATCGCCGGCTCGCCGGCGCTCATCTCTTCGGCCTCGGGAAAGACCACCACGATGTAGTGCTGATCGCCGAGCGCTAGGCGCACCTGGCGGATCACGTTCGCGAGGTGCGTGTTGCAGCCGAGGATCAGCACGTGGCGCTCGATGGCGAGCGTCGGCGGCAGCACCGCGACCTTGCCCGCGCGCTGCACGCGCTTGACCAGGATCGAGACGATCTCGCCGGTGAGCATGCCGACCACGCTGATGCCGGCGACCATCAGCAGCGTGACCTCGGCGCGGCCGACCCAGCTGAGCGGCTCTTTGTCCTCGATGCCCGAGACCAGCACGATGATGACGTGCCAGTAGGACTTCCAGTAGTCGCCGAACGGCCCGCGCGGACCGACGAGGTTGTGCTCGGTGAGGTAGACCAGATTGGCGCCGATGATCCAGGCGCCGACGACCCACACCAGAAGGCGGCGCAGGCGGTAGAGGTGGTACTGGTAGTCGAGCGCCGAGTAGAACACGCGCAGATCGACCATCCACGCGTGCAGCACCGGGCCGTAGCGCAGCAGGCGCAGCAGGCGCACCAAGCGCAGCAGGCGCAACAGGCGCAGCAGGCGGATGCCGCGCAGCGAGCGCAGCATGAACATGTGCGCGCCGAGCGCGATCAGCGACGGCAGCACCGCCGCCAGATCGATCAGCGCGTAGAACGTAAAGGGGTAGCGCAGCCGGTTGGGCGCCGAGTACCAGCGCAGCAGATACTCCACCACGAAGATCGCGGTGAAGGCCACCTCGGCGCGCAGCCACAGCTCGGCGCGCGCGGGGTAGCTGTCCTCGAAGAGCACCAGCAGACACGAGGCGACGATGCAGCCCAGGATCAACAGGTCGAACGCCACCGAGAGGCGCGGGTAGCGCCGCCCGCGCTCGTGCGGCGCCACGACCTGATAGACGCGCTCTCGCAGCGAGAGGCGCGGCTCGCGATCGCGCGTGTTGGAGGCAGCGACGGCCATGGCCCCGGCGATGCTAGCCCGAAACGCGCGCCTCTTGTGTCGATCGGTGCCGCGCGGCTAGTCTCGCGCCGCAAAACGGAGGGGCGAGATGAAAGCACCCACACTCGTCGCGATACTGGCTCTGGGCGGCCTTTCTGCTGCCACGGCTCACGCCAAGGACATCACCATCGCGGGCAAGGCGCGCCGCGGCAAGCGCGACTGCGGCATCGACGGCGGTACGGCAACCATCGACGGCAGCAAGAACAAGCTGACGATCCACAACTGCACCACCGTCAAGGTCAACGGCAACGGCAACAAGGTGGTGCTGGTGAAGGTGCGCGCGCTCGAAGTGCAGGGCAACCGCAACCAGGTCAAGGCCGGCAAGGTCAGGACCATCGACGTGATGGGCAACCGCAACACCGTGCGCTACCGCCTGCGGGGCAAGAAGTCGCCGCGGATCTCCAACCTCGGTAAGGGCAACTCGATCCGCAAGCAGTAGTTGCGCGCCGCTACGGCGGCGTTATTCTGAGGCCATGAGCCGCTCTCTGGATCGCACCCGCTGCGTTCCATGCGCCGCGCGACCACCGCGCTGGCTGGCGGCGCGTTGGCTGGCCAGCGTCGCGGCCATCGCCTGCGCGCTGTGCGCCGCGCCCGCCGCGGCCCTGCCAGCCGCCCGTGCCACGGCGACCATCGGCGCGGCCAAGGCCGGCGCGCGCGCCGTCTACGGCGAGACCCGAGGCACGAGCCGCCTGCTCGAGGCAAAGCGCAGCTTCGACGACGCGCAGGGCGCACACGCCCGCGACATGCGCGAGCCGACAGCCAGCGCCCCGATGCCATGCGTCGAACGGCGTGTGGCGCTGCGCGCCAACGACGCCATCCGTCGCGCCCGCGCGAGGCGCCGCATCTGCCGCGGACCGCCCGCCTAGCCGCAGCCCCGAACAACTCGCGATAGACACCCAACGTGCGATCGAGCCGCGGCCTGCATGGCCGCCGAGGAGCTCGTCATGAGCAAGCGACCCAGTGCGCAGCGCCCCCGTGCGCCGCGAGCAGACGCGAATGTTTCCGCGCCCGAGACCGAGACCAACGCCGAGCACGAGGACGACCGCCCGGCGGCGCCCAACGCGTCGAGCAACAACTTCGTGTTCCTGATCTTCGGCGTCCCCTTTCTGTTGTTGCTGATCTTGGCCTTCTTTACCCTGCACTAGCCTCCGAGCCACGTCGCTCGGCCGGCGTGGCGTTGACGCGCTGCTGCTCGACGGATAAGGCTCTGGCCATGTCCGAGCCACGATCCGCGAGCACCCGTTCTGCCATCGTCACCGTCATCGCCAGCGCCGGCGCCGCAGCCCTGCTGTGCGGCGCGCTGCTGACAGCGCACGCCGCCGCCAACGCCGACACGCGCGAGCGCAGCCAAGTGGCCAAGCGCTACCGCTGGAACCTGACGCACCTTTACAAGAGCGACGGCGCCTTCGAAGCAGCGCGCCGCCGCTTCGAGCGCGCCATCGGCAAGCTCGGCCGTTGCAAGGGCAAGCTCGGCGGCAGCGCCCGCGCGCTCGCGCGCTGCCTCGACCTGCTCTACGGACAGCGCAAGGAACTGGCGCGGCTGGCCACCTACGCGCACCGCAAGCACGACGAGGACACGCGCGTCGCCAAGTACCAGGGCTACAAGCAGCAGGTCGACAAGCTCGAGGCGCGCTTCAAGGGCGCGGGGGCGTTCTTCGATCCCGAGCTGTTGTCGCTGCCGGCACAGAAGCTGCGCGCGCTGGCCAAAGACAAGGCGCTCGGCCACTACGACTTCTATCTGCGCGAGCTGGTGCGCCGCAAGAAGCACGTGCTGTCGCCCGGCGAGGAGGCGATCCTCGCCAAGACGCTGACCATGCGCCGCACCGGCTACAACGTCTACTCGACGTTTCGCGGCGCCGAGATGCGCTTCCCCGAGATCCGTGTCGGCGAAAAGCGCGTGCGGCTGACACAGGCGCTCTTCACGCGCTATCGCCGCGCTGGCGACCGCGACGTGCGCAAGCGCACCTTCGCCGCGTTCTTCGGCACCTACAAGCGCTACCGCCGCACGCTGGCGGCGCTGCTCGCCTCGCACGTCAACGCCTCGGTGACGGTGGCGCGCGCGCGCAAGTACCGCTCGGCGATCGAGGCCGCGCTCGACGAGCACAATATCCCCGTCGCCGCCTACGGCCGCATGGTGCGCGCGATCAACCGCTACCTGCCGCTGCTGCATCGCTACCTGCGCCTGCGCAAAAAGCTGCTCGGCGTCAAGACGCTGCGCTACTACGACATGTACCCCTCGATGATCCGCAAGGTCGACCTGCGCTTCCCGTACGGCCAGTCGGTCAAGATCGTCAAGCGCGGCCTCGCTGCGCTCGGCCCCGAGGTCGGCGACGCGCTGACGCGCGGGCTGCGCGACGGCGCCGGTTGGGTCGACGTCTACCCGACCAAGGGCAAGCGCTCGGGCGCCTACATGGACGGCGACGGCTACGACGTGCACCCCTTCGTGCTGCTCAACCACCTCGACAACTACGGCTCGCTGACGACGCTGGCGCACGAGATGGGTCACGCGGTGCACTCGTATCTGTCCAACAAGCACCAGCCGTGGCCCAAGTCGCGCTACGCGATCTTCGTCGCCGAGGTGGCGTCGACCACCGGCGAGGCGCTGCTGATGGAAGACATGCTCGCGCGCGAGAAGGACAAGCAGCGGCGGCTGTTTCTGCTCGGCCAGCGGCTCGAGAGCTTTCGCACCACGCTCTTTCGCCAGGCGATGTTCGCCGAGTTCGAGCGCGCACTGTACAGCGCCGCCGAAAAGGGCACCGCCATCACCGCCGACAAGCTGTCGGACTATTACCTCGAGCTGCTGCGGCGCTATTACGGTCACGCGCGCGGCGTCAGCAACATCGGCCCCATCAACGCCTACGAGTGGGCCTACATCCCGCACTTCTACTACAACTACTATGTCTGGCAGTACGCCACCGGCATGACCGCTGCCGTGGCGCTGGCCGAGAAGATCCGCAAGGGCGGCAAGAAGGCGCGCGACGCGTTCGTCAACAAGCTGCTCAAGGCGGGCGCCTCGGACCATCCGATGACGCTGCTGCGCCGCGCCGGTGTCGACCTGCGCACCACGCGCCCCTACGCCGTGGCGATGGGCGTGTTTCGGCGTACCCTCGACGAAGCCGAGAAGATCGTGCGTCAGCTCGGCAAGTAGCTCGTCGCGCAGCTAGGCGGCAATGGACGGCACGGTGGGCAGGTAGGGCAGCGCGCGGCGCATCGGCAGCGTGTCGATGACCAGCCGGCGCTGTTTGCGTCGCGCGGGGGGCATCGCGCTGGCGAGCGCCTGGTAGAACGCCATCGGCGAGGCCGGACGCTCGTAAGGCTCGGGCGACATGGCCTGATGCAGAAGCTGCGAGACGGCCGCCGGCAGATCGGGACGCAGCAGGCCGAGCCAGCGCGGGCGCTGGTGCAGCTGGCGCAGCAGCTGCTCGGCGATCTCGAGGCGCGAGTCGAGCTCGAACGGCTCTTCACCCGAAAGCAGCTCGAAGACCGTCACGCCGAGCGAGTAGATGTCGCTCAGCGTGCGGCGCCGCGGCGGCAGCTGGCGGCCGAGCGTGATCTCGGGCGCGATGTAGAGCGGCGTGCCCCACAGCGCCGTCGGCTCGGCGATGGTCTGCGCGGCACCGAAGTCGACCAGGCGTACCTCGCCGCTCGGCGTGACCATCACGTTGGCCGGCTTGACGTCGCGGTGCACGAGGCCCGCGTCGTGTACGGCCTGCAGGCCCTCGCAGAGCTGCTGCACGATGGGCAGCAGCTCGGCCGGACCGGGGTTGATGCCGTCTGCGACGTGTCGGTTGATGTAGTGGCAGAGGTCCTCGCCTTGCACGAGCTGCATCACCACGAAGCCCATCTCGCCGTAGCGGCCAGCCGCGTAGCTCTCGGCGACGGCGCGGTGAGACACCATCGACATCAGCGCGTGCTCGCGCTCGGCTTGATCGGCGCTGATCTCCTCGCCGCGCAGATCCGGCTCGATCAGCTTGACCGCCACCGGGCGCCGCTCGACGATGTCGAAGGCCTCGTAGACAGTGCCAAAGGCGCCGTCGCAGAGCGGATGACGCAGTGCGTAGCGGCCCTCGAGCGCGGCGGGTAGTCGTCCCATCTCAGCCTGATCAACGGCGGCGATTGCCCGTTGTTTAGGGCGGGCGGACGCTCGAACGCGCGTTCGTCGGCTACGCCGTGCGGGCCAGCGGCGCGTCGACGCCGAGCGGCACGGTCGGGCGAGCGGCGCGCGCCATCGGCCGTGCCTGGTGGGTGCGCTGCCGGCTCGGCTCGCGACAACCCCAGCTCAGCGCGGCGGCGCGAAACGCGCGATAGAACGCGCGCGACGTGGGCGGGCGCTGCGCCAGATCCGACGACATGGCGGCGCGCAGCAGGACGGAGAGCGACTCCGGTAGATCCGGGCGCAGCCAGCCCAGCCAGTGCGACGTCTGGCGCGCTTGCGAGACGAGCTGCGTGGCCATGTCCTCGTCGGCGTCGAGATCGAAGGGCTCCTGGCCGGTAAGCAGCTCGTAGACGGTCACGCCTAGCGAGTAGATGTCGCTCAGCGTGCGGCTCGCCTGCGGCACGCGGCGGCGCAGCGTGATCTCGGGGGCGATGTAGAGCGGTGTGCCCCAAAGCCCGAAGGCGTCGCTCTGGCGCTGCGCCGCGCCGAAGTCGATCAGCTTGATGCTCTCGTCGGGCAGCACCATCACGTTGGCGGGCTTGAGGTCGCGATGGACGAGGCCGGCGGCGTGCACGCTGTCGAGCGCCAAACAGAGCTGGCCGACGATCGGCAGCGCGCGCTCGAGGCTGACCAGGTCGGCGGCGGCGACGCTGCGGTTGATGAACGTGCAGAGATCTTCGCCGGCGACGAGCTCCATGGCGAGGTAGCCGAAGCGGTGGTGCTCGCCGGCCTCGAAGCTGCGCGCGACGAGTGGGTGGCGCACGCGCGACATCAGCGCGTGCTCGCGCTCGGCGCGCACGACGCCGTCGCGCGGGTGCTCGTCGGCCGGTCCGGGCGCCACGAGCTTGATCGCCACCGCCGATCCGTCGTTGGTGTCCCTGGCGCGATAGACCGCGCCGAGCAGCCCGTCGGCGAGCTGCTCGCGCAGCAGGTAGCGATCGGCGACGCGCGGCGGTGGCTCAGACAGACGGCACGAAGACACGACACCACTGGATCACAGCAGCGCCAGGTGGGCGAGTTTTTCACCCGCAGCCACTGGTATACTCGCCTTCGTGGGCGGTCGTTGTGGAGGCGAAGCCCGCCGGGGAGCCGCGCGCGCGCGCGTGATGGACAGGCACGTGCGCGACGGTGCGCTCGCCGGCGCGTGCGTGCTGGCGCTGGCGCTCGTGCTCGGCGGCTGCGCGACGGGCAAGTCGGACCCCTGCCTGAGCTGCTCGCTGGCGCAGCGCTGCGTCGCCGGCGTCTGCATCGACGGCGACGCCGCACTGTTCGACGGCTTGCCGGGCGTCGAGGACTTCAAGCTGCCCGGCGAGCATGACGTGACGTTCGACAGCGGGCGTGACAGCGACGCCGACGCGGGCGGCGGCGCGAACGAGCTCGGCGTCGCCGACATGGCGCGCGACAGCGCGCGCTGCGTGGCGCAGAAGAAGACGTTCACCGCCGACGCCACCTTCGTCGTGCCGGC
>JAGQIK010000449.1 GCA_020431405.1 Myxococcales bacterium
GCCGCGCGGGCCGTGCAGCGTCAGCGGCGTGCGCCCGCGTGGCAGGCGCATGCCCGCGACGAAGACCTCGGCGCCGCTTGGCTTCGACCGTACGAGCAGCACGGCCTCGGGTCGCGCGTCGGCTTGCACGCCGCCGCCGCGCACGGTGCCTGTAACAAACCAGCCGCCCGCGCCGGCGAGCAGCAATGCGATCGCGGCTGCCAGCCAGCGCCCTGCCCCCCGAGCAGGCCGCGCCGGCACGTCGTCTTCGGCGGGCGCTGCAATCTGTAGCTGAGGCTGTGATGGCGCTTCGAGCGCGCGCACCGGCTGCATCGCCGTCAGCGAGCCGACCTGCACGCGCGGCGGCTCCTTGGGCACGGCCCGACCCGTCGTGCTCGCGCTGCCACTCGGTGCTCCGCTCGCGCTCGCGCTCGGCGTCAGCGCCCGGCGGCCGGATGCGCCGTCGGCGTAGTCATCGGAGACGTCATCTTCTGGCGCAGTACGCGTGGGCGCGTCCGCTGCCGCCTCCGAGTAGCCCGGCTGCGCCGGCTGCGACATCACCGCCGTGTTGCCGCGCTGCTCGCGCCCCGCTTCGGCGGGCATGAGCTTGGTCAGATAGTCGCTCAGCTCGAGCGAGTCGCTGATGCTGGCAAAGCTCGACAGGTCGCCCAACGCCTCCGCCGCGGTCTGATAGCGGTCGTCCGCATCGCGCGCGAGCATGCGCTCGACCACACGCGCGAGGCCGGCGTCCACGCGCTCGTTGACCGAGCGCAGCGGCGGCGTGTCGGCGCGCCGTACGGCTGCCATCAGCTCGCCCTCGCTGCCGGCGCCGGCATAGAGCCGACGCTCGGCGAGCAGCTCCCACAGCACGATGCCGAGCGCGAAGATGTCGGTGCGCGCGTCGACCTGCTCGCCGTTGATCTGCTCGGGCGACATATAGGTCAGCTTGCCCTTGACCGCCCCCGAACGCGTGGCGCCGGCCAGCGCGGCGACTTTGGCGATGCCGAAGTCGGTGATCTTGACCTCGCCCGAGAACGACACGAGCAGGTTGTGCGGGCTGATGTCGCGGTGCACGAGCTGCAGCAGCTGACCGCGGTCGGTCTTGCTGTGCGCGTAATGCAGGCCCTTGAGCGTCTCGACGCCGACGTGCACGGCGACGTTTGCGGGCAGCGGGATCTGACGACGTCGCGACAGATTGTGGATGCGGCGCAGGTCCGTTCCGTCGACCCACTCCATGGCGATGTAGTAGGTTTCATCGACATGGTCGAAGTCGTAGATCTGGACGATGTTGGCGTGCTGCAGGCGAGCTGCGAGGTGCGCCTCGTTGATGAACATGCGCACGAACTCCGGGTCCTCGTTGAAGGCCGGCAGGATGCGCTTGATCACGAGGTGCTTGACGAAGCCCTCGGCGCCGTGGGTCTTGGCGACGAACACCTCGGCCATACCTCCGACGCCGATGCGGCGCAGAAGCTCGTATTTGCCGAAGCGCTCGTTCATCCAGCGGACGATACTACCGCCGCTGAAGGTCCTGAAAGAAGTGCCGAGTCAGCGCGGTTTGCAGCGGCCGCGGGACTCGTCGCGTGTTTGGCTGCCGTCCTGAGCCCCAGCGCGGCCTGGGGCGCCGACTACGACTCGACGTCCTACAAGAACCACCGCCTTGGCATCGATCTGACGGTGCCCGAGGGATGGACGATCACGCGTCAGACCGGCTACCGGTCGATGCTGCTGCTCGCCACGCCGCTACAGCGCGGCAAGAGCAAGCCACAGCAAGGAGCCCCCAAGCTCGCCGAGGCCACCATCGCGTTGTCCTATGGCTGGCTAGGGCGCCGAACACTCGCCTGGTTCATCACGGAATCCAAACGCGGGCTCGCCGGCGTGGGCCTCGGCGTGACCTCCGAGCGCCCAGCCAAGGTGCTCAACGTGCGCGGCGTGTGGATCGAAGCGCGTACCAAGGACGGCAAGCAGGCCGTGTTGCAGCTCTACCACAAGCACGGCCAGCGCGTGCTGGTCTGGACCCTGCGCTGTCCGCCAGCCCGCCTCAAGACCCTCGGCCGCGAGATCGAGCGCTTCATCGACGCCCTCAAGCTCAAACCGACTTAGTCGGGTGGTCAGGCTTCGGGCTTCGGGCTTCAGGTCGGGCCGTGGGCTCGCGCTGCGCGCTCGCGGTGAGTTGCTTCACCACCACGACGGCCAAGCGTGCAAGGCGCTCGCACGGAGATCCTGAAGCCTGCAGCCTGAAGCCTGAAGCCCTTTAGCACCGCTCCCCTGTGCCGGAGGCCCGAGGCCTGAGGTCGGAGGCCCGAGGCCCGACGCCCTTTGTTTGCCCGCCCCAAGCGCGTCGGGGACAATCTAGCGATGCGAATCGTCGCCGCTGCCGCGCTGGCTTCGCTCGCCGCCTGCGTCGGCCCCGGGCTGCTCACCGACGGCACGTCGGTGTCCGTCTACACCACCAGCCGCGGGTCGTTGATCGACGCGGCGTGGCTGCCGCCGAGCGGCGAGGGCTACGTGGTGCCTCCGCGCTGGAAGGCGCGCGACCGCAGCTGGGGCACCGACGAGATGGTCGGCCTGATCGTGCGCTCGGCGCGCCACGTCGCGCGGCGCTATCGAAAGTCCGTCGTCGGCATCGCCGACATCTCGCCGCGCGAGGGCGGCAAGACCAAGGAACACCGCTCGCATCGCAGCGGGCGCGACGTCGACATCATCTTCTACGCCACTGACCTGCGTGCGCGCCCCATCGCGCCGCTGCTGATGATCAACTACGACAGCAAGGGCGAGAGCGTGGCGCCCAAGGCCCAGCCCAACGGCTCGCAGCCTAACGGCGCGCAGGCAACCGCCGCCGCCACGCCCGCCACGCGCGACGCGGGCGCCGCCAGCGCCAGCGCCGCCAATTCGCTGGGCGCGGCGAATTTCACCGAGCCTCCCTACACGCCGCGCCGATTCGACAAGCAGCGCAACTGGGCCCTCATCCGCGCCATGCTCGTCGACCCGCTAGTGCGCGTTCAGTGGATCTTCATCGGCAAGCCGCTCAAGAAGCTGCTGCTCGCCCACGCAAAGCGCAAGAAGGCGCCGGCGTGGTTGGTAGCTCGCGCGGACGCCGTGATGCACCAGCCCGGCGACGCGCAGAACCACATGGACCACATGCACGTACGCATCTTCTGCGCGCCGGCGGATCGCGCCCTCGGCTGTGTCGACTACGGCCCCAAGCGCTGGCTCAAGAAGACCATCAAGTACGACGACCAGCCGCCGCCGCGCCTGCCGCCCGGCCTCGCCGACCTAAAGCTGCCGCTGCACAACGTCTCTCTACGCTAACCCGCCGAGATCACCCGCTGCCGGGTCCCTACGAGGCGCGACGTCGCGGAAGGGAGTGCCGCTGTGGCGCGTATCACCTCGCGTCCCATTGCGACCTCGGCGTACGATCGTTCAAGAGCCCTCCAAGGAGACGTAGATGGCCCTGCTTCGCTCGTCGATCCCGCTCGCGCTGGCCGTGACCTTGACGGCCGGGGCCAGCTCGGCGTTGGCTGCGCCGCGCCTCAGCGCCAAAGAAGCCCTCAAACGAGGCGACGCGCTGGTGCTCGTCGGCAGCTACGAGCGCGCGGTCAAGGCGTACCGCCAGTCTCTCACCATGGAGCCCAAGAACGACATCGCGCGCGTTCGGCTGGCGCACTGCCTGTGGCGCCTCGGCAAGAGCGGCGAAGCGGTCAAGCTGCTCGCCGAAGTGATGAAGTCGCCCTCCCCCGCCATCGAGGCGCTGCGCGTGCTCAGTGACATCTACCTCGAGCGCAAGGACTACCTCAACGCGGCCGCCGTGCTCGAGAAGCTCGCCGCGCGCCGCAGCTACGATCTCGAGCTCAAGCTGCAGCTCGCCGACGCCTACCGCAAGATGGCCGACCTCGGAAACCCCGAGCCGCGCGCGCGAGCGCTCAAGCTCTATGACGAGGTGCTCGCCTCGGCGCGCGACGAGAAGCTCAAGCTGCGCGCGCGCGAGGCCGGCCTAACGATGCGCTATGGCGAGGCCGGCAAGCAGGTGCTCGCCGCCAAGGCGCTCATCGCAGACGGCAAGAGCGTGCGCGCGCTCAAGCTGCTCACCGCCATCGCCCGCAAGAACGACAAGATCGGATACCTGCACTACCTACGCGGCATGGCGTACCTCACGCCCTCGGTAGACGATCGCAAGAAGGCCCAGGCCGCGTTCAAGCGCGCGCTGCCGCTGCCCGACGCGGCGCTGCAGCTCGGCGTGATCTACTACCAGAACGGCGATCTGACCAAGGCGCAGAAGCAGCTCGAGGCCGCGGCCAAGGCCAACCCGCGCAGCCAACGCGCCTTCTACCACCTCGGCTTGATCCACCGCGAGGAGGGTCGCGACAACGAGGCCAAGAAGGCCTGGATGCAGGCGATCCGTATCGACAGCAAGAGCGCCATCGGTCGCTGGGCCTACACCAAGTATCAGGTGCTCACCGGGCGCATCCGCGCCCTCGCCGCCGGCCAGGTCATCGATCCCTCCACCGAGATCCAGATCGGCAAGAAGACCTGCGAGCGCATCGAGAAGCGCTGGCCCGTGCTCAAGGACGCCAAGCTCGAGGCGCGCCTCAACCACATCCTCGCCAAGCTGCTACGCCACAGTGATCGCCCCAAACGCGACCTGCGCTACAAGGTGGTCGTGCTCAACGTGCCGCTGCTCAACGCCATGACCGTGCCCAACGGCAAGATCTACTTCTTCACCGGCCTGGTCGATCTGATCCGCACGCGCATGGGCGACACCGACAACGCCTACGCGATGGTGCTCGCGCACGAGATCTCGCACAACGTGCTCAAGCACACCGGCAACATGATCAAGATGATGTCGACGCAGAAGAAGTTTCACAGCCTGTGGCAGCTGTCGAAGCTGATGGGCGCGCTCTCGCGCGCGCACGAGTACGAGGCCGACCAGTACGGCGCGCTCTACGCCTACCGCGCCGGTTACGACCCCTCGCAGATGATCACGCTGCACCAGAAGATGCTGCAGCACCGCGGCGGCGAGATCCCGCGCGGCATGAGCCACCCGCGCCACAAGGAGCGCATCTCGCACCTGCGCGACTATCTGCTCGAGCTGCGCGCCAAAGTGCGCCACTTCAAGAAGGGCAACGCCGCGCTCAAGGAAGGCAAGTACGGCAAGGCGGTCGATCACTACGAGCTGTTCCTCGGCGTGTTCCCCGACTCGAGCGCCGCACGCAACAACCTTGCCGTCGCCCTGCATCGCAAGGCGCTGATGGCGACCAAAGCGGCGCCCGTCTACCGCCGCAGCACCGACATCGATCCCAACGCCCGCATCCGCCGCATCCGCCTGCGCAGCAGCGACAGCGACGACGAAGAGCGCCGCCGCCGCCGCAAGATCGACAAGCGGCTGCTGCGCGAGGCCATCGGCGAGTACGCCATGGTGCTGCGCAAACATCCGCGCTACGCGCGCGCCTACAGCAACATCGCCACCGCGCTTTCGGACCTCGGCAAGCTCGCCGAGGCGCAAAAGAAGCTCGAAAAGGCGATCGCGCTCGAGCCGACCTTCAAGCCAGCCCACAACAACCTCGGCGTCGTGCTCGCTCAGCAGCACCGCTATCGCGCCGCCGCGCTGCAGCTCGCGCACGCCGTCAAGCTCGACGCCAAGTACGCCGAGGCCTACTTCAACCTGGGCCTCGTCTACGAGAAGCTCGGCGACAAACCCAAGGCCATCGCCGCCTTCGACAAGTACGTCACGCTCGACGCCACCAGCGGCTGGGCCACCATCGCCCGCGCCCGCGCCGCCGCCCTCAAATAGCGCCGACGAGAACGCAGCTAGAAGCGCAGCGCCACGCGCGCCACGCCGCCGCGCCCGCCGGAGAGCCCACCGGGTAGCACGTCGAGCGAGAGCGACAGCGACACGTCGCTGCGTATGCGCGTCACGCTGCGATGCGCCACCAGCGCCACGATGGCGCCGATGACGGCCGCGCCTAGGCCAGCGCTGCTCGCCGCGATGACGCCGGTGGTCGGCACCGTGCACTCGCCGCTGCTGCCGCTCGACGCGCCGCTCGACGGGCTCGCCGGACGCGTGCCGGCGACCTGCCCTCCGCCGCCGGTGACCTGTCCGCTGCCGTTAGCGACGGTCCCGTCTCCACTGCCCGCGCCAAAGCCGGCGCCGATGCTCGAGGCGAAGTCGCTCGCGCCGCACATCGCGCGCGCCGTGAGGTAGGTCAGGCCCGCGAATGTCGCCGTGGTGAGCCCGAGCAGCGCCACCACCGATCCGATGCGACGTAGGTTGATCGCGAGGCGGTAGTCGCTGCGCGTGGCCCATAGCAGGCTGTGCCGCGCGGCATCGACGTCTGGGGGCTCGGCCGCGGCACGAGCAGCGGTCGACAGAACGAGAGCGACTGCGAGCACACAGATCGTACGCACGTGACCTCCAGCATCAGAAGCGCAGCGCCAGCTGCGCCGACAGACCGCCGCGGCGCGGCGCAAGATCCACGCTCACACGCAGCGCCGCCCTCTTCGGCGTCACCACCGGATACGCGCGCCGCTCGCGCCAGACACGCGAGTGCCCCACGCCCTGCACGACGATGCCTCCGGCGAGCGTCGCTACTCCGACGACGATGACGCTGACAAGCGTCGCGGTCGGCACCTCGCAGGGCCGCGGCTCGCCGAAGAGGTTGCCTAGGGCTTGGTCGAGGCAGGTCAGCTCGGCGACGAGGAAACCGATGGCGCCGGCGTGGATTGCCAGCGCACCGAGCACGGTGAGCAGAAGGCCGGTGCGCCGCAGGTTCAGCGCGGCGCGATAGCGCGGCACGTGGGCCCAGAGGAACGCGTGCTGGGCCTCTTCGCTGGCGAACGTGCGCAGAACCAGGGGCCGCTCGCGGCGCCGCCCCGAATCATCGAATGTGCCTTCGGGGTAGAGCGACTGCGCCGACGCGGGCGAGGCCGCGCCGCAGACGAGCAGCGACGAGAGCACGAGGGCGAGGCGCACGGCACGTTGTCGAGCAACGCGTGTGCCACGACCTGCTTTCGGTGAGTTAGTGCCAGCCGCGCCGCCCGATCCAGGGCGCGGCTGTCATGCGCGCGTACGCACGCTTGCTAGTCTTTGGCCTCTTCGAACTCGGCGTCGATGACGCCCTCTTTGGCCTTTTCGTCGCCGCTGGCGCCGTTTCCACCCTCGGAGCCGCCCGCGGCGCCGCCGCCGTCGCTCGGAGGTGGCCCGGCCGCGCGATACATCGCCTCGGCCATCTTGTGCGAGGCCTGCGTGATCTGATCGATGGCGGCCTGCATGACCGCGAGCTCGTCTTTTTCGAGCGCGGCCTTGCCGGCGGTGATCGCCTCTTCGACCGGCGTGCGGTCGGCCTCGGCGATCTTGTCCTTGTTCTCGGTGACCAGCTTCTCGGTGTTGTAGATCAGGCTGTCGAGCTTGTTGCGCGCCTCGACCGTGTCTTTGCGCTCTTTGTCCTCGGCCTCGTGGTCGGCGGCTTCGCTGACCATGCGCTCGACCTCGGAGTCGGAGAGGCCGCTCGACGCGGTGATCGTCACCTGCTGCTTCTTGCCGGTGGCGCGGTCGACGGCCGAGACGTTGACGATGACGTTGGCGTCGATGTCGAAGGTGACCTCGATCTGCGGCACGCCGCGCGGTGCCGGCGGAATGCCGACCAGGTCGAACTGGCCCAAGAGCTTGTTGTTGGCCGCCATTTCGCGTTCGCCCTGGAACACGCGGATGGTCACCGCGGACTGATTGTCATCGGACGTGGAAAAGACCTGGCTTTTCTTGGTCGGAATGGTGGTATTACGCTCAATCAGCCGCGTGAACACCCCGCCCAGCGTCTCAATA
>JAGQIK010000450.1 GCA_020431405.1 Myxococcales bacterium
CGCAACGCCAGCGAGAGGTCTTCCAGCGGCCAGGCGCTGGCCGCCAGCGCATCGAGCCAGCGCTCGGCGGGCGCCATCGACGCGCGCTCGAAGACGGACTGCGCCGCGCGCAGCCGGCGCTGCCAGGGGAAGAGCGCAGCCGGCGCCGCGCCGCCGGAAAACGGCACGCCCAGCGCGCGCAGGTGGCGCCGCAGCGGCACGGCGTACGACGACAGCTCGCGCTAGGTGATGCCGATGCGCTCGGGGGCGACGCCCTCGTCGCACAGCTCGCGCACGCGGTAGGCCACCTCGCGTACCTCGCCGTCGGCCCCCGAGGCGTCGAAGAGCGCGATACGCGCGCGCGTGCTGCGCGCGTCGGCCGGCGTGGTCTCGCCGCCGAGGCGGCCGAGGAAGCGCGCGAGAAATCCTGCGCGTCCGGTCGCGAGGCGCTCGCGCTGCTGGTCCTGCCCCGCGCTGCCGGCGCCGCCGAGAACGTCTTGCGGCGGCTGGTGCACGTACACGCGCGCTCCGTGCGTCGCGCGCAGCGTGTCGATCAGCCGCACCGCCTGGCCGGTGGCGTCAGAAAAGCCCGTCACCAGCACGGCACGCGCGGGCAGGAGCTGTGCGCCGCTAGCTCGCAAGCGCTGCGCTGCGACGGCGAGCAGGTCCGTGGAGCGCCCCACGCCCAGCTCGCGCAGCGACCGCTCGCAGCGCGCCGCGGCGCGCACCAACGCCAAGGTGCGGTCGCGCAGCACGTCGCTGCGGATCTCGCGCTGGGTGATCGTCTCGAGCTCGGCTGCGATCGCCCGCGTCAGGCCCGCGCTGAGGAAGTCGCGCAGCGTCTCGCCGACGACGCCATAGCCGTCGTCGAGCGGTTCGAGCAGGCGCGCCAGCTGGGGCTGTTCCGCCGCCGCACGGCGGGCGAGCACCTCGAAGAGCGCACCGCCCACCGGCGGTGCCAACCCGGCGCGCTCGAGCACCTCGCGCGCCGCTCCCCACAGCGTCTGCACCACCACGCCCAGCACCGAGTCGCCGACCTCGCGCACCAGCGTCGCGGCGACGTGCGCGCGCAGCGCCCCCGACGAGACGATGACCCGCAGCGGCGCCGAGAGGCGCGAGAGGTCCTCGCGCAGGGCGCGCTGGTCAGCCGCGATGTCGGCGACGAGCTGCGCTTCGAGAGCGCGTGGGCCGATGGCGAGGGTGATGGGAGCGGACACGGGGGCAGAATATCGAATTGGGAATTGGGATTGGGGAACTCGAACAAGGAACAAGGAACAAGAACAGGGATTGTTCCTGGGGCTCAGTTGCCGAGTTGGACGCGGAGGGGGCCCGTGGTTTGGCCGGCGAGCACGGAGACGCCCGCGGTGTGGTGGGCGCTGCCGCGCTCGACGACCAGCGCGTGGTGGCCCTCGGCGATGCCGCCGAGCGTGAAGGTGCCGTCGTTGGCGCTGCGCGTCGAGACCCCGCCGGCGCTGACGCGGGCGCCGGCGAGCGGTTGGCCGTTGCTGTCGGTGACGATGCCGCTGACGCTGCCGGCGGCCTTGAGCTCGATGCGCTCGCGCGTGGGCAGCGGACCGTCGTCGACGCGCACTCGCGCCACCGTGCGCGCGTAGCCAGGCGCCTGGATCGTCAGCCTGTGCTGCCCGCGTGCGGCGCGCAGGAGCAGCGCCCCCTGCGCCGTCGTGGCGGTGACGTGTCTCGCCGCCGCGCCATCGATCGCCACGCGCGCGCGCGTGACGGCCGCCCCGGTGCGATGATCGACGAGCACCAGATGCAGCGACTGCAGCCGCTCGAGCCGCATCATCACGGCGCGCTCGCCCGCGCGCACCTGCTTGCGGAACGCAGCGAAGCCGTCTTTGCGCGCCTCGACGACGAGCACGCCCCGACGTCCCACACCCTCGAGCGTGAAGCGTCCCGCCGACGACGAGCTGGCGCTGACCGCTACGCCGCCGATGCGCGCGCTGACCGTCGCGTCGGCCAGCGGCAGCCCGCGCTCGTCGACCACCAGACCGCTGACCTCGCCCTCCGCGCGCGCGAGCGCCAGCACCAGCTTCGCGCTCGAGCCGAGGTCGACCACGCGCCGCAGCGGCAGAAACCCGCGCGCCCGCACCGTGACCACCACGCGCGACGCGGAGCCGGCGATGCCGGCCACCTCGAAGCGACCATCGTCGCCGCTGAGCACCGAACGGGTCTCGTCACCGGCGCTCGCCGCGCGGGTGCTCAGCGACGGCACGCTCAGCACCACGCGCGCGCCCGCCAGCGCGAGGCCGCGCTCGTCTTGCACCACACCGGCCACGGTGGCGCCGCGCGCCAGCGTCAACGGCGGCGCCTCGGAGACGCTGCGCAGGTCGACCCAGGCG
>JAGQIK010000451.1 GCA_020431405.1 Myxococcales bacterium
CTCGACGGCGGCGAGATCGCCGCGCTGCGCGCGCGCGTGCTCGAGCTCGAAGACACGCTCGGCATCGCGCCGGCGCCCAACATCTTCGAGGGCCAAAAGACGCTGCGCATCTACAACCTGCTGGCGCGCGGCGAGCTGTTCGAGCGCCTCGCCGAGCACGATGGCGTGCTGCCGATCGTCGAGGGCGTGCTGGGTCGCGGCTTTCTCGTCTCGTCGCTCTCGTCGATCGACATCTTGCCGGGCGAGACAGCGCAGCCGATGCACGCCGACGATCAGCTGATCCCCCTGCCCCGCCCGCACGTGCCCATCGTCTGCAACACCATGTGGGCCATCACCGACTTTCGCGCCGACAACGGCGCCACGCGTGTGGTCCCCGCAACGCACCGCGCCGCCGAGGTGCCGCAGCCGTTCGGCGATCTCGACGGCACGGTCGTCGCCGAGATGCCGGCCGGCAGCGTGCTCGTCTACAACGGCAGCCTGTGGCACGGCGGCGGCGCCAACACGAGCAGCGCGCGTCGCATCGGCGTGGCCATGAACTACTGCGCCGGCTGGATCCGCCAGCAGGAAAATCAGCAGCTAGGCATCCCGCTCGACGTGGCGCGCCGCTTCTCGACGCGCCTGCGCAAGCTGGCGGGCTTCGGCCTCTACAAGCGCCTGCTCGGCCACATCGATCGCTGCAGCCCGATGGACTTGCTCGACGAGTCGGGGCCGCGCCCCGTCGTCGGAATGCCCAAGTAAGGCTATATTGACGCGGTGACTTCTCGCCACAGCGCACGCTGGCTGGTCTCGCCGCGCTACGACGCGCTGTTCTTTCTGGGCAGCGCGCTGCTCGTCGTGCCGATGGTGTGGCTCTATCGCGGCCTCGAGGGGCGCATTCTGCCGCTCGGCAGCGACAACGTGCTCGCCGCCTACTTCGTGTTCGCCGCGCTGTTCGACCACCCGCACATCTTCCAGTCGTTTTCGCGCACGCTGGCCGACCCCATCGAGCGCGCGCGGCACCGCTACCTGCACACCGTCGGTCTGCTGGCGTTCATCGCCGGCGGCTTCGTGATCTCGGCGGTCGGCCTCGATCGGCAGTTCATCGTCGTGGCCGCGATGTACGGCACCTGGCACATCGCGCGCCAGCACTGGGGCTTCCTGCGCGTCTACAAGGCGCTCAACAAAGACTACGGGCCGCTGCAAGACAGGCTCGATTGGCTGCTGTTCTACGGCGGCACGGTCGCGCTGTGGTTGATGGGCTATACGGACGTGGGCAACAAGATCACCGTCTACCGCGCCCTGACCGCGCCGTTTCCGGACATCCCGCTGTGGCTCGCCAACACGGCCATGCGCCTGTTCGTCGTCGTGCTGGCGGTCTACATCGGCCACCAGATCTTCCGGCGCGCCGAGGGCAAGCCCCTCAACCTGCCCAAGCTGCTGCTGCTCGGCTGCGCGCTGGGCACGCACGCCTACGTCTACGTCGGCACCAACTTCCCGTTCCTCGTCGCCGAGGCGGTGCAGACGATCTACCACGACGTGCAGTACCAGGGCTTCATCATGCACTTTCAGCGGCGGCGCCTCAGCGACGTGCTGGCCAAGCGCTTTCTCGTCGCCAGCGTGATCTATGGGCTGGTGGCCGCCACCATCGAGTGCCTGGCGCTGCTGCAGCGCGACCTCAAATGGATCGCGATCCCCTTCGGCATGATCGTGATCTACCACTACTACGCCGACGGCCGCATCTGGCGCTTCCGCGAGGCGCCCGAGCTGCACGAGCTGTTTCCCAAAGCCAACTGATAGCTATCAGAGACGCCCGCGGGCGCGAGATCGAGACTGGCGCTGATAAGGATTCAGCCCATGAATTCTCGATGTTTCGTCCGTTGGAGCCTCGCCGCCTGTCTGGCCGTCTGCGGCGCCACACCCCTCGCGATGGCGCAGCACGCGAAGAAACCCGCACCCGCGAGCCAGCCCAGCATCCAGCCAACCAGCCAGCCCACCAGCCAGCCCGCCAGCCCACCAGGCCGCGATCGGTGGAAGCGGCAGATGCAGCAGCGCATGGACGCGCTGACGCGCGAAATGAAAGCCATGCGCGCGAAGTACGACAAGCTGCGCCCCGGCCAGTGGCAGAAGAAGCTGAGCCACGAGATCGACGTGCTCGCCGAGGAGATCGGAAAGCTCGAGCACCGGCACCCGATCCCCGAGCACGAGCACGGCGCGCACCACCTCAGCCAGCTCTACGGACGCGGGCCCGACACGGTGCTCAAGCTCTACGGCGCCAAGGCCGGCTTTTCGGTGGGCGGCTACGGCGAGGTGCTGCTCGGCATGCACGTGCACGATCGGCAGCGCGGCGAACACAATACGGCCGACTTTCTGCGCTACGTGCAGTACTTCGGCTACAAGTTCAGCGAGAAGCTCTTCATCAACGCCGAGCTCGAGATCGAGCACTCGAGCACCGAGCACGGCGGCGAGCTGACAGTCGAGTTCGCCTACGCCGAGTATCTGCTGCATCCGATGCTCAACCTGCGCGCGGGCGTGCTGCTGATGCCCGTCGGGTGGCTCAACGAGGTGCACGAGCCGACGACGTATCACGGCGTGCTGCGCCCGGACGTCGAGCGCGTGGTGCTGCCATCGACCTGGAGCGAGCTCGGCGTGGGCCTCTTCGGCCGACTGCCGGGCGGGCTGACCTACAAGCTCTACTTCGTGACCGCGCTCGACGCCACGCGCTTCAGCCCCGAGGGCTGGTCCGAGGCGCGGCAGCGCGTGGCCGCAGCCAAGTTCGATGACTTCGGCGGCGTGCTGCGCCTCGATTACTCGTGGCACGGCAAGGCGGTCTTTGGCGCGTCGTGCTACGTCGGCGGCGCCGACCACAACCAGTTCGTCGGCTTCAACGTCACGGCGCTGCTCGCCGAGGCGCACGCCCAGGTGCGTACGCATGGTCTCGAGCTGCGCGCGCTCGGCGCCTTCGGCACGGTGTTTGGCGCTCGCGAGCTGTCGCTGGCGCTCTATCCCGAAAGCGGCACCGAGCGAGACCTCATCGCGCGCCACATCTACGGCTGGTACGCGGAGGTCGCCTACGACCTGTGGCCGCTGGTCGGCTCGAGCCTGCGCTATCTGGCCGTCTTCGCGCGCTTCGAGATGTACGACACACAGGCCGACCTCCCGGAGGTCGGCGGCGAGCGCGAGCACCATCGCGAGATGGCCAAGCGCGTTTTCGACGTCGGCCTCACCTTCAAGCCGCACCCGCAGATCGTGCTCAAGGTCGATCTTCGCGAGTACTGGAACGCCGCCGGCACGCCGGCTGTGGACACGGTCTACATCGGCGGCGGATTCATGTATTGATGCTGTAATGCCGCGACCGTCACGAAGCCCGCTGCTGGTCTGCGCCGTCGCCCTCGTCGCCGCATCGGCGACCAGCGGCGAGGCGCACGCCGGCGTGTTCTACTCGAAGGACGCCGCGCTCAAGCTGGCGTTTCCGCACGCCGACGCGATCGACAGGCGCCACGCCTTTCTCACGCGTGACCAGTCGACCGCGCTGGCCAAGCTCTGCGGCCGCACGCTGCGCTCGCGTCTGCAGTGGATCTACATCGGCAAGAAAGCCGGTCACACGATGGGCTACGCGCTGATCAGCACGCACACGGTGCGAACGCGGCCGGCGACATTCATGACCGTGCTCGGCCCGCGCGGTGCGGTGCGCGCGGTGCACGTGCTGGCGTTCTACGAGCCGCGCGAATATCTGCCACCCAACGCGTGGCTGCGACAGTTCAAAGGGTCCGACACGAAGAGCGCGCGTGCAGTGGCCGCGGTGGCGGGCTCGACGATGTCGGCGCTGGCCGCCAACGCGGCGGTGCGCAGGGCGCTGGCGATCTACCAAGTGGTGCTGAGCGGAAAAAAACACCGCTGACGCTAAGGGCTCACATGAGCGACTACGAAAAGAACAGCATGCTGCGGCTGATCACGTGGCTCTACCTCTTGTTCGTCGCGCTGCTGTTCGTGGTCACGCTGGTCGGCTTCATCGCGCACACCGGCTTCGACTACAAGACCATCGTCGAGGCCTACCTCGGCAAGCAGGGGCCGTTCGGCGGCACGCCTCCGCGCTCGCTGCGCGTGATGCTCGAGATCACGCACCCGCACATCTTCGCCTACGGCGTGCTGCTGTTCATGCTCTCGCATCTTCTGTTCTTCGTGCCTATGCGGCGTTCGATCAAGGCGACGCTGGTGGTCGTGGTGTTCTTTTCGGCCTTGCTCGAGGAAGGATCGGGCTGGCTGGTGCGCTTCGTTCATCCGGTCTTCGCATACTTGAAGATCGCCTCGTTCGTGGTGTTTCAGCTCTCGCTGGCGGTCTTGCTGGTGACGCTGGCGCGGGCGTTGATGCGCGGCGGCGCCCTCGGCCACATGTCGCAAGCACCCGGCGTACACAAGAAGTGAGCGGTCGCTTCATCGCAGCGCTGCTGCCGCTGCTGCTGTTGCCTGCCGGCGGCTGCTCGGGGGCCGCCGCGCCATCGCGAGCGCGCCCGCGCGCCGGCGTCGCGACAGCGCAGGACCTGTTTGCCGGCACCACGCGGCGCGCGCAGTGGGTGATGGGCACGCTGCTGGTGATCGCCATCGAGGCGCCGCGCGGGCTCGACGCCGAGGCGTTGCTCGGCGAGGCCTTCGACATCGTGCACGGGCTCGATCGGTTGCTTTCGGCCTATCGACGCGACAGCGCTTTGAGTCAGCTCAACCGTCGGGCCGGCCGCGGCGCCGTGCAGGTGCCCGTGGAGCTGTTCCGCTTTCTGCAGCGCAGCCAGCGCCTCAGCGAGCACACCGACGGCGCCTTCGACATCGTGCTCGGCGCCCTCTCGACGGCCCACGGTAGCGACCGCGGCGCGCTGGGTGCAGAGGCGCGAAAGCGCGCGCGCGCCTGCTCGGGCCGCGCGCAGCTCGCGTTGGCGCTGCCCGCGCGCGCACACCTGCGCAGCAGCTGCGCACGTCTCGACTCGGGCGCGGTGGGCAAAGGCTACGCCGTCGACGCCGTGGTCGCGCGGCTGCGAGCGCGCGGCGTGCGGCGCGCGTTCGTCAACTTCGGCGGCAGCACGTTCTACGGGCGCGGGCATCCGCGCGGCGCGCGCGCGTGGCCAGTGCTGCTGGGTGGCGCCGATCCGCGCCACGCCGTCGGCGTGGTACACCTGCGAGACCAAGCGCTCTCCACGTCGCTCGCCCTGCCCCAGCGCGACGAGGGTGGCTTCGGCGCGCCGCACATCGTCGACGGGCGCAGCGGCCAGCTGGTGCGCACGCAGCGCTTCGCCGCGGTGGTCGCCCCGTCGGCGACCGATGCCGATGCCCTCAGCACGGCGCTGATCGTCGATCCATCGCTGCGGCCGCGGCTGGAGCGCCGCCTCGGCGTACGTTGCGTGACGCGCTGAGCGCTTGGCAGGGTGCTAAGATCGAGCGGTGCGGTCGGTGCTCACAGTGTTGCTGGCGCTCGCGTGCGCTTTCGGTTGCACCACGCGCAACCCCGCGGCCGGCGGCGACGCCTCGGCTGACGCGCCGATCAAGGCTTTCGACACGGGCGTGCGCGACGTGACCGTCGACCGTGCGGTGGCGCCGGCGCCCGACTTCGCGACGCCGCGCCCCGACGCCACCGTCGACCGCGCTGCGCCGCCGGCGCCCGATTTCAGCGTGCCGACGTCGTGCAAGGTGCACTGCGACTGCGGCCAAGGCTTGATGTGCAGCAACGGCACGTGCTTTCCGGCCACCACCCCGGTCTACTGTTGCGACCGCGGCGGCTGCCCGAGCGGCAAACCGTGCGTCAACAAGCTCAATCAGCCGGGCGTGTGCGGCTCGCCGCGCTGTCAGACGGCCTGCGACTGCGTGCAGGGCGAGGCTTGCTTGCAGGGCGTCTGCCTCGCCGGCACGCAGAAGGTCTATTGCTGCAGCAAGGCAGGCTGCCCGGCAGGCAGCGCCTGCGTGCTGCCCACGGGCCAGCCGAGCAGCTGCGGCGCGGCGCCGGTGTGCGGCTCGGTATGCGACTGCAAGAGCGGCGAAGACTGCATCGGCGGCGTCTGCGCGGCGACGAGCTCGCCGCAGATCTTCTGCTGCAGCGACCCGACCTGTCCCGCGGGCAAGCTGTGTCTCGAAAAATCCGGCGGCTACGGCAACTGCAAGGCGGCACCGCAGTGTCAGCGCCGCTGCGACTGCCCACAGGGACAGGAGTGCATCGGCACGGTCTGCATCGCCACGCCGCTGCC
>JAGQIK010000452.1 GCA_020431405.1 Myxococcales bacterium
AGGGCTCGAAGGTCTTCCGCGGCGATCTGCTCGTCATCCCCATCGAGGACTCGATCCTCTACGTCGAGCCGATCTACCTCGAGGCGACGCAGGCGCAGCTGCCCGAGCTCAAGAAGGTCATCGTCTCCTTCGCCAACCGCCTCGAGATGCGCAACGACCTGACCACCGCGCTCAAGGCGGTCTTCGGCGTGTCCACCGCGGCCACGCCGCCGAAGAAGGGTCCCACGTCCAAGCCCACCGGCCCCGCGACGGCGCCAGGCAGCGCCGGCGAGCTGGCCAAGCAGGCGCTGTCGGCCTATCGCGCCGCCCAGGGCAAGCTCAAGGCGGGTGACTGGGCCGGCTACGGCGCCGAGCAAGACAAGCTGCGCGAAGCGCTCGAGCAGCTCGGCAAGGCGCTCGCGCCGGCGTTGGCGCCCAAGAAAAAGGGCCCAGATAAGAAGGGCCCCGAAAAGAAGGCGCCCGCCAAGAAGGCGCCCGCCAAGGCGCCCGCCAAAAAGGCCACACCGGCCAAGGCCGCCGCCCCAGCCAAGGCCAAGGCCAAGCCTGCGCCCGCCAACTAGCAGCCACGCCAGGACGTCTTGCCCTCCACCCTCGCGGCCGTATTCCTCGCTGGCGCCTCGAAGCTCGTCCTGGTGCTTCACGCGCTATGCGCCATCGCGCTCGTCGGCAGCGTGACCCACAACGCCGTGCTCGCCGTAATGCACATGCGGCGCCGCTACACGCGGCTCGCGCTGGCGCGCACCTACGTGCGCATCATCGCGGTGCTCTTTCCGCTGACCTTGCTCGTCGGCGCGTTGGCCTATCCGAGCTACCGCGTGCACGTGCGCCCGT
The DNA here is from genome assembly GCA_020431405.1 of Myxococcales bacterium. Taxonomy (GTDB): domain Bacteria; phylum Myxococcota_A; class Polyangia; genus JAGQIK01. The sequence goes on from JAGQIK010000452.1 coordinate 832, forward strand.
GGCTCGATGCCAACGTCTCGCTGATGAGCGCGCTCTTCGAGGTCAAGGAGCACTGGATCGGCCTCGGCTTTGGCGCGCTGATCGCCTACGTCCCGCTCGCGCTGCGCGTCGATCCACGCAAGCCCGGCAGCGAGGTGCGTCTCGTGCAGCTGCTCGCGCTGGCCATCGCCGCCGCGGTGTGGATGGCGCTGCTCAGCGGGCTGGTCGCCGTCGCGCATCGATCGATCTGAGATGGAAGAGCCGAAGAAGCAAGACGCCCTCGAGCGCGATATCGCCTGGCAGCACCCACGGGCGGTGCAGCTGCTGCTCGGCCTGATCGCCTTCTGCTCGACGTATCTCGGCATGCAGCTGTCGAAGTCGCCGCTGCTCTACTACCTGCCCAAGACGCGCCAGTGGACACTATCGGTGCAGGCCGGCGAGGTCGCCATGAGCTACTACGGCCTGCTCGTCGCGGCGCTGGCCGGCTTCTTGTGCGGCTACGCCCTCGGCTGGCTGCCGCCCATACGCCGCATCCTCTCGCGCCCGACCTATCGGCGCGGCCTCGTGCTGATCGCCTTCCTCTCCGTCGTCGGCGCCATGGGCGCCGTGCTGGTGGCCGAGCTGCTCGCGTGAACGCGCGCCGCGTGACCTACCGTTCACGTGACGCGGCGTTGGCGACGGCTGTTCACACCGCCCGCTAGCAGCCTAGAATCATAGGCACGCGACGCCTGGCTCGCGCTGTGCTCTAGCCAGCAGCACAACCAAGGAGGGCCTATGACAACACGGGTCTGTAAGTCAGTGGGTGCGCTGGCGGTGGTCGCGCTGGTCGTCGGTGCGCTGTGCTCGAGCGCGCAGGCGCAGTGTCCGCGCTTCTACAATCCCAAGCGCACCGACGGTCTGCGCTATCTGATCAAGGCCGAAGGAGGCATCGGCCTCATCGCCGGCAAGGACGGTCGCGCCACGCTCGGCATGGACGGCATCGCGGCCGGCACGCTGCACTTCGACGCGCGCCTGGTGGCTGGTCCGTTTACAGCGGGGCTGTCCGGCTACGGCGCCTTCGCGGCGAGCAACCTGATCGTCGCGGACGTGCACCTCGGCTTCAGCACCAAGTCCACCGGCTATTCGGGCTATCGCCGCGTGCTGTCGCGCAACACGGTGGCGAGCTACGCGCGCTGGCGGCTGGTCCACACGCGCTACTGCCAAGAGCGGCAGGGCACCGCGCGCCACCACCAGATCACCGTCGGTCCGCGTTTTGTCTTCAGCGCCCAGGGCAAGGGTATCGGCGGGCAGCTGACGTACCGCTTCGTCAGGCTCTATACGCGCAGCAGCATGCTCTTTCACATCGATGCCACGGCGGCCTACGCGCGGCTCGATGCTTTTTCGGGCAACGCGCCGTCGCTGCCGGCGCCCGGCAGTGACGCACCCTCGATCTCGCGCAATGCCTTCGGCGGCGGCCTCAAGGCAGGCTACGCCATCGGCATCTTCAGCGCCTCGCTCGGCGTGGAGTACTTCGCCAAAGCGTGGCTCGTGACGAGCTCGCTCGGCCTGACCTTCTGGGGCGCATGACGCCGCTTCGCTTCGCTAACGCCGCCTAGCTGCCCGAACGCGTGCGCTGCGGTCCCGTCGTCAACGCGACCATGCCCGCGTGGTCGGTGATGAGGAAGCCCTTGCGCTGCGTCTCGAGCAGCCCTTCCTTCTCCATGCGGCGCATGATGCGGATCGTTGTCTCGACGGTGGTGCCGCACATGTCGGCGAGATCCTGGCGCGCCAGCGGCACGGGGATGAAGATCTGATCGCCTTCTCGTCGCTCGCCTACGGCTTCGGAAAGGCGCAGCATCAGCGACGCGATACGGCGATCGACCTGACCGCTGGCGACCTCGTCGACGCGCGCGCAGATCACCATGCCCTTGGCGGACGCTTCGCCGAGAAACGCTCGCGTCGCCGAGGGGCTGCGTTCGAGCACCGACAGCAGGTCAGGGCGGCGGATCACCGCCACGCGCGACGACTCCATCGCGACCGCGTTGCAGCAGTAGGGCGCGAAGGCGCAGACGGCGTTGGAGCACAGCAGCCGTCCCCGAGTGCCGATGTCGACGATGGTCTCCTTGCCTTCGCCGCTGCGCTTGACCAGCTTGAGCCGGCCCGAGACGACGAAGCTGAACTCGCCGGTGTTTTGCTGATCGGCCCACAGCTCGGCGCCCTTCTCGAGCGCCTTGATGTGGCCTTTGGAGATCAGCTCGGCGCGGTCGCCTTCGTCGAGCGCCGCCAGGAACGGGATCTTTTCAGCGTCATCGGGCGTCATGCCTTCAGGTTCGCATGCATTCATGACATTCGTCATCATCCTCGTTGCCTCCTATCCCTCTGCCGACCCGACCGAGTGCTCGATCACGGACTCGATGGGCGCCTCCAGCACGAGCCGCGGGACAGGTGTAAACCCCCGCGAACCGAAGAATCCAAGCAGCTGCTGCTCGTCCCAGGCCACCTCGGTGCGCAGCCGCTCGATGTGCAGTCCGCGCAGGTTCTTGGCCAGCTGTAAGAGCAGCGCCCGGGCCACGCCGCGCCCCGAAAACTCGGGGTCCACCAGCACGGTGTCGAGTACGGCCACCGGCTCGGGCACGCCAAACTCGCCGTACTGCAGGCTGCCGAGCAGCGCGCCGACGAGCATGCCGTCGATCTCCGCTGCCAACGAGATCTGCACGTCGCTTTCGGCGATGGCGCGCGTCACGCGGCGCTCGTACCACATCGCGCGCCGCCGACCTGTTATCTGCTCGTCGATGGCGACGAGCCGCCCCTCGTCTTTTGCGACTAGCTTGCGAACTGTGAGCTCGCGCTCGCCGCCGTCATGCCGCTGCGCCATGCTGGTGCTCCTAAATCGAGTCTGGTGTAACGGAACGCGCCCCAGATCGCCGCGCCGATGGCGCCAGCGAAGATCGAATCGGGGTGTGCCTTGATCTCGAGCGGCTTCGCCTCGCGCGCGCGCCGCGGTCGCTTCGCGCCGCCAGCCGCGCCTGGCAGGTCTGCGTCGAGCGCGTCTTGCAGCGCCGCGCGCAGGCCGCTGTCCTGCGCCAGACCGCCCGTGACGAGCGCCACGCCTTCAGCGCCCACCGAGCGCAGCAGTCGCGCGAAGCGAAACGCCATGCTCTCGTGGATGCCGCGCAGGATGTCGGCGGTGCTGATGCCGCGCGAGACCATGTTGATCACGTCGGTCTCGGCGAGCACGGCGCAGATCGAGCTGACCTTCTCCGGCGCCGCGGCCGAGCGCGACAGCTCGCCGACCTCGGCGGCCGAGACGCCGAGATAGCGCGCGATGTTCTCGAGGAACTGCCCCGACCCCGAGGCGCACTGGCTTGTCATCTTGTAGCTGAGCACCTTGCCGCGCTCGTCCATCAGCACGGCGCGGCTGTGCAGCGCGCCCACGTCGAGCACCGCGCGCGCCTCGGGCGCGAGAAACAGCCCGCCCCGCGCGTGGGTCGTCATGCCGTAGAAGTGCCCGGTGGCAAACGGCACCTCTTCGCCTTCGCCGGTGGTGCCGATGTAGTCGATGGTCTCGACGCCGGCCGCGGCCACGGTCGCGTCGAAGGTCTCTTCGATCACCGCCGGCACGTGGCGGCGGCGAATGCGCGCCGAGACCTTGCTCAACAGCTGCTCGCTGCCCTCTTCGCAGCGCATCAGCACGACCTTGACGGCGCCGCTGCCGACGTCGATCCCCGCGGTGACCGTCATCGCTGCACCTCCGCTTCGCCTGCTTGTTGTCCTGGCTCCGCCGGCGCCGCCGCGGCGCGCGCCGTGACGTCGCGATGCGCGAAAAGCGCCGCGCCGAGCGCACCGGTGTAGATGCTGTCGGGCGAGATGTTGAGCGTGCGCTCGCCGTAGTTTTCGCGCACGAGCTGCCGCAGCGCGCGCACGGCGGCAGGGTTGCGCGCCACGCCGCCGGTGAAGGTGAACTGCTCTTCCACGCCGCCCGAGCGCGCGAGCAGGCTCATGGCGCGCAGGATGATCGCGCGGTGCAGCCCGGCGAGGATGTCCTCGCGGCGCTCGCCGAGCGAGAGGCGCTCGCGCAGCTCGGCGCCGGCGAAGACCGTGCAGGTGGAGTTGATCTTGATGCGGCGCGATGACTTCTCGGCGAGCGGCCCCAGCTCGTGCACGCCGATGTTCATCTCGTCGGCGATGTAGCCCAGGTAGCGCCCGCAGCCGGCGGCGCAGCGGTCGTTCATCTGGAAGCTGGTGACGATGCCCTGCGCGTCGACCTGGATCGCCTTGGTGTCCTGTCCGCCGATGTCGAGCACGGTGCGCGTCGCCGGAAACATCGCGTGCGCGCCGAGGCCGTGGCACAGGATCTCGGAGCGGATCTGCTCTTTGGGGAAGGGCAGACGCGCGCGGCCATAGCCGGTGCCCACCGTGCAGACCTCGTCGATCGTGACGCTCACCGCGCGCTCGATGCCGTCGCGCACCGCGGCGGGCGAGCCGATGCGCTCGAGCGCGCTGCCGATGTGATCGCGGAAGCCGAGCTCCAGCGGCTCGTTTTCCACGCGGATGATGCACTTGTCGTAGAGGCCAGCTAGCAGGTCGAAGCTGGCGCCGATGGGATCGCCGATCTCCTCGGCGAAGCGCATGTAGGCCGAGCCGGCGGCGTCGCGAAAGAAGTCCGAGCGGTCGCCGGCGCGCTCGTCGGGCGCGTCGAACCAGGCCTGCTCCTCGTCCTCGATGCGCGAGACGATCAGCGTCACGGCGTCGTGCGCGGGGCGGCGCAGCGCGCTGGCCACGGCGCGATCGATCTCGTCGTCGATCAGCGCGTGCAGCCGCGCCAGCTGCGCCAGCGTCTGGCTGAGCCGAAACGCCTTGAGCAGCTGGTCGAGCACGTCGCGTCCGGCGCTGCGCTCGACCTCCTTGCGTAGCAGCCCAAAGCGCGCGCTGATGCGCGCCTCCTCGCGCGCCACCGCCGCCGCGAGGTCGTAGTTGCTGCGCGAGTTGGTGATGCCGCGCCCGATGATGTGGCCCTCGCTATCGAGGATCACGGCCTTCGTCGTCGTCGATCCGAGATCGATGCCGACGCTGCAGCGTACGCTCTCGCTCATGGCCGCGCCTCCGCGCCCTGGCTTCCGCCGCCGCCGCCGCCGCCGCCTGCGCGTTCGGCGCGCCGCGCGTCGACCATCTGCAGGTAGCTCTCGAGGCGATTCTTGATGTTGGCCGCCGAGAAATAGCGCGGGTCGACGAGGTCACTCTCGATGAACGCGCCCGGGATGCCGGTGCGCTTTTCCACCTCGCGCAGCATCAGCAGCTGCCCCGCCGAAAACGAGTTGCACGACTTGACCGAGTTGATGAGGAAGCCGTCGGCCGAGTACTGCTCGATGTAGTCGACTAGCATGTCGATGCGCGACGGCATGTTGAGGTTCGTGTAACAGCCGCCGCAGTAGTCGGCCATCGTGCCGAGCGGGTCGTCGGGATCGTGGCGGAAGCCGAAGTCGTAGACGCCGCCGACCTTGGTGTATGTCGAGGCGACCACCACCGCGTTCCAGTCGCTGAACATGCTCCAGAACTGCCGGAAGTGGGTCCAGTTGGGCGGCCCCTCGACCACCAGCCGATAGTCCTGCTTGTCGAGCGGGCCGTCGGGCGTGATCGGTCCCTTGCCCGCCGCCGCGCGCGCTTCGACCTCTTGGCGCAGCGCCTCGTAGTAGGCGACGCCCTCCTCGGTGCCGCGAAAGGCGCTGAAGATGGGTCCGATGTAGTAGACGCCGCCGAAGTACGCGTCGATGGGGGAGGGCTTCTTCTTCGCCGACTGCAGCACGGCGACGAGGTCGTCCTCGGCCTTGGCCGCCAGCGCCAGCCGCCGCTTGAGCTCGGCCTCGATGGTGTCGTCGTACTTCTTGCCGGTGACCTTCTCCAGCGCGGGGATGACCTGGCCGCGCAGCTGCTGCGCGATGTAGTCGCGATGCTCGGCGCTGAGCTTGCCGTCGCCCTGGTAGGGCACCTGCAGAAAGACCGTCGGGCAGTCGTACTCTTCGCGCAGAAGCTCGAACCACTTCATGAACGTGTAGCAGCCGGTGTACGACAGCAGCAGCAGGTCAGGCTTGGGCAGCCGCGTGCCGGTGGGCCCGATGTTTCCCGACTTGAGCATGCCGATGTCGCACTTGACGTAGGTACAGACGTCTTCGGAGTGCCCGAGGCGCTCGGCCTCCGAGATGAAGTCGCGGCTGCGCCCGCGCATGCCCGACTGCAGCGCGTTGATCTCGGGCAGCACCGGCAGCGCGCCGAAAGCGCGGATCAGCTCGGTGAGGTTTCCCGGCACGAAGGTGTAGACCACCGGCTCGCCCGTCTCGGGCGCGCGCTCGAGCCGCTCGTAGTGCTCGGCGATCATCTGCTTCTGCAGCACCATCGAGCGGTCTTTGGCCGCCTCGTGCTTTTCGCCCTTGCTCGCCTGGCTCATCACTGTCCTCCCCAGAGCTTGATCGCGTCGGCGAAGGTGCCCGCCTGCTCGCGGAACTGCTGGAACTGGGCGCTGTTCTCGGCGTACTTGAAGGCGATGCAGGGGATGCCGTGCGCCTCGGCGCCCGCCTTGAGCATCGGCCGGTCGAGCAGCGCCGGATCACAGAAGCTCGGCGCCGCGAAGACCACGCCGTCAGCGCCCGCCGCCTCCGCACGCCGTTTGAGCAGCGTGCGCTTGCCGTCGACATCGCCTTCGTAGATCACCGACGTCTCGCGCGCGCGCTCGACGAAGGCGCGCGCCAGCGCGGCCACCGGATCGCCCTCGGTCTCGACCTCGCCGACGAGCAGCCGGTTTCCTACCAGCAGGTCGTCGTCGACGATGTAGCAGCCCGCGCGCTCGATCGTCTTGAGCAGCCCCAGCGGCGGCTGCTCGCAGAACGCGCCGGTGACCACCACGCGGACGCGGTCGCGCACGCGGTCGGGCGTGGCGCGCGCCGCCTCGAGATAGGCGCGCGTCTTTTCGATGAACAGCTCGGGCGGCACTACCTCGCCCGCCCGCAGCAGCAGGTAGAGCTCCTCGGTGGGCACCGTCCAGGGCATCTCGCGCCGCAGGTTGTAGAGCTCGTTGATCACGCGCCGCACGTCGTTGTAGCGCGCGATGGAGGCGCGCAGGGCGTCGTCGCTGACCGGCCCGGCGAGGCCGGCGACGCGGCCAAGGTCGCGCATCAGCACGCGCAGCTCGCCCTCCCAGAAGCGCTGCGCGATGGCGCGATCGTCAGACTGCGGCAGGTCGACGTAGCGCACGTAGACCTCGGGGTGCAGCACCTGCCACATGCCCGAGAGGTTGCGGATCACGTCGCACGTCGAGGGGAACAGCACGCCCGAAAGAAAGTCGAGTCGCCCGGACTGCCCGAGCTCGATTACCGAGCGCGGCAGATGGCAGATGTACGACTGGTAGAACGCGTCGCCGCGGATGATCTCGAGCTGATCGCCGCCGCCGAGGATGCCCACCGGCAGCATGCCGGCGGCGTCGATGATCTCGCGCGGCGCGTAGACCGGCAGGTGGCCGATGGCCTTGGCCTGAAACTCCTCGCACCAGCGGCGCGCGTGGCCGAAGGAGAGGTCCTCGTAGCGCTCGCGCGCCCAGCCGACGATACGCTCGCGCGCCTGCTGCGCCTGCTGCGCCTGCTCTGTCTGGCCTGTCTGCTCGGTCATACCCCTCTCCAGACCGGCTCGCGCCGCTCGAGGAAGGCGTTGAGCCCCTCGACGGGGTCCTCGTGGCGCATCAGCTCGTCCAGATACAGCCGCTCGAGCCGCGGCAGATCGCGCTCCAGACGATCCGCCATCGGCAGCCGCGCCGCGCGCCAGGCGTAGCGCAGGCCCACCGATGATCTCGGCGCCAGCTGCGTCTCGAAATAGCCCGCGAGCGCCGCCTCGGCGTTGTCGTCGCAGCTCTCGACGAGGCCGAGCTCGAAGGCCTCGCTCGCCGTGAGCGACTCGCCGCCGAGGACGAGCTCCGTCGCCCGCGAGCCGCATACGCGCCACGGCAGAAGCAGCGCGCCCATCGGCGGAAAGACCCCGAGCTTGATCTCGGGCACGCCGAAGCGAGCCGACGGCTCGGCGAACACGCGGCCACAGAACAGCGCCAGCTCGAGGCCGCCGCCGAGGCACTGCCCGCGCACGACGGCGGCGGTGGGAACGGCCAGCGCCTCGAGCTCGCGAAACATCGCGTGAAAGTCGTTGAGCATCTGCCCGACCTTGCCGGGCAGGTGCTCTTCGACCGACGCGCCGAACGAGAAGTGTTTGCCGGCGCCCTCGAAGACGATCAGCTTGAGCTTGTCGCGCGCCTCGTCTTGCAGCCAGGCGAGCTCGCCGCGCAGGGCGCTCACCATCGGCGCGTCGAGCACGTTGGCCTTGGGGCGCGAGAGCGTGAGGCGCACCAGCGCGCCGTCACGCTCGACGCTGCGCAGCACGGGGCGATCGTCGCGGGCAGCTTCCACGATCAGCTCCTGTTCTTCGGGTGCACCGCCTGGATCAGCTCCTCGCTCCACGGTTCGCCGCGCGCCAGGCGCTGTCGCAGCGCGACGAAGTCGACTTCGCGCGACGCCTTGTTGCCCTCGTTGAAGGCGCGGAAGCCCGCGTTGGCCTCGGTCATCATGTTGAGGCCGAGCCACTGGCGGTTGGTCTCGCGGTTGCGGTCCCAGTGCTCGAGCTTGTGCTTGCGCAGCGACTCGATGGTTTTGCTCAGGCAGTTGGGCATCGTCAGCATCAGCCGCGTGCAGAAGCTCTCCACCGCCTCGTCGAGCAGCGTCAGATCGACCTCGCCCTTCTTGAGCAGCGCCTTGGCCGCGTCCTTGTCGGCGCCCGTCTTGGGCTCGCCGTGGCGCAGGCGGCCGTAGTTGTCGGTGGAGCCGTCGGTATAGACGAGCGGATTGGGCACGAACTTGCCGTCGACCTTGAGCGCCGGGACGATGTCGGTGAGCAGCCCCAGACGCATCGCCTTGTGCGCGCTCCACGGCTCGCAGACGGTGCAGGAGTACATCGCCTCCTCGACGCCGACAAACAGCGGCAGGAAGTCGGTGCTGCCGCCATCGGGTGCGCTGCCGTGTTTCGGGCCGGCCTGGCCGAAGCGCGCCATGTCCTGCGCGATCGAAAAGTCGCAGGCCATGCCGATCTCCTGGCCGCCGCCGATGCGCATGCCGTTGACGCGGCAGACCACCGGCTTGTCGCAGTGCAGGATCGCCGTGACCATGTCGTTGAACAGGCGCATGTACTGGCGGTACTCGCCGGGGCGCCCGGCGTAGTACTCGGCGTACTCCTTGGTGTTGCCGCCCGTGCAGAAGGCGCGGTCGCCGGCGCCGGTGAAGACGACCGCGACGGCTTCGCGATCGTTGGAGGCGCGGCGGAAGCCGAGGATCACCTCCTTGACCGCGCCGGTGGTGTAGCTGTTGAGCTGCTGCGGGTTGTTGATCGTGATCCAGACGTTGTAGAGGCCTTCGACCGGCTTGCCGTCGGGGCCGAGCGCAGGCTTGCGCTCGTAGCGGATCTCCGAGAAGTCAGCAGACGTCAGGTTGTGGTCCTTCCATTCCATCTCGATGCTCCTCTCGCGCGGCTTAGGGGATCTGATGCCCGCCGCTGACGTTGATCGTCTGTCCTGTCACCCAGTCCGAAAGCGCGCTGGCAAAAAACAGCGCAACCCGCGCGACGTGCTCGGGCTGCGCCGGCTCGCCAAAGGGCAGCCGCGCGATGAACGCGTCGCGCTGCGCGCGCGGGATACCAAGCCCGTCGTCGCGCAGCTCCTTTTCCTGCGTCATGCGCGTGTCGGTAAAGCCTGGGGCGACGGCGTTGACGTTGATGCGAAAGCGCGCCCACTCGCGCGCGAGCGAGCGCGTCAGCCCGACGTTGCCGAGCTTGGCCGCGCAGTAGTTGATCTGCCCGACGTTGCCGTTGATCGCGGCCGTCGAGAAGAAGTTGACGATCTTGCGGTGGTAGGCGACGTGCCCGCTGGCGTCGAGCTCGGCCTTGGCCACGTCGCGCATCAGCGGCACCGTCGCGCGGCAGCAGTTGAAGGTGCCGGTCAAGTTGACGTCGATGACCTGACGCCAGTCGTCGTCGCTCATCTTGTGCGTCATCGCGTCGCGCGTGACGCCGGCGTTGTTGACGAGCACGTCGAGCTTGCCGTAGCGCGCCTTGGCCTGCGCCATCAGCGCGCGCGCCGTGTCGGCGTCGGCGACCGACCCGATGTGAAGCACGGCCGCCGCGTCGTCGCCGCCGGCGCGCTCGTGACAAAGCGCCACCGTCTCGGCGCCGGCCTGCTCGTCGAGCTCGTTGACCACCACGCGCGCGCCGTTTTCGACGAAGGCGAGCGCGATGGCGCGGCCGATGCCGCGTCCAGCGCCGGTGACGACGGCGACCCGATCGGCGAGCATCACGGCGTCAGCACCGGGCGCGCGGTCAGCTCGTGGCGGCGCGCCGCCGCGATGACGTCGTTGATCTCGGCCAGCGGATAGCGCTTGCTGAAGTCGCGCACGGCGATCTTCTTTTGCAGCACCAGCTCGAGCGCCGCCGGGTAGAGCTCGGGCAGACAGCCCCAGTTGCCGAAGATCGTCGCGTCGAAGGCCATCAGGTTGCCGAGACGCACCGAGACCTTGTCCATGGTGAAGCCGACGAAGGCCACCGTGCCGGCGAAGGTCAACAGCGAGTAGGCCGCCTGCTGACCGGCCGCGGTGCCCGACATCTCGAACACGCGCCAGCGATGCCGCGGCAGCGAGAGCTTCTTGGCCGCGGCGCGCACGGCCTCGCGCACGCCGCGCTCGTCGAGGCCGCTGGCGTCCACCGTCGCGGCGGCGCCGTAGTCGGCGATGCGCGCGAGCTTCTGCGCGTCCACATCTACGGCGATGACCTGCGCCCCGCGGGCGGCCGCGATCTGCACGCCGTAGCTGCCGATGCCGCCCACGCCGATGACGACGACCACGTCGCCTTCGCTCACGCGCGCGCGCTCCATCGCCTGGTAGGGCGTGGTCACCGCGTCGGCGATGATGCCCAGCTCCCACAGCTCGAAGTCGCCGAGGTCTGACACTTCGCAGAGGTGACGCGCCGGCAGCACGACGTGACTGGCGAAGCCGCCGTCGATGTCGTTGCCGGGCATGATCTGTCCGCGGCAAGCGGTGCCGTTGCCGCCTCGGCATAGCTCGCACTCGCCGCAAGGCAGGACCGCGGGCACGACCACTTGCTTGCCGATCCAGCTGCTCGCGCCATCCCCAGCAGCGACCACCGTGCCGCTGATCTCGTGACCGAGCGTCAGCGGCGGTGCTTGCTTGGTCTTGACCCCGCCGTAGAGAAAGCTGAGGTCGGTATGACAGAGGCCGCAGCCGGCGACCTCGAGCAGCACCTGCCCTGCGCCGAGCCCAGGCGCTTTCAGCTGCTGCTGCACGAGCGGCTGCTCGGGGCCTTGCATGCGCCAGGCAATGATCTCGCGCGGAGACTCGGACATGGCCTCACCCCTTCGGTCCGGTTTTTTCTTACCTTCGACAGTGGTTAGCGTGGGCGCGGCGGGCTCGTTATGACGCTTGTCAGGGGGCGTCCCTTTTTTGTGTGGAGTGGGTGCGTTAGCCTACGCGCGACGCTGCGACCGATGGGCGCCGCGAGGGACCGGGAATAGCCGAGGGATTTCCAGATGGTGCACCCATCGTCGACGTCGGGGCAGACGCAGCTAGCCAGCAAGACCTCGGGCGGTCCCGACCTGCTGCTGCTGTCTCTGTCGCGCTAGACGCGCCAGACGCGCTAGACGTTGCGGCGCTTGCGGCCGAGCAGCAGCACGCCGAGCAGCAGCAGCACCGCCGCGAGCCCCACGCCGCGCGGAAAGCGCGACACGTCGTCGGTTAGCCCGAGCGCGAGCGAGCAGCCGCCGCTGTCGGTGAAGTCGACCGGCGCGCAGCTGCCAGGGTCGTTGGCGGCGGGGTAGGTCTCGCAGATGCCGAGAATGTCGTCGTCCTCGGGGGTGCGCTTCTTGGTCTCGCCCAGATTGGCGAAGTTGTACATGGTCGACTCGCGGATCGCCGCCGAGACCGCGGGCGTGTTGCAGCGCGGGATCGTCGCGCCGGTGTGGTCTTTGGGTACGGGCGAGCGCGTGCCGTCGTCGCAGGGATGGTCGAGGCCGAGCACGTGGCCGAGCTCGTGGGTCAGCGTGTTCTCGACGTCGGTGAGCGATTTCGACGCGATAGTACCGAAGGTGAAGATCTGCCCGTTGAGCTCGACGTCGGCGTCGAGGATGCGCCCGTCCTGCGCGCTGTCCTTGTTGTCGACAAAAAACACGGTGGTGATGCCGGCGGCTACGTCTTCATGCGGCCAGTTGCTCTCCACGAAGACGATCGCGTTTTCGTTGGGGCCCTCGCGGTCGAAGCCGATCGTCGCGCTGGCCGCGGGCGCCTCGAGCTGGAAGCGTATGTACGAGCACGAGGCGATGACTTTGTGCCAGTCCTCGACGGACTTCTGGATCGCCGTGAACTCGCTGCCGTCGCTGACGTCGGCGCTGCCGGCGCTGTTGGCGCGCAGGACGACGCAGTTGGAGCGCATCCAGCGCAGGCGTGTGCCGCTCTCGTTGGTGGTGGCGGGCACGTACGCGAACGCGGACGACGTGCCAGCGCTGACGAGCAGCACCGCGAGCGCGACCTGTATGTGAAGGCGCATGCGTGGGCTCAGTTCGCTTGCTGCGCGCGCCGCAGGATCGCTCCGCGGCGAACCGTGCAAGTAGCGGCGTTTGCGCGACAGGTGGCGAGCGTGGCCTTGATCGAGCTGACGAAGCGGTCGAGATCGATGCGCTGTGGAAGCGGCGAGGCCTGCGGCGTGAGGCCGCTCGGCGAGCGCTTGACCAACGCGAGGTCGCGCGCCGAGTGCGTCAGCAGCGTGCGGCCGTCGATCTGTGCCGCGCGGTAGACGCCCTGCGACATGCCGACGACATAACGCGTGCCGCGGCGCATCTCGGTGAAGAGCAGCACGCGCTCGCCCCGGCGCAGCATGGCGACGCCGCTGACGCGCATGCCGATGCCGTTGACCGTGCCGCCGAGGCGCGTGACGACGACCGTCTCGCCGACCTTGGTGCCGTTGACGTCGCGTTCGACGCGCAGCGTGGCGTCGGTCACGATGCGGTTGCCGCGCCAGCGCGCCGCGGTCTTGACGACCTTGCCGACGAAGATGCGGTCCGCGCGCCCGACGAGATGCTTGAGCTCGAGCGCCAGCATCACCGTCGCGTCGGCAGGCGCAGAAGCGATAAGTAAGGTGGATAGAGTCGCTGCGCCGATCAGGCGCGATAGGCGCATCATGTTGCACAAAGTCTAGCTTTGCGCTGGTGGGGGGTCAACGCGCGGCGGCGATAGACCGCGGCAGTGTGACTGTGCTAACAGCGCGGCATGACCGACGTTCGCGTTCGTATCGCTCCTTCGCCGACCGGTGATCCGCACGTCGGCACCGGCTATGTCGCGCTGTTCAACTACGCCTACGCGCGCCGCCACGGCGGCAAGTTCCTGCTGCGCATCGAGGACACCGATCAGCAGCGCTCCTCGCGCGAGTCAGAAGAGGCGATCATGCGCAGCTTGCGCTGGCTCGGCCTCGACTGGGACGAGGGCCCTGACGTGGGCGGGCCGCACGGCCCCTATCGCCAGTCCGAGCGCGCGCAGATCTATCGCGAGCACGCCAAGATGCTCGTCGACAAGGGCGCCGCCTATCGCTGCTTCTGCACGCCGGAGCGCCTCGCCGAGCTGCGCACGCACCAGCGCGAAAACAAGCTCGCCTACGGTTACGACGGCCACTGCCGCGGGCTCGAGGCCAGCGGCGAGGCCGACAAGCGCGCCGCTGCCGGCGAGGCGCACGTGGTGCGGCTGCTGATGCCCGACGAGGGCGAGACGGTGCTCGACGACCAGCTGCGCGGCGAGGTGCGGCTGCCCAACTCCGAGGTCGACGATCAGGTCCTGCTCAAGAGCGACGGCCTGCCTACCTATCACCTCGCCAACGTGGTCGACGACCACCTGATGAAGATCTCGCACGTGATCCGCGCCGAGGAGTGGATCTCGTCGGCGCCCAAGCACCTGCGCCTCTACGAGGCTTTCGGCTGGCAGGCACCGCGCTTCGTGCATCTGCCGCTGCTGCGCAACGCCGACAAGAACCGCTCCAAGATCTCGAAGCGCAAAAACCCCGTCTCGCTCGAGTACTACCGCGACATCGGCATCCTGCCGCACGCGATGGTCAACTTCCTGGCGCTGCTCGGCTGGTCGTTCGGCGACGACATCGAGAAGTTCACCCTCGAGCAGATGGTCGAGCGCTTCGACCTGGTGAAGGGCAGCGTCAACCTCACGGGCCCCGTCTTCGACCTCGAGAAGCTCGCCTGGCTCAACGGCAAGTACCTGCAAGAGCTCGACGACGAGCAGCTCGCCGACGCGTTTGTCGCGTGGCGCGTCAATCGCGACTTCTTGGTCAAGCTGGCGCCGCTTTTCCGCGAGCGCATCCGCAAGCTCGACGAGCTGATGCCGCAGGCGACGTACTTCTTCTGCGGTGACATCGACTACACGCAGATCGAGGCGCCGCTGCTGCCGAAGAACCGCACGCCCAAAGAGACGCGCGAGCTGCTGGGCAAGCTCGTCGACAAGCTCGACACGCTGCGCAGCTTCGAGGTCGAGCCGCTCGAGGAGCTCTTCCGCGAGTTCTGCGAGGAGAGCGGCTGGAAGACGCGTGACGTGTTCATGCTGACGCGACTGATCGTCACTGGGCGCAAGGCGTCGCCGCCGCTGTTCGACACGATCAAGCTCGTCGGCCGCGACCGCGTGCGGCGTCGCTTTCGTCTCGCCATCGAGCATCTCAAGACGGTCAAGGCGCCGAGCTAGGACGGCGACCGACCATGAGCCAGTTGCCGTCGCTCGATTCGCTCAACTGCTTCGCCGAGGCGGCGCGCCTGCTCAACTTCCGCGCCGCGGCGCGCGCGGTGGGGCTTACGCCGGCGGCGCTCGGCCAGCGCATTCGGCAGCTCGAGGACCAGATCGGCGAGCGGCTCTTTCACCGTACGACGCGCAGCGTGGTGCTCACCGAGGCCGGCTTGGCGCTGGTTCCCTACGCCGCGCGGGCGCTCGGCTCGGCGCGCGACTGCCTGCGCGCCGGGCGCGGCGAGGTCGGCCCGGCGCCGATGGAGCTCGTCATCGGCACGCGCCACGAGCTCGGCATGTCGTGGCTGGTGCCGATGCTGCCGGCGCTGCGGGCGGCGCAGCCGGGTCTGACCGTGCACCTCTACTTCGGCTCGGGCACCGACCTGTCGCTGCGCGTGCGCACGGTGGAGATCGACTGCGCGGTGAGCTCTACGCGCATCACCGATCCCAAGCTCGACGCCGTGCGGCTGCACGAGGAGGAGTACGTCTTCGTCGGCGCGCCGGCGCTGCTCAAGCGGCTGCCGCTGGCCAAGGCCGAGCAGGCGCGCGAGCACGTGCTGTGCGACATAAACGAGGCGCTGCCGCTGTTTCGCTACTGGCGCGACGCCAAGGGCGGCATCGACAGCATGCAGTTCTCGGCTATCGCGCGGCTTGGCACCATCGACGCGATCCGCCATCGCGTGCTCGCAGGCGAAGGGGTGGCGGTGCTGCCGGCCTACTTCGTCGGGCCCGATCTAAAGGCCAAACGCCTCGCGCGCATCATGCCCAAGGTGCGGCTGCTGACCGACTACTTCCGGCTGGTCTTCCGCGCCGACGACCCGCGCCGAAGCGTTTACGAGACGTTGGCGGCGACCATGAACGAGCATCCGCTGCAGTAGCGGCCTTCCTAATTGCTCGTTATTTCAGTCACATACGCCCGAGTGCCTCATATTACAGCGAATTACAATGTGGTGACAATGTGGGTCCGGCGGTCGCGGTATACCCGGCAAGATGTCATCTCTCCGCGTGGTTAGACGGAGAGGCTAGAGGTGAACTGACATGCCCTGGTATCAAGTCGCGCTCATTTCTGTCTACCTGCTGATCCTGCTCGCGCTGGCGGTCTACGGGTTCCACCGGACCTGCCTCGTGTGGCTCTTCTACCGCACCAAGAAGGACAAGCCCGAGCCGCAGCGCATCTACGATGACGCCGAGCTGCCGCACGTCACGGTGCAGTGCCCGCTGTTCAACGAGATGTATGTCGCCGAGCGGCTCATCGAGGCCGTCGCCAAGCTCGACTACCCACGCGATCGGCTCGAGATCCAGGTGCTCGACGACAGCACCGACGAGACGCAGGGCATCTGCCGCAAGGTCGTCGAGAAGCTCACCGGCGAGGGCGTCGACATCGTCTACATCCACCGCGACGACCGCACCGGCTACAAGGCGGGCGCGCTGGAGAACGGGCTCGAGGTCGCCAAGGGCGAGCTCGTGATGGTCTTCGACGCGGACTTCGTTCCCAAGCCCGACATGCTGCGCCACATGGTGCACTTCTTCTCGGACGAGAAGGTCGGCATGGTGCAGGCGCGCTGGGGCCACATCAACCGCGACTACTCGCGGCTGACGCAGGTGCAGTCGATCATGCTCGACGGTCACTTCGTCATCGAGCACACGGCGCGCCATCGGTCGGGCCGCTTCTTCAACTTCAACGGCACGGCGGGCATGTGGCGCGCCGAGGCGATCCGCGACGCGGGCGGCTGGCAGCACGACACGCTCACCGAGGACATGGACCTGTCCTATCGCGCGCAGCTCAACGGCTGGGAGTTTGTCTACCTGCCCGACATCGTCACGCCGGCCGAGCTGCCGGTGGAGATGAACTCGTTCAAGTCGCAGCAGTTCCGCTGGGCCAAGGGCTCGATCCAGGTCGCGCTCAAGCTGCTGCCGCGCATCCTCAACTCCGACGTCCCGCCGCGCATCAAGTGGGAGGCCTTCTTCCACCTGACCAACAACTTCGCCTACCCGCTGCTGCTGCTGCTCTCGCTGCTCTTGGTGCCGAACCTGATCGTGCGCACGCAGCACGGCTGGCGCGAGGTCCTGCTGGTCGACCTGCCGCTGTTCTTCGGCACCACCGTGAGCCTGATCAGCTTCTACATCGTCTCGCAGCGCGAGGTCGGCATGCCCACTGGGCTGGGCGGGCTGATCAGGCGCCTGCCGCTGATGCTCGGCGTCGGCATCGGGCTTTGCGTCAACCAGACGCGCGCGGTCATCGAGGCGCTGCTCGGCAAGCAGACCGAGTTCGTGCGCACGCCCAAGCACGGCGTGGACGGCAACAAGAAGGCCGGCGGCGCCAGCAGCAGCTGGCTCAAGGGCTATCGCGGCGTCAAGACGCTGATCCCGTACTTCGAGCTGCTGATGGCAGCCTACTTCACGCTGGCGATCGTGATCGCCATCCGCGGCGGCCACTACGTGGCGATGCCGTTCCTGCTGCTGTTCTTCATCGGCTTCGCCTACGTCGGCGCGCTGTCTGTCTTCCAAAGGCGCTAGCGCGAGATAGCCGCGCGCGGCCGGTGTACCATCTCGCGGTGACCGCGCGTTCGCTCGTCCTGCTGCTGCCGTTGTTCGCGTCGGCGTGTTTCGTCGACCGCATCTACGACGACATCCCGCTCGAGCGCGTGTGGGGCCGCGCGCAGTCGCCGTCCTTTGCGGCCTGCGTCTTCGCCACCCCGCAGATCTACGACGCGATCTCGGAGCCGACGATGCTGGTCGCCGCGGGGGACGGCGTGGTGTTGGCGCTCGATCCGCTCAGCGGCGCCGAGCTGTGGCGCGTTTCGATGCCGGCGCCCGACGGCGAAGCGCCGATGATCGTCGCGTCGCCGGTGCGCGTGGCGGAGCGGCTGGTGGTCGCCTATCACACCGTCGGCGCCGGCGAGGCGCGCACGCTCGACACCGAGCCGCTGCGTCACCGCGTAGCCGTGGTCGATCTAGCCAACCGCAGGCTCGACCCGGCCTTCGCGCCGCTCGAGATCGCTATCGACAAGCCCGTCAGCGGCGGCGAGACGGTCAGCTTCGCGCCCGCGCGGCAGCTCGCGCGCGGCCAGTTGGTGTCGCTTCCGCCGCGCCGCGGGTCCGCGGCCTCGCTCGGCACGGCTTACGTGTCCTACGGATCGCACGCGCGCACACAGCCGTGGCACGGCTGGCTGCTCGAGCTCGACCTCGACGCCTGGCTCGCCTCGGGCACCGCCAGCGCGATCAGCGGCGTGTTGCTCACGACCCCCGAGGCCGACTGCGACGCCGTGGGCGCCGACGCCAACACCCGCTGTGGCGGCGGCTTTGACGGCGGCGCGGGCCCGCTGGTGCTGCCCGGCAGCGACGACGGCCGCGGCGACGACGCGCGCCTGCTGGTCGCCGTCAGCAACGGCGAGCTCGACCTCGCGCGCTCGCGCTACGCAAACGCGCTGCTGCGCCTGCGCCGCGGCGTCGAGCTCTCCTACGCCTGCGAGCCGAGCCTCTGCGCCGGCTCGGAAGCGACCGATCCGAAGGAGCGCTGCCTCGAGTCCTGCATCGACGTGCACCTGCCGCGGCTCTTGCCTGGGCAATCGCCGCCGCGGCCACCGTCGGTGGACTGCACCGGCCTGTCGCTGCTGGCGTGCCTTGGCCGGCTCGACCTCGCGCCCGCCGTCACGCCCGTGGCCATCGAGGCGCGCGGTCGCCAGGCGATCGTGTGGCCCACGCCCGATGGGCACGTCTCGCTGCTCGGCACCGACAAGCTAGGCACGCTCTACGATCGCGCCCGCGTCGCCGACGACTGCGGCGCCAGCGGCGACGCCTGCAGCGATGTCAGCGCCGGCACCATCGCTGCCCAGCCAGCGCTTTCGACCCTCGAAGGCTGGCCGCTGGTGGTGGTCTCGACCTTCATGCCCGACAAGACACACGCCGCCGGCCTCAGCGCGCTGGTGGTGGTCGAGCGCGACGACGGCAGCCTTGGCTTCACCACGCTGTGGCGCTCGGCCGACGTCGAGGCCTCGCTCCTCGCCGCGGCGGGCAGCACCACCGCGCCGCTGCGCTTTCGCCAACGCCCCACGCGCGCGGTCATCGGCACCGCCCGCGACGCCAGCGTCGCCTGGATCGTCGACATCGGCGCCGCCGAGTCCGGCCGCGGCAACCTCCTCGCTATGCGCCTGCGCGACGGCCGCATCGTCGTCGAGCAGCCGCTAGGGCAGGGCGCTGGCGTGGCGAGCGCCGCGCCGCTGGTGCAGGACGAGACGGTGACGGTGAGCAGCTGCGTCGACGGCAAGGGCCACCTCGAGCGCTACCGCGTCACACTGCCCTAGCGCACGTACTGCCTACCCACCAACGCAGCAGCCCGCTACGCCTCCGCCCGCTGCGTGGCGCGCATTACGCGCTCGTAGACGCTCGGCAAAAGCCGCGAGAGCCAGTAGGACGCCACGCCCACCGGTGAGAGCACGAGCTGGCGGCGACGTTCGACGACGGCGCGCAGCACGGCGCGGGCGACGTCGTCGGGCTCGAGGAGCTTGCCGACGGCGCTCTCTTTGTGGGCGACCGTGTGCGTGCCGGCGCCGTCGAGGGCGTGTTTGTCGATGGCGGTGCGGGTGAAGCTGGGGCAGACGAGGAGCACGCTGGCGCCGCTTTGGTGAAGCTCGGCGCGCAAGCTGTCGAAGAAGCCGTGCAGCGCGTGTTTGCTGGCGGCGTAGCCGCTGCGCCCGAGCAGCGGCGCGAAGCCGGCGACGCTCGAGATGGCGACGATGACGCCGCGTCGCGCGACGATGCTGTCCAACGCCGCCGCGGTGCAGCGCACGGCGCCGTGGAAGTTGATGTCCATCACGCGCTCGATGACCTGCAGGTCGGTGCGCGCGAAGGGGCTGCGGTGGGCCACGCCGGCGTTGTTGATCAGCACGTCGACGCCGCCCCAGCGCCGCTTGACCGTCTCGATGGCGTTGACGCAGTCGTCCGCGTCGCGCACGTCGCAGCGCAGCGCCATGGCGCGCTGGCCTCGCGCTTCCAGCTGCATGGCCAGCTGGTCGGCGCCGGTGAGGTCGACGTCGAGCAGCGCCACGCGCGCGCCGGCAGCGGCGAACGTCTCGGCCAGCGCCCGGCCGATGCCGCTCGCCGCGCCGGTGATGACCACGCTCTTGCCCGCCATCGCGCTAGGCATGCGTTTGCTCCTGGCGGCCGGCACAGTAGATCTCGAACGCCTCGCGGCTGCTCGCCGGAAACACGCCGAGCTGACGCAGCCGCGAGGCGTCGAGCACCGGCCGGTACTGCAGAAAGCGAACCTGCTCGGGGCCGAGGCGCGTCAGACCGAGCCGTGCGAGCGCGCTCAGCGCCCCGCGCACGACGGAAGCCGGCAGCGCCACGTAGCGCTTACCCAGCCGCTCTGCGATCTCGCGCAGCGTCATCACGCCTTCGCCGCTGACGTTGAACACGCCGCTGTGATCGCCATGCACGCCAGCCAGCAAGCACGCCACCACGTCGCGGTCCCAGACGAAGCAGAACGGCGTAGCCGCCTCGCGCAGGCCGAGCACCACGGGGCGCTCGAAGATCGCGGTGATCTGGTTTTTCACCGACGGCCCGAGGATCGTGCCTGGTCGCAGCACGAGCTGCTCGAGCTCGGGGTGCTCGCGACGGTACTCGAGCAGCAGCTCCTCGACGAGGCGCTTGTGGCGCGAGTAGGCGAACTCGTCGTTGCCACGAAGTGGGCAGTCCTCGTCGAGCAGGGCGCGGCTGTCGGCGTGGTAGCCATAGGCCGCGCCACTGCTGGTGACGATCACCTTGCGCACGCCGCCGGCCACGCAGGCTTCGAGCACGTTGCGCGTGCCCTCGACGTCGATGGCGTAGGCCACCTCGTCGCTCATGCCCGGCGGCGGCGTGACCACGGCGGCGAGGTGCACGATGGTGTCGATCTCGTAGGTCTCGACGATGCGGCCCAGCGCTTCGCCGTCGCGGATGTCGAGCTTCTCGAACGCGATGGCCTCCGGTAGCTCGCCAGCCGCCTCGCGCACGTCGCTGGCCACGATGCGCCCGAAGCCGCGCGGGTCGCGGCACAGCTCGTCGCACAAGAGCTTGCCCAGGTAGCCGGCGGCGCCGGTGATCAGCACCGAACGCCGCGTGGTGTTGCTCGTGGTGGTGCTGGTCATGGCGCTAGCCCTTCGGCTCGGCGTGCATGTCTTTGAACGCCTTCAGCGCGGGGGCCCACATGTGTTTGACCGGGTCGACGTCGACGTGGATCACGGCGCAGCGCCCGCTCTGCTTGGCGCGCTCGATGGCGCCGGCGAGGCCCGCCGGATCGCTGACCCGCTCGCCGTAGGCGCCCATGGCGCGCGCCAGGTCGTCGAAGCGCGTCTCGCTGAGGTCGGCGTTGATCGTCTCGTCGGGGCCGAGCGACTTGAGCGCCAGCGTCTTGAGCGGCTTGAGCGCGAACTGCTGGTTCATCTTGACCATGCCCCACTGCTTGTCGCAGAGCACGAGGTAGATCACCGGCAGCTTGTTGCGCACGGCGGTTTCGATCTCCTGCTGGTGCATGCCCATCGCACCATCGCCGATGATGCAGTAGACGCGGCGGCCCGGGTGCGCCACCTGCGCGCCGAGCGCCTGGGAGACGCCGGCGCCGAGCATGCCCATCTTGGCCGTGGCGAGCACCGTGTTGCTGCTGCGCACCTCGTGAAAGAAGTTGGCCCACACGGCGGTGTTGCCGCCGTCCATCACGCAGATGTCGTCGTCGCCAAAGAGCTGGCGACAGGTGTTGGGCACGTGCGCCGAGCTCATCGGGATGCGCGAGTCGAGGTGCTTTTCGTCGAGCTTCTTGCGCTGCTCGTCGCGCTCGGCGCGAAGCTCGGCGATGAAGGCGCGACGCTCGCGAAGCTGTGCCGGCGGCGGCGGCGCGGCGAGCTCGTCGATCAGCGCGCGCAGGAACGTCTTGGCGTCGGCCTGGATAGCGAGGTCCACGGGGCGCGTGTTGCCCATCGACTCGATATCGATATCGACCTGCACTGCGCGCTGCTTGTCGGGACGGGCCCAGTAGGGCGCCTTGCCCCACCAGTCGGTCTCGCCCATCCGCGAGCCGACGATCAGCACCGCGTCGGCGCTGGTGCGCGCCTTCTTGACCACGTCGAGATACTGCATCGGCACGATCTCGTCGCGTCGCTCGTCGACGACCGCGCGTGCCCCCCAGCTGGTGGTGATCGGCGCAGCGAGCAGCGTGGCGAGCTTCGAAAGCTCTTCGCCGGCGCCCGCGTGCAGCACGCCGCTGCCGGCGTGGATCATCGGCTTTTTCGCCTGCGTCAGGATGCGCGCGGCGGCCCGCACCTGCGCGGGGGAGGCGCAGAGCCGCTCGGTGCTGCGGTAGCTCTCCACCGGCCGGCTCCAGCTTGCGTCGACCTCGTGCTTGCCGTTGATGATGCTCTCGGGGATGTCGACGTGCACCACGCCGGGGCGGCCCGTGTGCGCGATGCGCAGCGCGCGGCGCATGATCTCGGCGAGGCGGCCGATGCTCGGCACCGCGCAGCTCCACTTGGTCATCGGCGCGGTGACCGCCACCTGGTCGAAGCACTGGAACGTGCCGAGCCGGTCGGGATAGGCGATGCCTTCGCGGCGCGAGCTGGTGATCAGCAGCACGCGGTTGCCCTCGGCGTTCTCCACGGCCACGCCGGGCAGCACGTTGGCCACACCGGGTCCGTTGCTCGCCATGCACACGCCGAGCTTGCCGCTCAGCCGCGCGTACGCGCCGGCCATGTGCGCCGCGCTGGTCTCGTGGCGCGGAGAGACGAGCTGGATGCCGTTGGGCTCGAAGTTGCTGTAGAGGCCGAAGTAAGTGCCGTCGATGATGCCGAAGACCTTGGTCACGCCCTCGGCGGCGAGGATTTCCGCGACGAGGCCGCCGCCGGTGATCGTTTTGCTCTGTCCGAGAATCGCTGCGATGCCCATGTCGATGTCGCTCCACAAAGGTTGGTGTACGAGGTTGTAGCAGCTTTAACCGATCGGTCAAACCGTTCGGTTAAAATAATTGTAGTGCGTCGAGATCACGAGTTGAACCGGGGCGAGGCTCGGTCTAGGGTCCGGCCTATGGCCGATATCCAGCCCTTCGCCGCCATCCGTCCCGCGCCGGCGCACGCTGCGGCGGTCAGCTCGCCGCCCTACGACGTGCTCGACCGCGACGAGGTTATCGCGCGCGTTGCCGCCAGCCCGGAGAGCTTCCTGCGCGTGATCCGACCCGACGCCGAGCTGCCCGACGGCACGCCGGCGAGCGATCCGCGCTTCACGCAGGTCGCGCGCGACAACCTCGCCGCCCTCGAGCGCGACGGCGCGATGCAGCGTGACGCCGCGCCGTGCTTCTATATCTACGAGCTGTCGCTCGGCGGTCACACGCAGGTCGGTGTCGTCGCCGGCGCGTCGTGCCGCGAGTACGACCAGGGGCTGATCAAGCGCCACGAGCACACGCGCGAAAAGGAGCTCGACGGGCGCACGCGCCATATCGAAGGCGTCGGCGCGCAGACTGGCCCGGTGATGCTGACCTATCGCAAGCAGGCCGCCATCGACGCACTCGTTAACGAGCGGCGCGCGGCGGATCCCGTCTACGACTTCGTCGCCGACGACGCCGTGCGCCACCGGCTGTGGGTCGTCGGCGACGCCGAGGGCATCGCTGCGCTGCGCGAGCGCTTCGCACGCGACGTCAGCGCGCTCTACATCGCAGACGGCCACCACCGCAGCGCTGCCAGCCATGCCGTGTGGAAGCGTCACCAGCGCGAAGGCGAGACCACGCCCTACGATCACTACCTCGTCGTGCTGATCCCCGACGACCAGGTGCAGATCCTCGCCTACAACCGGCTGGTCAACGACCTCGGCGACCTCGACGCCGACGCGCTGCTCGCCGCCGCCGGCGAGCGCGGCTTCGACGTGGTCGAGGCGAATCAGCCCCAGCCGGGCGCTCGCGGGCGCATCGGGATCTACTGCGGCGGCCGCTGGCGCCACCTCGTCGCGCGCGACGTGGATCCGTCCGACGACACGATCTTCGACGCGCAGCTGCTGCAGGAGCGGCTGCTCGCGCCGCTGCTCGGCATCGTCGACGTCAAGACCGACCCGCGCATCGATTTCATCGGCGGCATCCGCGGCGCTGCCGAGCTCGAGCGCCGCGCCGACGCGACCTCGGGCGTTGCCTTCTTCATGCACCCGGTCTCCGTCGCGCAGCTCATCGCCGTGTCCGACGACGGCGGCGTGCTGCCGCCCAAGTCGACATGGTTCGAGCCGAAGCTGCGCTCCGGCCTCTTCGTGCGTCCCCTCACGTCGCGATAGAGCTGACCGACTCGCGCTGCCGCGGGGATCTCGCGCGCACGGCGCGACCACCTGCTGACCACTGCGCCTTCCAACTATCGGAGCGAACGGCGACGCCTTCTGCCAGGGGGCGAGCGTGCGCGCTCGCCGAAAAACGCAGTCATTTTCAGATCCCTACCGGGCGCAGTGCCTGGTTCGTGGCTTGCAACCCGTCCGGATACCAACCCGCGAAGGACCAGCCGCCATGAGCACCACACTCAAGAGCCACTCGCTGAGAGCCCGAACCCGCGCTCTGCTGATCGCGATCCTGCTGGCCTTCGTCAGCTCGAGCGCGTTGGCCGCACCACGCGCGGTCAAAGGCGGTGGGCTGGATGCCAAGGCGAGGACCTTCGCGCGCCAGATCAGCCGCGCGCTCAAGGCCCAGAAGTGGCGCGGCGTGAAGATCTACTACCACGCTGACCTCGACGGCGTGCTCACGGCCAAGGCCATGGAGCACTTCCTGCGCGGTCAGGGCGTCAAGAAGTTCGACTACGAGCACATCCAATACGGCAGCCGCGAGTACGCCATCTCCAAGCCCAAAGACGGCTACATGCCGGTGCTGGTGGACTTCGCCCACGGCAAGCCGTGGATGGCCGTACACACCGACCATCACTCGTCGCAGGTTGGCTTCAGCAAAAAGACCGCGCGCGCCTACGTCAAGTCGCCGAGCAATGGCAGCTTCATCGCGGCGCTCACCAAGGGCCTGCTCAACGAGCACGAGGTCTCGGTGTGCGACATGGTCGACGGCGCGCAGTACGCGCAGCGCGGCTACTGTGCCGCCGATACGCGCCAGACGCAGCTCAACCTCGCCGCCCACAAGGGTGATCGCAAGAAGACCGAGCACCTCGGCCACGTCGTCAACTCCAAGCTGCTCGCGATGCGCAACAAGCGCGCGGGCAAAGGCGCGGCCAAGGGCAGCATGCTCAACGAAGTGCTCGCCTCGATGGAGAGCCCGTCGCTGTCGTCGCTCAACAAGGCCATCGACTCCGCCGTCGATCGCTACCGCGACAACTCGCGCTGGAGCGTTCGTACCCCGCAGGAGCTACACGAGTTCAAATCGAGCTACGTCGACGCGCTGCGCGCCAAGGTCGTGCCGGCCGGCGTAGAGCGCGTGGTGCAGCTGCGTACCGGCGAGTCGATGCTGCTCGGCAACGTTATCGTGCAGCACGGCGCGCCGATGCCGGCCGTCACGCTGGGCGGCTACAACCGCTACGCGCCGTTCGAGGTGCACCCCAAGGCGCAGTATCACTGCATCTCCTGGAACGTCGGTCTCGTGCAGGTCTCGAAGAACCCGTTCCAGAAGGGGCACAACCCGTATGACCTGGGCAAGCTGATGCTCGGCCCCAGCGGCGTGATCGGAAAGTGGAAGAAAGAGCTGCGCAACGTCCGCATCACGCTGTCGCGCATGAAGGGCGTGGCCGAGGTCGAGGTCAGCGACGAGGCGCGCAAGGCGGCTAGGAAGGGCGGCAACAGCGAGCTCGCCGGCGCGGTCGGCTACACCTGGGAAGACTTCCGCTCGCTCTACAAGCAGGGCCAGGTGCGCGGCATCGACTTCAACGACAAGGCCAAGGTCGCTCGCATCGAGGCGATCATGAAGAAGCAGTTCAACCAGCTGACGCTGGGCGAGATGCGCGAGCTGGGACGCATCAGCGTGAGCGGCTGGGACGTCATCCATGCCAACTCGGGCGGCCACCGCGACATCACCAACATCTCTGGCCTCAACTTCCTGCCCAAGTCGTTCCGCGGCGGCTACACCGTCTTCATGAAGGAAGTGCAGCAGGAAGCGGCGCGCGTGATGATGGACAAGAAGCTCGACAAGCCGACCCGCAGCCGCGCCAGCAACGAGACGACCCCGCCCTCCTCGAACTAGGCTGCGCGTCATTCAGCCTAGGCGCGACACACTGCCGCGACGACAGCTAGAAGTTGCCGATGTCGTATCCGCGCTCGCCATGAAGTGACTGGTCCATACCCGCGATCTCGTCCTCTTCCGGCATGCGCATGCCGAGCACCTTGTCGATCAAGAACACCAGCAGCAGCGTCACGAGCGCCGAGGCGATGATGGCGATGCCCACACCTTTGGCCTGATACCAAAGCTGCGTGGCGATACCGTGCTTGGGTACCTCGCGCATGAAGAAGGTCAGGCCGAGCGCACCGACGATGCCGGCGACGCCGTGGATTCCGAAGGCGTCGAGCGAGTCGTCGTAGCCGAGCTTGTTTTTGATCTGGATCGCGAGGTAGCAAACGGGCGAGGCGATGAGGCCCATCACGATGGCGCCGATGGGTTTGACCACGCCCGCGGCGGGTGTGATCACGACCAGCCCCGCGAGGATGCCCGAGACGATGCCGAGGGCGGTGTATTTGCGGTGGATGACGCGCTCGATGATCATCCAGCCAAGCCCGCCGGCCGCCGCGGCGATCTGAGTCATGGTCAGCGCCTGCGCGGTGGCGAGGCCGCTGCTGACCTGCGAGCCGGCGTTGAAGCCGAACCAGCCAACCCACAAAAGGCCCGCGCCGGTCATCGTCATGACCATGTTGTTGGGGCGCTCGGCGCGCGGATGGCCGCGGCGGGCGCCGAGGTAGATCGCCGCCACGAGCCCGGCCACGCCGGCGGAGATGTGGATCACCGTGCCGCCGGCGAGATCGATGGCTTCACCGGTGAGCATGCCGCCGCCCCAGATCATGTGCGCCAGCGGGCAGTAGACGAGCAGGCTCCAGGCAGCGATGAAGACCAGGTAGGGGCCGAAGCGCACGCGTTCGGCGAAGGCGCCGGCGATCAGCGCAGGCGTGATGATGGCGAACTTGCCTTGGAACATGGCGAAGACGTACTCGGGGATGCGCCGCGTGTTGTCGAGAATCGCCGTCCACGCGTTGTCCATCCCCGAGAGGCCGAGCTTCGAGACGTCCCAGCCGATGACGCCGCCCTGCGTGCTGCCAAAGCACAGGGCGTAGCCGATCAGCGGCCACAGCACGCCGATGACGGACATCGCCGCGAAGCTGTGCATCATCGTGCCGAGCACGTTCTTGGAGCGCACGAGGCCTCCGTAGAACATGGCTAGCCCGGGGATCATCAGCAGCACGAGGGCGGTGGAGGTCAGCATCCAGGCCGTCGCGCCCGGGTCCTCGGGCAGAGACATCACGTCGGTCTTGGATGCGGCGAAGGCGAGGGCGGGGCAGAGCAGCGTGCTCGCCGCCGCGGCGAGCGCAAGCTTGGTACGCATGGGCCACAACCTTCATCGCTTTTGGGCGTGGACTCAAGAGGGTTTCGACACGCCGCGTCAAGATGTCACAGCGGGCGTGGGCGTTGACGCGATTTGCAACGCCAGCGGACAATGGATGGATGCTGGAAGTAATCGTCGTCAACGACCCGATGATCGGACCCGTTACGCACTCGATCATCTACGTCAGCGATCCCGAGTCGCCCGGCTCCTTCATCAAGATCGACTTCTCGCCCTCGTCAGAGCAGACAAACGCGCGGCGCGTCGCGCAGGAGATGGTCTCGATGCTGGCCTGGCCGGTGCGCGGTAAGGGCAACCTCGAGCGCGGCTTCCGGCGTCCCTACTCCAACATCACGCAGGAGATCAGCGTCAGCGAGAGCGTCGTGCGCGATTTCCTGCAGCGCGTCGATTCGGAGAACCACCGCGCACGCTGGAACTGGTACCAGGCCTACACCAACAACTGCCAGGACCACACGCGCATCATGCTCGGGCACCTCGAGGCTGCGATCGCGGCAGGGTAGGTAGCGGCGGGCGAGGTAGCGGCGGGCTAGGGTAGCGGCGCCCTGACTCTCGGCGGCTCTACCGTCGCGGCGTTGACCGTCGCGACGATGGAGGCGCCGAGAATCGAACTCGGGTCCGGAAGCGCTCCACGAAGGCGTCTACAAGCTTATCCGGTGATTTGGTTTTAGCGGTTCACAGTGCCCACCGGCAGGCCCCGCGCGCCGCGAGTCAGCCAAAAAATCTCGCGATCGGGTCAGCTGACAACCCCTCACGCACAGCCCGTTCGATGGCGCCCTATCCAGCCGTCACGGGCGGGAGAACCGGTAGGACGCTGGCCTAGTTAGGCGGCCAGGGCAACCGCGTTGTCGTTCGCAGTTACAAGTTTGCCCGTCTTTTTAAGGAGGAGACGAACATCCCCCGCTTGCAGCCTTCGCTTCGTTCACCCCCGTCGAAGCCATGTCGCCCCCAGGTTGCCGCCGCGAGCACTTGTCCGCGGCGAGCTGGAAACCATCGCTGAAGATGGGCTGCGCGCGCGCAAGTGTCAAGCTCGGCCGCCGACGCGTTGGCTCTAGCGTCGAAAGGCGATCGACAGGCGCGCGTGATTGCCGTCGCTGTGGCAGTAGTCTTCGACCGCGACCTCGCCGCTGTCGTTGGGTGGAGGGCGGTAGATGAACAGTTGCAGGTGCGCGTTTTGTGCCACGCCCTTGGCGCCGTCGACGATCTCCTGCACCACCGCGCTCAGGTCGGGTGCGGTCTGCCAGCCGCTGGAGGGCCAGACGAGCGGGCCGTCGCCCTCGACGCCCCACGGTTGCGATGCCGTGGTCAGCGTGCGGCCGCCGGGCTTTTGGGGCGAGTCGGCGAGCGACGTCACGCGCGCTGCGTCGCTGGCGCGCTCGCCGAAGATGCTCAGGGTGTGCGCCTGCGGCTGCCACATCCACCCGGCGCGGGCGTAGAGCTCGAGCTTCGCCGAGACGATCGTCGCGCCGTCTGGGATCGCGCGCGGCAGCGCGAAGCGAAAGAACGAGATCGTCGTGCCGTCGCCCGGGCCCACGTTGGGGCTGTAGCCGCCCATGTACGTCCAGCAGTTGCGCTCGCCCTGCGGTGCGTAGCCGTTGGTGCCGAAGCTGCCCGAGCCGTCGAGCTCGCCGTCGTCGAGGTCCGACTGCACGGCCATGTTGAGCACCACCGTGGGCGCGAGCAGGTCATCGCCGCCGCTCTCGAAAGCGGCATCGAGCGCCACCGGCGCGTCGAAGTCGAGGCGCGGCTGGTCGCTCGCGGCGTCGCCCGCGTCGTCGTCGGGGGCAACGAAACCGACGCGCAGGCAGCTCGCCAGCGGCAGCAGCGCGAGCAGCACCCAGACCATCCGTCCCACGAGATCCGATTATACGAGCGCGCGGGGCGGGCGGCGAGGTGCTCTAGCGCTCGCGGCCATCACCAGCTCCGCCGGCGAGATGCTGGCGCGCAGCGCGGCGCAGCGCGGGGTCGGCGCTCTGTTTCAGCTCGCGCACGTCGTCGGCGGTGGCGAGCGCTCGCGCGCGCTGCGGATTGCCGTAGACGAGGTTGAACGCGGCAAGCCGCTGCGAGGCCGGTGCGGCGACGAGCGCCAGCGCGTGCAGCATGCGCGTCAGGCGCTCGGTGGCGTAGCTCTTGGGCAGCTTGCAGTCGTAGGTCGAGATGTGTCGCAGCGTCTCGATGCCGAAGAGCTGCTCGGGCAGCGTCGCGAGGCTGAGGCAGCTCGAGACACCGAGCTGGCGCAGCTTGGTCAGGCGCGAAATATCCGGCGGTATCTCGCGCAGCTTGTTGGCGTAGATCGTCAGCAGCTCGAGCTCGGCGAGCTCGCTGAAGATCGCCGGGTCGAGCCGCTTCAGGTCGTGATCGTAGAGGATCAGCCAGCGCGTGGTGTGTGGCTTGAGCAGCGCCTCCTCGAGGCTGCGCTGCGGCTGCGCGAAGGTAACGTGATCGAGCGTCGGCGGCCGCGTGGCTGTGGCCGGCAAGTTGAAAACACCTTCGCTGAACACGACGAGCTCGCGCAGAAAGCGCGCGTCAGGCGCTTCGAGGAGGCGCGGCGTGATGCGCGCGGAGTGGCCGAAGATGCGGGCGGTGCGGATGAAACCGTTCGCCCAAACGAGCTCGATCTCCTCGGGCGCGACCCCACCGAGGTGCTCGCGCTCGATCCGCTCGCTGTGCTCGGCGAGGGCGCGCGCGAGCTCGACCTGCAGCTGACGGTCCTGGGGCGCGCGCCGTGCTCGCTCGCAGAGCACGATCAGGTCGCCGCGTGGATCCTCGCGCTCGAGCAGGTGGTCGGCGTAGACGAGATAGGGCTCTGGCGAGTCGGGGTCGGCGTCGATGGCGGCCTGCAGCGCGTCATCGACGCCGCCCGCGCCCTCGCCGAGCGACGCGCTGAAGCGCCCGAGCTGCCGGTCGAGCAGCTCGGCGGCGAGCGCCCCGCGTGCGCTGGACTGCGCCAGAAAACCGTCCCGCGTGGCGCGCAGCCAGTCGCAGAGCCTGCGCGCGAAGACCTGCGGTGCGGCGTCCACATCGAGCCGCTCGAGCGCGAGCGCCAGCGGCAGGTAGAACGTGTCGAGGAAGCTGTCGCGTGGCTCGAACCAATGCTCCACTAGGTGATCGCAGAGCGCAGCGCCGTGCTGCTCGACGTTGCTCGCGAAGTCGCCGACCAGCAGCGCGAGCCGCGCCTGCACTTGCTGGCGGCTGTTCTTCTCGCGCGCCAGCAGCGCTTCGGCTTGCTGCTGCATGTCGGCGCCGGCGAGGGCGAATGCCAGCAGGCGGTGCCGCTCGCGCGCAGACGACAGGTCGCCGCCTGCCGGCGCGCTGCCGAGGCTGGCCAGACCACACAGCGCCAGCGCGTCGCTGGGGTGCGCCGCGATCCGCTCGCGCAGCGCCGGGCGTGCCGCTTCGCCGCCGAGCAGCAGCAGCGCCACGATGTAGTCTTCACGAAAGTAGATGCCGTTGTCGGCGCTGCAGACGGCGGCGAGCTGAGGCACGACCGCCTCGGCGCCGACGCGCGCCAGCGCGGACGTCACGTCGCGCCGGATCACGCCCAGCGGCTGCGACTGCTGGTGCGCCTCCCCGCTCGCGTCGATGCGCCGCGAGAGCAGCTCGAAGATCGCGATCAGCGCGTCGGTCTCGTCGCGCGTCGCCAGCTGGCAAGCCGCCGACAAGACCTCGTGAGGGACGTAGCCGCCTTCGCCGAGATCTTCGAGCGTGGCGGCGAGACGGGCGACGGCCATCGCGCTCGCTTCGCGCGCGCCCATACGCACCAGCGCGGCCAGCGCGCTCGACGCGACGCTATCGTGGCCGTAGCCCCACTCGCCGCACTGGTGATAGGCGTCGGCGTCGTCGGCGAAGGCTTGGTCGTCGGCGAGGCGAATCAGCGCTGGGATCGCCTCGCGCACGCGCAGCGTGCCGCAGTACTCGGCCGCCGCGTTGCGCGTGGTGGCCGAGGGGCTGTCGAGCTTGGGCAGCACGTGCACCGCCACGTCTGCGACGTTTCGCTCGCCGAGCAGGCCGATCACGCGCGCGCCGGCCTGCTCGTGCTCGACCAACGCCCGCGCCACGCGCAGCACGAACGGCTCGTCGACCTCAGCCGCGTCGAGCGCCACCAGCGCGTGCTCGCGCACGATGACCGGCGCCTCCGACGCGGCGATTCGTCGCAGCTCGTCCCAGACCCTCTCGAGCCCCTGGCGCACGCGCGCCGCCTCGGCGCGTGACGTCTCGCAGCCGAGGGAGAAGAACTGCGTGGCGAAGATCGGAAAGAAGCGCGTCGCCGCACAGGCCACCGCCGCGGCGCTGTCAGCCAGCAGAGCGTGCAGCGGCTCGAAGCATCGCTCGTAGAGCCCCGCGACGACGTCGCGATACCAGTGCCACTGCTCGCGCGTGATCCAGTAGTCGCACTCGTTGCGTACCGCGGCGGCGCTGCAGGGAACGGCGTGCGCCAGCCCAGCGCCGCGCGCGCGCTCGGCGGCGTCAGGCGACGCGAGCAGCGCTTCGATCTCGGAGACGACCTGCGGCGCCGCCACCGAGCCGAGAGACTCGTGGATGAAGCCGCCTTCGTCGTCGTAGGCCGAGAGCATGCTCATCGCTGACGCGTGCCCCGGCCGGGGTAGGGTGCGAGCGCTACGGCGTCTTGCAGCGCGCCGCGATGCAGGCGGCGAACTCGCTCGAGCAGTACTGCTGGAAGCAGGCCAGAAGCTGCGGTCCGGGCGGGCCGCTGCCGATGCACTTGGTGATGTTGCGGATGATGCACTGCGTGGCCTGGTCGACGAAGAACTGCACGTCAGCGCAGCCCTGCGCCGAGCAGTTGGCCAGGCAGGTCAGGCTGAACGGGTTGATGCAACCGAGGCTGCAGGTCAGCACCTCGAGGCAGCCCTTGGGCTTGCACTGGCCGCAGTCTTTGGGGCAGTTGATGCAGGTCTCGTAGGGGCCTTCGCACTTGTTGTTGCCGCACACCGAGCAGGTGCCGCAGTCGTAGGGACACGAGGCGCAGGTCTCGCCGCCGGCGCACTTGCCATCGCCGCAGCCCGGGCACTTGCCGCAGTCCTTCTCGCAGGTGAAGCAGGTTTCGGTGGCGGGGTCGCACTTCTTGTCGCCGCAGGTCTTGCAGGCGCCGCAGTCCGGCGCGCAGTTGAGGCAGTCCTCGTTGCCGTTGCAGAAGCCGTCGCCGCACGTCTTGCAGACGCCGCAGTCCTGCGGGCAGCTCTGGCAGGTCTCGCCGGCGTTGCACTGGCCGTCGGGGCAGGTCTGACAGAGGCCGCAGTCGATGGGGCAGCTCGAGCAGCTCTCGTTGCCTTGACACTTGCCGTCGCCGCAGGTGGCGCAGGGGCCGCAGTCTTGCGGGCAGCTGCTGCAGCTCTCGCCGGGGTCGCACTTCTTGTCGCCGCAGGTCTGACACTTGCCGCAGTCCTGCGGGCAGCTCTGGCAGCTCTCGTTGGGATCGCAGCGGCCGTTGCCGCAGGTCGGACAGTTGCCGCAGTCCTGCGGGCAGGAGAAGCAGCTCTCGGAGTTGTCGCACTTGCCGTTGCCGCAGGTCTGGCAGGGCCCGCAGTCGATGGGGCACGTCGAGCAGGTCTCGGTGCGCGGATCACAGCGTCCGTCGCCACAGCTGGGGCAGGCGCCGCAGTCGCTCGGACACGAGAAGCAGCTCTCGTCGGGCGAGCAGTTGCCGTCGCCGCAGCCCTTGCAGAGCCCGCAGTCGTCGGGGCACGACGAGCAGGTCTCGTTGTTGTCGCAGCGCCCGTTAGGGCAGCTCTGACACTTGCCGCAGTCTTCGGGGCAGCTGTTGCAGCTCTCCGAGCCGCTGCACTGGCCGTCGCCACACGGCTTGCATTGCCCGCAGTCCGACGGGCAGGACTGGCAGCTCTCGCCCGGCGAGCAGACGTTGTCGCCGCAGCGGCTGTTGAAGTCGAAGATCGGACCGTCGGTTTGGACGTTCTGATTGCCGCCCACGGGGCCGCGGCCGCAGCCGGCGACGATGAAGGCGAGGGCGGCCGTGAGAAGCAGGCCGACAGTAAGGCGATGGCGCATGCCGAGACCTCCAAAGTGCATGCACTGGCAGCGCGGTCCGCGACGAGCGCGGCGACGAGCGGCCGTCAATTCAGGCTAAGCTGCGTGATTATACAGCATAGCCGAGTCGCTAGCGATGAGCCTATGCAAGGCCGCGGCCTGTCAGGGCCGCCAGTGATCTCGGGTGCTTGAGCGGCGGCGCAGGGGACGGTGTGCCCCGTTGCTGGGAACCAGCGCGCCCATCGCTGTTGACGGTCGTCAAGGGCGCTCGTCGCTGCCGATGTCGGGCGAGCTCTGTCGCTGGTCGCCGTCGATGTCGGTGCCGACGTTTGGCAGCGGCGTGCCCTGGTCGGCGCAGGCCGAGTTGCCGCTCGCCAGGTGCAGGTCGTAAGGCGAGGTGAGGCGCACCAGCATCGCGCTGCCGCTGACGTCGGTGGCGTCGCCGTGCGTGCCGGCGCTGGCGCCGTCGTAGCAGTTGTGGTGCGCGTCGATGGGGCCGAAGGTGGCGCCTGCCAGTGACGCGCCTTGTCCAACGATGATGTTGTTGACCACCTGCAGCGGCGTCGTGCCGCTGAAGCTGGCGCCAAACACCGTCTGCGTGGTCGCCACCGTGTTGTAGGCGAAGTAAAGGGCGCCCGAGAGCGTCGCGCCGGTGTAGAAGTCGAGCGCCGCGGCTGTGCCGCTGAGGACGAACTGGTTGTTGACGATGGTCAGGCCTTGCACGGCGCCGCTGCGGATGTTGATCGCGTCGAGGTTGACGTCGAAGAAGCGGTTGCCCTCGATGGTGAGGTTGCTGCGCGTGTCGTTGCGCAGCGAGATCACGCCTTGCGTGGTGTGCGTGCTGCCCACCTGCAGCCGCTCGAAGAGGCACTCGCGGATGGTGATGTCGCCGACGCTGTTGGTGATCTGCATGTAGACGCCGCCCATGTAGCTCGAGACCCAGGCGGTGGGCGCGTAGTCGTGCACGTGCAGGCGGCGCAGCACGATGCGCTGCTGGCCGCCGCCGCCTTCGAACAGCACCGGCGCCGAGTAGGGAGCCGTGAGCCGATTGGCGGCGACCGAGCCGTCGATCTCGAAGCCGTCGAGGGTCAGGTCGTGGGCGCCGGTGTCGATGCGGATCACGTAGGTGCTCTGCGCGCCGACCAATCGCACCGTGGCGCCGGCGTCGACGCGGAACGTGATCGGCCGCGCCGCGCTGGCCGAGCTGACGCTCGGGAACGCGAAGCCGCTCTCGTTGTAGGTGCCGGCGAGCACGTTGAAGATCGTCGCCGCGCTGACGCCGCAGGCTCTCAGCGCGCTGATCGCGCCGGCGAAGCTCTGATAGGTGCGCGTACCGCCGCCGTTCTGATCGATAGTGTAGGTGCCGCTCAGCGGCGTGCACGGGGCTGTGTCGATGCTGCTGTCGCGTGTCGTGTCGGGACCGAGCGTGTCGCGCGTGCTGTCGCTCGGCGCATCTCGCGTGCTGTCGGACGGCGGCCCGTCGGCGTCGCTGTCGCGCGTGGCGTCGCGCGCCCCGTCGACGGTGGCGTCGTCGAAGCCGAGCTCGGAACCCGCGTCGGGGCCGTTGCCGCAGCCGTGCTGCAGCGGATCGGGCTCGTCGCAGCGATCGATGGCGTCGGGTACGCCGTCGCCGTCGCGGTCCGGCAGGCGGCCGCCCTGCAGCACCAGGCTCGTCGAGACCTGCGCGCCCGGGCGCAGCGTCACCACGTTCCAGCCCTCGCCGATCACGTCGGCGAAGGCGCGGCTCTCGCTCGCGGTGGCGTGAATACGCAGCTCGCCCGCTGACTGCGCCGGGTAGAGCACCAGGCTGCCCGGCAGCTCGGCTTTGCCCTGCTCGGGGGCGCGCTGCCGAAAGACGACGCGCCCCGTCTCGTTGTAGATCGAGAGGAACAGCGTCTGAACGCGGTCGGTCAGCGCGCGCTCGCCGTCGACGTAGAGCAGCACGGTCGTCGGCTGCGATTTGCAGCCCGCCGCCGCGCAGCAGAGAGCGAACAGCGCGCAGCAAGCCGCCGCACGTCGCGGCCAGGTCCTCGGCCGTGTCGCCCCCCGCCCCACGGCCTTCATGCTACCGCTAGTGTTCAGTCTCTGCGAACGGAAGCGCGCAGCAGGTCGCGGTTGAGCTGCGTGATGAACTGCACCGAGATCTCTTTGGGGCAGACGGCCTCGCACTCCTTGTGGTTGGTGCAGTAGCCGAAGCCCTCCTTCTCCATCTGCGCGACCATCTTCTTGACGCGCGTGAAGCGTTCGGGCTGCCCTTGCGGCAGCAGCGCCAGCTGCGCGACCTTGGCCGAGGTGAAGAGCATCGCCGAGGCGTTGGGGCAGGCCGCCACGCAGGCACCGCAGCCGATGCAGGCCGCCGCGTCCATCGACAGCTCCGCCTCGTTCTTGCCGATGGGGATCGCGTTGCCGTCGGGCGCGCTGCCGGTGTGCACCGAAACGTAGCCGCCGGCCTGGATGATGCGGTCGAACGCGGTGCGGTCGACGATCAGGTCTTTGAGCACGGGGAACGCGTCGGCGCGCCACGGCTCGATCCACAGCTCGTGCTCGCCGTGCTCGAAGGTGCGCATGTGCAGCTGACAGCAGGTGGTGCCGGCCTGCGGGCCGTGCGCCTCGCCGTTGACCACCACGCCGCACATGCCGCAGATGCCCTCGCGGCAGTCGTGGTCGAAGGCGACCGGGCCGTCGGGGTGCTTCTCGGTGATCAGCTTTTCGTTGAGCACGTCGAGCATCTCGAGAAACGACATGTCGCCGCTCACGCCGTCGAGCTCGTACTGTTTCATCTCGCCGCGGGCGCCGCGCTGCTTCTGTCGCCAGATGTGCAGGGTCAGCTTGAAGGTGCTTGCGCTCATGGGGCTATCTCTCTACTTGTAGCTGCGCTGCGTGAGCTTGACGTGCTCGAACTCGAGGGCTTCGCGGTGCTCGGTGGGCTTTTCGCCGACGCCGGTAAACTCCCAGGCCGCCACGTGACAGAAGTTTTCGTCGTCGCGCTTGGCCTCGCCCTCGGGGGTCTGTGACTCCTCGCGGAAGTGGCCACCGCACGACTCGGCGCGCACGAGCGCGTCGAGGCACATCACCTCGGCGAACTCGAGGAAGTCGGCGACGCGGCCGGCCTTCTCGAGCTGCTGGTTGAGGCTCCCCGCCGAGCCCGTGACACGCACGGTGCTCCAGAACTCTTCGCGCAGCTCGGGGATGCGCTCGAGCGCCTTCTCGAGGCCTTCCTTGTTGCGCGCCATGCCGCAATGCTCCCACATCACCTGCGTGCCGAGCTCGCGATGGAAGTCGTCGACGCTGCGCGTGCCCTTGCCCTTCTTTTCGGGCTCGAGCAGGCGATCGATCTTGGCTTCGACGTCCTTGAGGGCGTCGCCGAAGGCCGCGTGCGACGTCTCGACGGCCTCGAGCTTGGTGGCGCCGAGGTAGTTGCCCACGGTGTAGGGCAGCACGAAGTAGCCGTCTGCCAGGCCCTGCATCAGCGCGCTGGCGCCGAGGCGGTTCGCGCCGTGGTCGCTGAAGTTGGCCTCGCCGCCGACGAACAGGCCGGCGAGGTTGCTCTGCAGCTGATAGTCGACCCACAGCCCGCCCATCGTGTAGTGCACGGCGGGGTAGATGCGCATCGGCGTGTGATACGGGTTTTCCGCCGTGATGCGCTCGTACATGTGAAAGAGGTTGCCGTATCGCTCGCGGATCTTGTCCTCGCCGAGGCGCGAGATCGCGTCGGCGAAGTCGAGGTAAACGCCGAGGCGCGGCTGGTCGCCGACGGTCGGGCCGACGCCGCGGCCGTCGTCGCACATGCGCTTGGCAGCGCGCGAGGCGACGTCGCGCGGCACGAGGTTGCCGAAGGCCGGGTAGATGCGCTCGAGGTAGTAGTCGCGCTGCTCCTCGGGGATCTTGGTCGGCTTGGTCGCCGGGTCGACGCCCTCTTTGGGCACCCACACGCGCCCGTCGTTGCGCAGCGACTCGCTCATCAGCGTGAGCTTGCTCTGATACTCGCCGTGCACCGGGATGCAGGTGGGGTGGATCTGCGTGTAGCAAGGGTTGGCGAACAGCGCGCCGCGCTTGAAGGCGCGGTAGCTCGCCGTCACGTTGCAGCCCTTGGCGTTGGTCGAGAGGTAGAAGATGTTGCCGTAGCCGCCCGTGCACAGCAGCACGCAGTCGGCGGCGTGGGCCTCTATCTTGCCGCTGACCATGTCGCGCGTGATGATGCCGCGCGCCGCGCCGTCGACGACCACCAGGTCGAGCATCTCGCTGCGCGGGAACATGCGCACCTGTCCGACGGCGATCTGGCGCGCCAGCGCTTGGTAGGCGCCGAGCAGCAGCTGCTGGCCGGTCTGACCGCGGCAGTAGAACGTGCGCGAGACCTGTGCGCCGCCGAAGGAACGGTTGGCGAGCACGCCGCCGTATTCGCGCGCGAACGGCACGCCCTGCGCCACGCATTGGTCGATGATGTTCACCGACAGCTGCGCGAGGCGATAGACGTTGGCCTCGCGCGAACGATAGTCGCCGCCCTTGACCGTGTCGTAGAACAGACGCCAGACGCTGTCGCCGTCGTTCTGGTAGTTCTTGGCGGCGTTGATACCGCCCTGCGCGGCGATGCTATGCGCGCGTCGCGGCGAGTCTTGATAGCAGAAGCAGTCGACGTTGTAGCCGAGCTCGCCGAGCGACGCTGCCGCCGCGCCGCCGGCGAGGCCGCTGCCGACGACGATGACGCGGTGCTTGCGCTTGTTGGCGGGATTGACCAGCTTCATCTGGAAGCGGGCGTTGTCCCATTTCTTCTCGATCGGGCCGTCTGGGATCTTGGCGTCGAGGGTCATGAGCAGATTCCTGCGCTGGGCACGATGCCCGCGAGCACGGCGACGGGGATCGAGCAGTTGCCGACGAGCACGAGCGCGGCGAAGCCCTTGGCACCCAGCTGAAAGCGTTCATCCCAGCGTGGGCTGTTGACACCGAGCGTCTGAAAGACGCTCCACACGCCGTGGTAGAGGTGCAGGAACAGAAAGACCTGGGCGACGAGGTAGATCGCCGTGATCCACCAGATCTTGAAGGCGTGAACGACGTTGCAGTAGACGTCGCCGAAGACGAACTGCGGCAGCGTCGCCTTCACGCCCCAGGTCAGCTGTGCGAGGTGGTAGACGATGAAGGCCACCAGCACGATGCCGCCGTAGCGCATGCTCTTGGACGCGACGGTGGCGGCGCGCGTGTTGCTCTTGCGGTAGCCCTCGGTGCGTGCCGAGCGTGCGGTGCCGTAGAGGCTCAGGGCGCTGAAGACGTGGGCGAGCACGGCGAAGAGCAGCACGATGCGCGAGCCCCACAAGAGCGCCGGCGTGTCGTGCAGGAATTTGCCGTAGTCGTTGATCTTCTGGGGGCCGGCGTAGATCTGCAAGTTGCCGATCATGTGCACGAAGATCCAGCCGAACATGACGGTCCCAGAGACCGCCATGATGGCCTTCTTGCCCACCATGCTTTGGGTGAATCGGAAGGTGTCGGTAGTCGCCATCGCAGGCCTTCTTGTGTTGGCTCTGTCGTAAGCACGACGCGCTGCGGCGTAGCGTTACAGGGCGTATATAACAAACCGCGCGCTAACTTACAGCTAGGACTTGCGCTACCTTACGGGCGTGGCAGCGCCCAGTCCTCAGACCTTCGAGGATGTCAAGCTCGTCCTGCTCTCGCCCTGGAGCACGGCCGCGCTGGCGCTGTGCGTGGCGGCCGCCGTGACGGCGCTGGCGCTGTCGGCGTGGAGCTATCGGCGCCATCGCTGGCCAGGTCGCCTCGCGCTGACGGTGCTGCGCGCGCTGGCGCTCTCGGCGGTGCTCGCGCTGGTGCTGCAGCCGGCGCTGCAGCTGCGCTCGGTGACGCGGCTGCCCAATCACATCGCGGTGGTCATCGATCGATCACTGTCGATGTCGATCCGCGAGAGCGGCGGCAGCGAGAGCCGCCTCGATCGCGCGCGCGCGGTGCTGACGCGATCGCGGCCGCGCGTGGCGAGCTGGCGCGAGACACGCGTGGTCGACTTCTTCGCGTTCGGTGCGCAGCTCTCGCCGTTGGGCGAGGCGGCGATCGATGGCGGCACGCCGAGCGCGCGTGCGGGCTCGGCGGCGGAGCCGAAGGCGAAGCGGGGCACGGCGGCGGAGCCGAAGGCGAAGCGGGGTACGGACACGTTGAGCGCCGACGAAGGGGCGACCCGGATACGGGCCGCGTTGGCGGCGTTGAGGCGACGCTTCAGGGGCAATGACCTGGCGGGCGTGGTGCTGCTGTCGGACGGGCGCGACAACGGGCGCTTTGGCAGCGGGCAGCTGTCGCTGCCGTCGCGCAAGTTCCTCGACAAGTTCGGCGCGCCGATCCACACGGTGTTTGTGGGGCGCTCGTTGGTGCGCGACGTGGCCGTCACCACGGTCTTCGCCGACGACTTCGCCTTCGTGCGCAACGCCGTCAAGGTCGAGGCCGACGTGTCGATAAGCGGCATCGACAAGCCGCGCGTGCCGGTGATGCTGATCCGCGGCGAGGAGATCATCGCGCGACAGGTCATCGAGGTGAAGCCGGGCAAGCGCGAGTACCGCGTGCGCTTCGAGTTCGTGCCGCAGCGCGTGGGTAAGTTTGTCTTCACCGTGGCGGCGCCCGTCTACGAAGGCGAGGCGCTGACGCACAACAACCGGCGCTCGTTTCTGGTCAACGTGATCCGCGATCGCATCCGCGTGCTGCAGATCTGCGGCCGCCCCTCGTGGGACCAGCGCTTCTTGCGGCGCCTGCTCAAGCGCGATCCCAACGTTGATCTGATCTCGTTCTTCATCCTGCGCACGCCGACGTCGCTGGCGCTGGTGCCCCCCAGCGAGCTGTCGTTGATCCCGTTTCCCACCGAGGAGCTCTTCCAGAAGGAGCTCGGCAGCTTCGATCTGGTGATCCTGCAGAACTTCAACTACGCGCCGTATGGCATCGGCATCTACCTGCCGCACCTGCGCCGCTATGTCGAGCGTGGCGGCGGGCTGGCGATGGTGGGCGGCGATCTGAGCTTCACCAGCGGCGGCTACTTCGGCACGCCGATTTCGCGCGTGCTGCCGCTGCGGCTGTTGCCGCCGTCGGCCAACCGCGATCGCCTCACGTCGTCAGCGAAGTTTCGCCCCAAGCTGACGCGTCGCGGCCGCGACCACCCGATCCTGCAGATCGGCGCCACGCGCGCCGAGACGGTGCAGCTGCTGAAGTCGCTGCCGTCGCTGGCCGGCGTCAACCGCGTGGCGGGTCTCGCGCGCGGCGCGACGCTGCTGGCGGCGCACCCGCAGCTGCGCACGGCCAGTGGGCGGCCGATGCCGGTGCTCGCCACGCGCGAGGTCGGCAAAGGGCGCACGCTGGCGCTGACGACGGACTCGTCGTGGCACTGGGCGTTCAAGGCGGTGGGCCGCGGGGCGACGCGTCGCGCCTACGATCGTTTCTGGCATGGCGCGATCCGTTGGCTGATCCGCGACCCGGAGCTCAAGTACGTGCGCATCATCGTCGGGCGCTCGCGCGTGCGGCGCGGCGCCAAACAGCGCGTGGTGATCCGCGTCTATCGCCCCGACTACAGCCCCGCCAAGGACGTCAAGGTCTCCTACGAGATCGCGCCGCCGGCGAGCACGAAGGCGCGACGCAAGGGCAGCAGCAAGGCCGACGTGGCGGTGGCGCGCACGGCGCGCACCAATGACGCGGGCGAGGTGCGGCTCGAGCTGACGCCACACGCCGTCGGCGCCTGGCGCGTCAAAGCGAGCGCCGTCGTCGGCGGTCGCGAGGCGAGCGAGACGGAGCTTTTTCTTGTCGAGCCCGCTGGCCCCGAGCTGCGCGACGCCAACGCCAGCGACACGCTGCTGCGCCAGATCTCGCTCGCCACCAAGGGGCGTTACCTCGGGCGTGCCGAGGCGCTGCCCGAGCTGTCGTTTCGCCCGCCGCGCGTGCTGCAGGTCAACTGGCGGCGCGACATCGAGCTGTGGAGCCGCTGGTGGTGGCTGGTGGGCGCTTTGCTGCTGCTAGGGCTCGAGTGGCTGCTGCGGCGCAAGCTGGGGCATATCTAGCTTTCAGCTAGTAGCGCACTTGCAGCCCGCCGCCGAAGTCGACGAGGAAGCTCAGCCAGCGCGAGAAGCCGAAGATCAGCCCTGCCTGCGCGTAGAGACCGACGTAGCGCAGCAGGTCGAACTGGATGCCGAGCGCCGAGCGGATGCCGACGTCGAAGCTCTTGATGTTCGAGTTGGTGCGCTGGGTCTGGTTCTCGAAGACGACCTGCGCGGTGAGGAAGAACTTCAGCAGGCCTTCGGGGTCGGTGTAGTACTTGATGCCCGGCGCGATGAGAAAGCCGTTGCTGTCGGTGAAGTCGGGCGAGCCGAGGGGCAGGCGGATGTCGACGAGCACCTCGAGCGAGTCGCTCACGCCGAACGACGGCGAGAGCTCGATCCAGAACGGATACAGCGAGCCGCAGACGCTCTTGTTGTTGCCGTCGCTGTCCTTCTGGCCGCAGTCCTGCTCGTCGTAGGGCGCCACCACGCGGTAGCCCGAGCCGGCGCGGAAGCCAAAGCCGAACTGGTACTTGTGGCTCAGCGACGACTTGGCCGTCGGCTTTTGCGCGTCCTTGCTCGGCTCGGCCTTCTTGGCCGGCTCCTCGGCGGGCTTGCTCGGCTCGTCGCCAGCGGCGCGCGCCACGCCGGCGCTGCCGAGCGCGAGCACAGCCGCTGCGAGCAGCGCGAGCGAGCGATGACGGTGCGTGATAGCCTTCATGCAGGCAGAATATGATCGGTCGAAGTCAGGGTAAAGCTCGCGAGTCGCTCTCGCGCCGCGCGTTCTTCGGCGCGCTGGCAGGCGGCGCCGCGCTGCTGGCCGGCGGCGCCACGGCGAGCGCGTTCGGCCCGAGCTCCAAGGTGCGCCTCTGCCAGCTCAAGTACGGCGGCGGCAACCCCGTGCCGCGCGCGACGGCGCTCAAGCGGCTCGCCTGGGAGATCGAAAAGCGCACCAGCATCGACGTCGCGCTCGAGCCAGCGCTGATCGACGTCAGCGACAAGGCGCTCTTTTCACACCCGCTGCTGTATCTCAGCGGCGATCGCGCCTTCCCGCCGCTGCCCAGCAAGGACATCGAGCGGCTGCGCCGGCACCTCGTCTTCGGCGGCCTGCTCGTCATCGACAGCGCCGAGTCACGGCTCGGCGGCGGCTTCGACCGCAGCGTGCGGCGGCTCGTGGGGCGACTGTTCGGCGACAAGCAGCTCACCAAGGTCAAGCCGTCGCACACGCTGTTCAAGTCGTTCTACCTGCTCAAGACGCCCGTCGGCCGCGTCGCGACGGTGCCCTATCTCGAGACGGTGCAGCGCGACGGACGCGCCGTGGTGGTCTACAGCCACAACGACCTTGGTGGCGCCTGGGCGCGCGACAACTTCGGCCAGTGGGAGCACGGCGTGCATCCCGGCGGCGCGCGCCAGCGCGAGCTCGCGTTTCGCTGGGGCGTCAACCTCGTGATGTATGCGCTGTGCGTCGACTACAAGGCCGACCAGGTGCACATCCCATTCATCCTCAAGCGCCGTCGCTGGCAGGTGCGCCCGTAGCTGCGCCGCCTGGCGCCCTAGTGATTGATCGCCTAGTACTTGATCGCCGCGCGCATGGTGAACATCGTCGTCTGGTCGGTGGCGCCGCCGGCGAGGTTGCAGCCCAAGCCCAGTCGGACGCAGTCGCCATCGAAGCTCATCACGATGCGGCGATAGTCGAAGGCGGCGGCGAGCTCGAAGTAGTACAGGCGCGTGAAGAGCGAGGCGCCAACGTCGAGCCCGTAACCCGACGCGTTGCCCCAGCCGCTGCGGTCCTCGGCCTCGATGTCGCCTGACGACGTGATGCCGAGCAGCGCGAAGCGTCCCTCCACGCCCATGCCAAAGGCGCGCGAGCTGTAGAACGGAAAGCGCAGGTCCAGCGGCGTCACCTTGATGTAGGTGTGGCCGACGTTGGGCAGCACGTTGCTCCCGCCGAAGGGCTGCTCGGCGAAGCGCATGCGCTGATAGCCAACGTCGAGCGAGAACGTTAGCTGCGCGCTGCTGGCGCGGCGCAGGAAGTTGAGCCGATAGCGCAGGCCG
The DNA here is from genome assembly GCA_020431405.1 of Myxococcales bacterium. GTDB lineage: Bacteria > Myxococcota_A > Polyangia > JAGQIK01. Next base: position 44,236 of record JAGQIK010000452.1, read on the forward strand.
ACCTCGGCGTTGTCGTGCACCAAGCTGACCGGCGCGGGGTCCAGCGGAGAGAGGGCATGGGCGCCGATGCTGGAGCGATAGGCGACGTGCAGCCCGAACTCGGCGAGCCGGCTCTTGGAGTAGGCGACGAAGGGATAGAGGGCGACGTCAAAGCCGAGCGAAGGCGTCGCGCCGGACTCGTATTGGATCCCCGCGATCGGCCCGACGAGGTCGTTGAAGGAGAAGCTGCGCGAGATGATCTGCGTGAGGAACGCCACGTCGAAGATGGTGCGATAGCGCGCGCCTGGCGCGCTGGACTGGCCAGCTTTGAGCAGCGCGTCGGCGTCGACGGCGTTGCGCGCGCGCGCGTTGTCGAGCAGCGCGTCGGCGTCGACCCGTTTGCCGTCCCTGTCGTCATCGACCACGACCACCGTGACGAGCGGCGACGGCTTGCCGTCGAGCGACGGCCGCAGCGCGCTGCGCCAGACGTGCTCGGTGGCGCTGACTAGGTCTTTTTGCCCGCAGCCGGTGTTTACCGTGGCGCGATGCTCGCGCCCCTTGGGCCGGCGCGCCGAGACGGTGAGCTGACAGTTGCCGGCGATGCTGCCCGGCGCGACGACGATGTGCTTGATCAGCCCGTCGTCAGCGGGCGTCGCCGGGGCCGCCACGCAGCCCGGCTCGTCGCAGGTGCCGCTCCGAGGTGCCGCGCCGAGCGCCCGCACCAGCGCGGCGCGCGCCGCGTTTCCGAGCATCACACCTGGCTTGACGGTCAACGTGGCAGGCGCCGCCGCGGCGGTCGAGCTGGCGATGACGAGCGACAGACCCAGAGCACGGCTCAGCGTGCGCGCAGGCAGCAGCACCTTGGCGACCTCCATCTTCCCAGCGGCGGGATCATGATGATCGCCGTCACGGCAGAGGTCTAGGGGACTATCCGACTAGTCGCAGGTGCCCTGGACTCTGTCGTCAAAGCTTTCGGTCACTTGCGGCAAGAAATAGCCGTCTCCGCCGGGGCCAGGGCTGGCGTACATCGAGAGGCTGACCGTGAAGCTCGTCGGCGCCGGCTGGCCATCGCCGGGGAAGCCGTCCTCGACGGTGAAGGTGAAGGGCGTCGGCTTGAAGGTGTTGGACACGATCAGCCAGCGCTTGCGCTCGTTGCTCGCCGACTTGTCGAACGAGAAGCCGAGCGCGTTTGTCGCCGGCGGCGAGGTGGGATCGTTGGAGAGCGCGTCGCCGCCCGAGGTGAGCGTCCACTCGAGGTAGTCCTGGTTGGTCTGGAAGGCCGCGACGGGGTTCATGTTGATGTCGAGGGCGTAGGCCTTCAGCTCGAGCTTGCCGCCGTCGGGGATCGAGCTCGAGAGGCGGTCTATGCGGCTCGTCTGCGCGGAGCTGTGCAGCGGACCGGTCCAGAGGATCTTGTAGACCGCCATGATCTTGGTGCGCGCGTCCCACTGCCCGTTGGCGGGATCCCACTTGCCGTCGCCGTTGGCGTCGATGAACGGCTCGCCGACATCCCACTGGTCGTTGTCGTTGGCGTCGACGAACGGCTCGGCGGCGTCTTCGAAGGGCTCGCCCACGTCGTACTTGCCGTTGCCGTTGGTGTCGCTGAAGGCCTCCTCGCCGTCCACCACGGCGATGATGGTGACCAGGCCATCGCGCGGGTTGCGCGTGCGGCCGTTGGAGTCGGCGTAGCTCGGCTCGCCGACGCTGTTGTCGGGATCGACGTCGTCGGGCGCCGAGGAGCCGCCTTTTGGCGAGTAGATGAAGACCAGCTTGCCCGAGGAGGTGTCGCTCGACGGCGTGATCTGGCCCGCCTCGGTGCGAAACTCCGGGTTGAGCGCTACGGCCGGGATGCTGGTGCCGTTGCGGGTCTGGGCGTTGAGCTCGCAGGTGACGTTGATGTCGGGCACCGGCTCGCGCAGCGCGCCGATGTTGACCGCGTCGCAGGTCATACGGAACGTGCCGTCGACGGGCAGCTGGTTGCCCGTCGGCGGGCCGAAGGTGATGCTCACGCTGGCGCTGGCGCTCAGCCCGCTGGTCGTGTCGTAGAAGTCGGCGGTGACGGTGGCGGTGACCTGCTTGTCGCTGCTGTAGAGGCGGACCTTCGCGGTGCCGCTGCCGTCGGCGGCGGCGCTGGTGCTGGTCAACGACTCGTTGGCGGCGAAGCTGCCCTCGGTCGTGGTGAAGTTGATCGTCGTGCCTTGCGGCACGGGGTCGCCGCTCAGCACCGCGCGCGCGGTGATGGTGGCGAAGTCGATGCCGCCAGCGGTGATGTTGGTCTTGTCGGCGCCGATGGAGATCGAGGTGTCGCCACAGGCGGGAAGCACCGCGAGCGCGAGCGCCGCGCAGCACAGGCCGATACGCTTACTCATGCCGTTCACTCTATAGCTGTATGAAAACTGTCGCTTAGCTTAGCGGCTACTGGCCCACGACGCCACGTTGGCCGCGATCGCGCCGATCCGTGGCGCAGATCTGCAGCAGATCGCGGCGCAGCTTGGTTGCCGAGGGATGACGCATCTTCTCCAGCGCGCTGAAGAAGACACGCTCCGCCGCGCGGCAGTCGCCGCCGATCTCGAGCCCGCGCAAACGGCGCTCGCGGATTTGCGACAGCGCCCGGCGCGCCATCAGCAGCTTCACGCGGAGCTGCGGGTCGGGTGCGACGTGCGCCGACTCGGGCTCGGGGCAGCCGGCCAGCACGACGGCGAGCAACAGCACGCCCGCGAGCGGCGGCACGCCCGCCGCGATCAGTCGATGATGCGCGCGCCCGGTGTCCACGTCAGGTAGGCCAGGTCTTCGCCGAGCATCAGCTCCACACCCGGCTCGAGCTCGGCGATGCGGATCTCGCGCCGCGGCTCGCGCTGCCAGGTGCCGTTGGTGCTCGCCGTGTCGACGGCGTAGAGCTTGTCCTCCACCGAGATGATCAGCAGATGCACGCGCGAGATGTTCTCGTCGGTGAGCACCGAGGCGCCGTCGGCGTCGCAGCGGTCGTAGCGACCGAGCAGCACGCCGCGCGCCGCGGCGGCTTCGCCGATCTGTAGGTCCTGGGTGCGGCCGTCGCCGGTGCGGATGGTCAGCGAGCCGAGCGGGCGATCACCCTCGGCGAGCAGCGCGCGCGCCGGACCGTTCATGGTCTGCACCATGGTGGGGCGCTTGTTGGGCTCGTCGTAGCCGATGTTGCCAGCCGGGCCCGGACGACGTCCGCGGCGGCGCTGCCAGCGGTCCGGCTCGGCGTCGGCCTCTTCGAGATAGACGCGCTCGGGGATGCACTGCCAGCCGGACGCGGCGTCGTCGGGCCAGCCGATGACGTCGCCGGTGATCAGGCAGAACAGCGCGTAGCGGCCGCAGCGCACGAAGATCGGGCCTTCGGCGACGAGCGCCTCGAGGCGGCGGTCGTTCTCGTCGAAGTACGACAGGGGCGTGCGCAGGTCGAGCAGGCGGAAGCGCAGGTCGCTCGAGATGTGGTCGGTGTGCGGATGGGTGATCAGCGCCAGGTGGCGCAGCGAGAGGTTGGGGTCCTGGTCGAGGTAGAGGTCCGTCATGCTGTGACGGCCGATGATCGCGGCGTTGGCGCGATCGGGCTTCGACGCGACGCAGACGCTGCCCGCCACGCGCTTGGACTCCGTGTCGACCGCGACCACGCAGACGCCGGGGCGGGCGAAGCTGCTGGCGGTCTTGCGGATCGCGACGTAGTTGGCGGCGAACAGCTCTTCGAAGCTGGCGCGCGCGAGCAGCGGTCCGAGGCCGCCGTCGAGCACCACGGTGGCGTTGTTGTCGGCTTGCTCGCGCCGCTGACCGCCTTCGAGGCGCACCACACGTGTCTTCAGGTCGATGGCCATTCGCACTGTCGATAATGCCACGCGCGAGCCTCGCGATCATCGACTTGATAGAACGCGCTGCGATAGGCTAGACGCGGTGATGCGATGTAGGTTGGCGAGCAGGCTGGCAGCTCTGGGCCTCGCGGTGCTGGTTTGGGGCGCCGCGGGCTCTGCCGCGCGCGCCGACGCGGGCTTCGCGGCCCGGCTGCGCCGGCTCTCGGAACGCATCGAGCGGGAGCCGCTGCGCGTGGATCTCTTCGTGGCGCGAGCTCGGCTGCTCTTGCGGGCCCGACAGCCGCAGCTGGCACGCCACGACATCGACCGAGCGGCACGCTTTGCCGCGCGCTCGTTTGCCGTTCGCCGGGTGCGGGTCGACCTGGCGCTCGCGCTCGGCCGCCGTCGCGCGGCGCTGCGGCTGCTCGACGCGCTGGTCGCCGAGGATGGACGTGCGGCGCTGTGGCTTGCACGGGCGCGGCTGCGGCTGCGACTGGCGCAGCTGCGCGGGGCGGCGCGCGACTTCGAGCGCGCGCTCGAGCAGGGGGCCGGGCGGCCCGACGATGTGCTCGGCTACGCGCGGCTGCTGCAGCGCCTCGGCCGGCGCTCGGCGGCTGCGTCTGCGTTGCGCCGCGGGCTCGCGTGGTATGGCGGAGCCGTCGCGCTGCGGCTGGCGCTGATCGAGGTCGAGCGCGCGCGCGGCCACACCGACTGCGCGCTGGCCTTGGTCGACGCGGTGATGGCGAGCGCGCCGGTCAAGACGCAGTGGCTGCTGCGGCGTGCCGAGCTGCTCGCGTCGGCAGGGCGTCTCGCCGAGGCGCGACGGGATCGCGCGCGGGCGCTTGCCGCGGCACGAGCGCAGCTTTCGCGCCGGCCGTCAGCGCTGTCGCGAAAACTCTACGCGCGCGCGTTGCGCGCCACGCGAGGTGAACGATGAAGTGTCGCGTCTTGGTGCAGCTGCTGCTGGCCTGCGCGTTTGTCGCAGCGCCGCGCGGCGCACACGCGCAGACGGTCGTGCGCGGCCCCTACCTGCAGATCGGCACGCCGACCTCGATGACGATCGTCTGGCGCACCGACGTGGCCAGCGAGGGCCGCGTCCGCTACGGCGAGAGCCTCGCCGCCATGAGCGGCAGCGCAGACGACAGCGCGGTCGCCGTGCAGCACGAGGTGCGTATCACGGGGCTCAAGCCCGGCACGCGCTACTTCTACAGCGTCGGCACCAAGAGCCAGGCGCTCGCTGGCGGCGACGCGGCGCACGCGTTTCGCACCTCGCCAACGCTCGGCACGCGCGGGCCGTATCGGCTGTGGATCGTCGGCGACTCGGGCACCGGCGGCTCGCAGCAGGCGGCGGTGCGCGACGCGATGCTGGCGCATGTCGGTCAAAGCCGCCCCGACCTGTTTCTGCACATGGGCGACATGGCCTACAACGACGGCAAGGACGCCGAGTTTCAAGTCGGCTTCTTCAACATGTACCAGTCGATCCTGCGCGACACCGTGTGCTGGCCGACGATGGGCAACCACGAGGGCCACAGCGCCAGCTCGAGCACGCAGAGCGGGCCTTACTACGACGCCTACGTGCTGCCCAAGGCGGCCGAGGCGGGCGGCCTCGCCTCCGGCACCGAGGCCTACTACTCGTTCGACTACGCCAACGCCCACTTCGTCGTGCTCGACTCGCATGACTCGCCGCGCTCGCCGACGGGCGCGATGCTGACTTGGCTCAAGTCCGACCTGGCGGCCACCAGCCAACCGTGGGTCATCGCCTACTGGCACCATCCGCCGTATACCAAGGGCAGCCACGACTCGGACACCGAGGGGCAGCTCAGGGACATGCGCGAAAACGCGCTGCCGATCCTCGAGGCGGCCGGCGTCGACCTGGTGCTGGGCGGCCACTCGCACATCTACGAGCGCTCGTACCTGGTGCAAGGCGCCTACGCGACGCCGACGGTGGCGGGCAACCACATCATCGACAACGGCAGTGGCGCGCTGGACAGCAGCGGCGGCCCGTACACCAAGTCCGGTGGCGCGGGCGCCGTCTACATCGTGGCCGGCCACGGCGGCACCGGCGTCAGCCGCAAAGGCACCCATCCGCTGATGTTCGTCACCGAGGCGATCAACGGCTCGACGCTGGTCGATATCGAGGGCAACGTGCTGCGCGGGCGCAACGTGCGTTTCGATGGCACGGTCAGCGACCGCTTCACGCTCGTCAAAGGCGACGCGCTGGTGCTCAGCGCGCCCGACGGCGGCGAGAGCTACACGCCGGGTGACCCGATCAGCGTCAAATGGGTCACCGTCGGCGCGGCGGTGGCCAAGGTCGATGTGGAGCTCTCCACCGACGACGGCAAGACGTGGACGACAGTGCTGTCCGGCATCACCAACAGCGGCAGCGCCACCTTCAACGCACCGGCGGTGGACACCCAGCAGGCGCGCGTGCGCGTGCGCGACAGCGCGCAGCCGAGCAAGGTCGACGGCTCCGACGGCGCCTTCACGATCACCTCGTCGGCGCCGCGCGACGTGATCACCTTCGGCGACACGTGGCTTTACTTCGACGAAGGGCGCGACCCTGGTGCGAGCTGGATGGACAGCGGCTTCGACGACAAGAGCTGGCCGAGCGGCGCAGGTCAGCTCGGCTACGGCGACAACGACGAAGCGACCAAGCTCTTCGACGCCTCGCCCAATCGCCCCAGCGTCTACTTCCGCAAGCACATCACCGTCGACCGCGCCGTGGCGGCAGCGGCGTTGCGCGTGCTTCACGACGACGGCGTGGCGATCTGGATCAACGGCCAGCGCGTGTTCGACCGCTACATCCAGGGCACCGACTACGCCTCGTTCGCCACGCAGACCTCCAACGACAACGAGATCTCGAGCGCCACGCTCGACCTCACGTCACAAAACCCGTTTGTCGTCGGAGACAACGTCATCGCCGTGATGGTCAAGCAGGCGAGCGCGACCTCGAGTGACCTGTCGTTCGACCTGCAGCTCACGCTGACGCTGGCGCCCAACACCACGCAGCCCGATGGCGGCGTCGCCGACGCGAACCCGAGCGTCAGCGACGGGAGCGCTACCGACGCAGGCGCCAGCGACGGCGCGGCAGCCAGCAGCGACGGCACACCCAAAGCCGACGACTCCGGTTGCTCGTGCAGCACGCCCACCACGCCCAGCTCGGCGCTATGGCTCGCCCTGCTCGCCGTGCTCGCTCTGGCGTGGCGCCGCCGCCGAAACCGAGGCCCGAGGCCGGAGGCCCGAGGCCCGAGGCCCGAGCGCGGCTAGCGCGGCTCTCCGAAGAACCGCAGCACGGACTTGGCGAAGCGGTCGGGCTTCTCCGTCATCGGCGAGTGACCGCAGTACGGGATCACGTCGAGCGTAGAGCCGCGGATGTCCTTGTGCAGGCGGGGCGCGAGCTTTGTCGGGATCAGCTTGTCGTCCTGGCCCCAGATGATGTGCGTGGGCAGGTTGACGTTGATGATGTCGTCGTAGAGCCAGCCGACGTTGGCGGTGGCTTGCATGGCGCGGTGGATCGCGGCGCGGCCGCCGGGCATGTCGAGGTGCGCCAGAAAGCGGTCGACCTCTTCCTCGCTGCAGCGTGCCTTGTTGAAGTAGACATCGTTGCGCATGAAGTCGCGCAGGGTGGTGCGGTTGTAGGCGAAACGCACCACGAAGCGGCCGAGCAGCGGCGTGACGCCGATCTGGCCCTTGAGCGGCATCACGAATGGATAGCTGATGGGATCGACGAGCACCAACCGGTCGACCACTTGACGATGGCGGCTCGCCACGACGATGCTGACGGCGCCGCCCATCGACTGGCCGACCAGCATCACGCGCCCGAGCCCGAGCGTCTCGCAAAAGCCTGCCAGCACCTCCGCCATGTCGGGCAGCTCCATCGAGAAGCCGTCGCGCTTGTCGGAGTAGCCGTGGCCCGGTAGGTCGATGGCGTAGACGCGGTAGCGCGAGTCGAAGGCCGGCCGCACCTGCTCCCACTCTTGCGTCGAGGCGAGCAGGCCGTGCACCAACAGCAGCGGTGGCGCGCCCTCCGGACCGGAGACGCGGTAGTGCAGCCGCTCGCCGCGCACGGTGGCGAACTCTCCCGGCGGCGGCGGGAGCACGTAGCCCGCTCCGCGGCGAAAGACATCGAGTAGTCGAGGCGGGCGCCAGCGCGCGAGCGCGGACGTGATGCTCATCGAGATCTCCTAAAGCGGCGGCGCAACCCAGCCTCCCAAGCTCTGCTCGAGCGCCAGCGCAGCGGCGATGCTCGCGTCCTCGCGTCCATGTGCGGCGATGACTTGCACGCCGAGAGGCACGCCGCGGTCGTCGAGGCCGAGCGGCACGGCTGTGGCCGGAAGCTCCATCACGTTGAAGAGAGCAGTGTAGGCGAAGTCGAACGGGAAAAGCAGCGGTACGTGGTGTCGCGGCGCGTTGCGCGGGTGCGTCGGCGCGATGACGAGCGCCTCGCCGTCGAGCAGCGCGTAGAGCGCCTCGCGCAGCGTCTGGCCGAGCCGAAAGAGGCGCGCGGTGAAGTCGCTGGCGCCGCTGCCCGCCTTCTCGATCAGTGCCAGCAGGATCGCTGGCGCCGTGTGCCGGCTGCGCCCGAAAGGCAGGCGCAACAGCTCGAGCAGCAGGTTGGGCGGCACCACGCTGCCGTCGGCGCGCTGGCCCATCTGCTGGTGAAAGCTCAGCACGTCGGGGCGGTCGCGTTGCGCTTCGCCGAGCATGCCGAGCCAGATCAGCGGGGCGCGTCGCGAGAGGCGCGTCACCTCGCGCGGCATCGGCTCGACGATGGCGCCGTGGTCGGCGAGGGCGCTGGCCGCTCGCTCGAGCGCCATGCGCATGCGTTTGGTCGGCCCGCTGGTCATCTGGCCGACGTGGTCGAGCACGTAGACGCGCCGGCCGCGCAGCTCGACGCGCTCGGGATCGCCGAGCGGTGGCAGCGCGAGCTCGTCGTCGGCGCTGCCGTCGCCGGCGGCGATGCGCAGCAGGGGCATCAGATCGCGTGCCGTGCGGGCGATGGGGCCGGCGCAGCAGTAGCGCTCGACGTCGCCGAAGGTGCCGGGGTAGTGCGAGTCGAGCGTCACGCGCCCGCCGGTGGGCTTGCAGCCGAAGACGCCGCAGAAGAAGGCCGGCATGCGGATCGAGCCGCCGATGTCGGTGCCGATGCCGAAGGGCGACGCCCCGGCGGCGATGATCGCCGCCTCGCCGCCGCTCGATCCGCCGACGATGCGATCGAGATCATAGGGGTTGTTGGTGGTGCCGTAGATGCGGTTGCTGGTCTCCATCCACATCGCCAGCTCGGGTACGTTGGTGGTGCCGAGCGGGATGGCGCCGGCGGCGCGCGTGCGCTGCACGGTGACTGCATCGCGCGCGGCGCGGTGCTCGCGCCGGTTGTAGGAGCCACCCGAGTGCACGAAGCCCTCGAGCGCGAAGGTCTCCTTGACGGTGCAGGGCACGCCGAGCAGCGGCGGGACAGCCCCTTCGGCGACGCGCCCCCCCGCCCCGCCGGCGGCCGCGGCGAGGCGCTGTTCGGCCTCGCGCGCCTCGCGCCGCGCCGCCTCGAAGCGCAGCCCCACTACCGCGTTGAGCTGCGGGTTGACCTGCTCGATGCGCTCTATATGCGCTTCGACGAGCTCTACCGGTGACAGCTCGCGGCTGCGCAGCAGCGCGGCCTGCTCGAGCGCGCCGCGCCCGAGCAGCTCGCCGCCTGCGCTCGCGCTGCTGCTACTCGACACCGGGCTCGGTTTGCCGGCGCAGATCGAGCACCTGCTCGAGCTTGTCCGCTGGCAGCACCTTCTGCTCGAAGGCCAGCTCGCGCACCGTCTTACCGGTCTTGTAGGACTGCTTGGCCAGCGCGGCGGCCGCGTCGTAGCCGATGTGCGGCGCCAGGCTCGTCGCCAGCGAGAGCGACTGCTCGTTCATCGCGGCGATGCGCTCGTGGTTGGCCTCGAGGCCGTCGACCAGCTTGTCAGCGAACATGCGTGCGGCGTTGGCGAGCAGGCTGACCTGCTCGAGCAGGTTGCGCGCGATCAGCGGCAGCATCACGTTGAGCTCGAAGTTGCCGTACAAGCCGCCGAGGGTGATCGCCGTGTCGTTGGCGATGACCTGCGCGCAGACCATGATCATCGACTCGGCGATGACCGGGTTGACCTTGCCCGGCATGATGCTCGAGCCCGGTTGCACCGGCGGGATCTTGATCTCGCCGAGACCCAGGCGCGGGCCCGAGCCGAGGAAGCGCACGTCGTTGGCGATCTTGAGCAGCGCCGCCGCCGTCGTCTTGAGACAGCCGCTCAACTGCACGGCCGAGTCCTGTGCGCCCTGCGCCTCGAAGTGATTGTCGGCCTCGCGGAAGCTGTGGCCGGTTAGCTCGGAGAGCAGCGTTGCCATGCGCGCGCCGAACTCGGGGTGCGTGTTGATGCCGGTGCCCACCGCGGTGCCGCCCTGCGCGAGTTCCTCGAGGTGCCAGAGGCAGTTTTCGATGTGGCGCCGGCTGTGCGCCACCTGCGAGGCGTAGCCCGAGAGCTCCTGACCGAGGCGCACCGGCGTGGCGTCCTGCAGGTGCGTGCGGCCGATCTTGACGATCTCGTCGAAGGCTTTGGCCTTGGCCGAGATCGCGCCCTCGAGGTGCTCGAGCGCGGGCAGCAGCTGCTCGCGCACCAGGCACACCGCGGCGACGTGGATCGCCGTGGGGAAGACGTCGTTGGAGGACTGGCCGAAGTTGACGTGGTCGTTGGGGTGCACCAGCTTGCTGCCCAGCTCGCCGCCGAGGATCTGGATCGCCCGGTTGGAGATGACCTCGTTGGCGTTCATGTTGCTGCTGGTGCCGGAGCCGGTCTGGAAGACGTCCACCGGGAAATGCGCATCGTGCTCGCCCGCGATGACCTCTTCGGCGGCCTTGCCGATGGCGTCGGTGAGCTTCTTGTCGACGTTGCCGAGGTCGGTGTTGACCCGGGCGGCGGCAAGCTTGATCAGGCCCATGGCGCGGATCATGTGCCGCCCCAGGCCCTGGCCGGAGACCGGGAAGTTGGCCACCGCGCGCGCGGTTTGCGCGCCGTAGAGCGCGTCCGCGGGGACCTTGAACTCGCCCATGGAGTCTTTCTCGATGCGATGCATGATGCGTCTCCTGTGGTGTTAGCCGGCGATGGTCTCGGCGCCGTCGACGAGGATGGTGTTGCCGCTGATCCAGTCGGCCTCGGGGCGTGACAGCAAGGTGATCGCCTTGGCCACGTCCTCGGGCGTGGTCAGCCGCCCGCGCGGATGGCGCGCCTTGGCGGCTTCCATCATCTGCTCGTTGCCTGGGATCTTGCGCAGCGCCGGCGTGTCGGTGACGCCGGCGAGGATCGCGTTGGCGGTGATGCCGAGCGAACCGAGCTCGACCGCGAGCTGACGGCAGTGCGACTCGAGCGCCGACTTGGCGGCGCTGACGGCGCCGTAGGACTTCCAGATCACACGCGAGCCGGCGCTGGTCATGGCGAAGACGCGGCCGCCAGCCTTCATCAGCTTCTTGCTGACGAGGTCCTGCGCCCAGTAGACGAGGCTGTTGGCCATCACGTCGAGCGTCATGTCCATCGCCATCTTGCTGATGCGGTCGTTGGGCTCGTCGGCGACGAGCGGTTTGAGTGTGCCGAAGGCGATGCTGTGCATCAGCACGCGCACTTCGGCGTCGCTGCCCGCCAGCTTGTCGGCGATGGCGGCGACGATCTCGGCGCGCTTCTCTTCCTTGGCGGCGTTGGCGTTGAAGAACACGGCCTCGCCGCCAGCCTTCTCGATGTCGGCCTTGATCTCGTCGACGTGGGCCTGCGCCGAGCGGCGGTCGAGGTGCACGCCGAAGATGTTCCAGCCGTCGCGGGCCATCGCGCGGGCGGTGGCCTCGCCGAAGCCGCTGGAGGCGCCGAGGATAAGTGCCCAATGTCGTTGGGTCATTTGTGCAGTCTCCCTGTTTTCACCGGCGGCACCGTAGCAGTGCCGCGATCGCAGGGTCAACGGCTGGGATTGTTAATCACATCGATATAAAGCGATAAAAATAACATCGATTGTGTTTCTAGTGGCGCGCGGCCACCATCAGCTCAGGAGGCACCGCTTATGAAACGCAGCATCGCCATCTTCACCGCACTGCTCCTCGCCGCCTGCGGCGGTCGCGCCGCCGATCCCAGCGACCCCATCGCGCCGACGACCCCGACGACGCCGTCGAACCCCACGACGCCGACCACGCCGACGACGCCGACCACGCCCAAGAACCCGCCGCTGGCCATCGCACCGAGCACGCCGGCTACCGCCACGCCGGTCCTGCCCGCGCAGCCGGCGCTCGCCGAGCGTTGCGACGGCCATCGCGACATCGATCTCATCGCCAGCTGGACCGGCCTTTCGGCCTACCAGGGCAAGCGCGCTATCTTCTTCACGACGCACAGCCTCGCCAAGAGCATCGGCTTCGTGCGCGTCGGCGCGCGCATCACCGGCGACTCGGCCAGCGTCAGCTGCCAGAACGCGCTCGTCGAGGACGTCAACTACCCAGGCCTCGGCGTGTTCGTCGACCTCAACGGCAACGGCCGCTGCGACGCGGGCGAGCCGGTGGGACACACGCAGTTCTACGCCTGGATCAACAACGACAAGATGCTCTTCGAGCACGTCGGCAGCGGCGTCTCGCCGACCGCCGGCAGCGTGCACACCGTCGCCACGCTGTGCGCGCTCGCCAACGGCACGCCCTAGCGCGCGGCTAGCTCACGGCGTTTCGATGCACAGCGCCGTGGCGATGACCTCGCTGGTGGGCTGTCCCTCGCAGCGCCAGCCCCAGTTTTTCGCCGTCTGGTCGTAGGCCGGCAGGCTGCCGCGCAGGTAGGTGCCAGCGAGCGCCTCGCAGCCGCCGCCGACAAGTCGTTGGCGCTTCGCGCAGGCAGCGGTCGCAGTGCCGGTGCCCTTCACGCCGATCGTCGGCGAGATCTTTCCCGCAGCGTCGCCGCCGACGCACACGGCGCGTGCCGTGGCCGTCCCGTTTTCGCAGGTCACCTCGAAGCGGTTGCTCGGTAGGTTGACCTTGGCGACGAAGATCCGCGAACCGCCGCAGTCGGCGCCGCCACCGACGAGCGTCTTGCCGATGCCGCAGGTCGAATTCGCCTGGCTCGCCGCCACGGTCATCGATGGCGCGAGCGTCACAGTGACCCCGTACATACAAACGGCGGCCGACTTATCGACCATGCTAAGGCAGCTTCCCGACCAGCTGCTGGCCACCGCGCTTGTCTGCGCGCTGAGTTGGAGATAGCCGCCACACGAAACGCCGCCGCTCACGGCCACCTCGTTGGCGGAGCAGACCACCGCAGCAGACGCCGATCCGTTCGGCCCTTCCTCCACATGTGTGATCGCCTGGGCGATCCACGAATCAACGTTGCTCACGTCGACGAGGATGTCGGGGGTAGAGATGTCAAACAACACGTCGGGCGGCGCGTCGCCGGGCGCGTCGGCAGCCGCGTCACCTTCCGCGCCGTCGACCGCACCGACGTCGGCAGCACCGTCTGGCGCGCGCAGATCGCCGCGTGCGTCGGCACCGCCGTCGCCGGTCGGTGCGTCGGCGTTGTGGCGGCAGCCGGCAGCGCTGGCGACGGTCAGCAGCAGCAGCGGCGCGAGCAGCAGTCGCATCTCAGTCTCCTCGCACGGCCACGCGCGCCGCCTCGAGCGTGCCGTCAACGCCCTTCAGCTCGGCGGCGAAGGTCTCGACGATCCGCGCGCCCTCGAGCCAGCCGCGCTGCTCGGCGCGCTCGGCGAGCTCGCGCGTGACGATGACCTCGCCGCTCTTGGCCTTGCCTTGCAGCCGCGCCGCGACGTTGACGGTCTGACCGAAGTAGTCGAGCAGCCCGTTGGCGCGCACTGCGTAGCAGGGGCCGGCGTGCACGCCGAGCTTGAGTCCGACGTGCTCGCCGTGGCGCTGCTCGCCGCAGAACGCGGGAAAGTCGCGCAGCATCGCCAGCGCCGCGCCGAGCGCGCGCCGCTCGTCGGGAAAGCCGGCCATCACCGCGTCGCCGATGGTCTTGACGATGCTGCCTTCGTTGGCCTCGATGGCCGCGCTGAGCAGCTCGAAGTGGTCCTGCACGAGCGCGTAGGCCGCCGCGTCGCCGACCTCGCTGTAGAGCGCCGTCGACCCGGTGAGATCGGAGAACAGCAGCGCGACCTCGCTGATCTTGAGCCCGATGCCGGGGCGCAGCACCTCGCTGGAGAATTGTCTGCGAAAGCGCGGGCGCAGGCTCACCAGGTGCGCGGTGGCGGCGAGGCTCGCCCACTCGAGGCGCTCGAGCTTGACGTGGCGGTCTTCGGCGCAGTCGTTGACGATCGTCACGACGGCGCCGGGCCGCGCCTCGACGCGCGCCGGCGCGAGCTCGTCGTCGCTGGCGGTCAGCTCGACGCGCGCTTCGCCGCCGTCATCGGTGGTCTCGAGCGTCGCGCTGGCGCCGCCGCGCACGAACACGCGGTAGCGGCCCGGCTCGCGCGGCGCCTCGAGCTCGACGCGCGCGCCGGCCGGAACGATGTTCTGCGTCAGCACGTGCGGCGTGCGCGCCGGTCCGCCCACGCAGTAGGGCCGAAACTCGTAGGCGCGGATGGCGAGGCGCGGCGCGAAGGTCGCCTCGACGGTGCGGTCGAGGTCGAGCTCGAAGCTCAGGTCGCATAGCTGGCAGTGCTGGTGCTCCTCGATCTCGCCGAGCGTGCTGCTGCGCGTCGACGAGGTGCGGCAGCTCGGGCAGATGATGTCCCAGCCCATCTCGAGCAGGCCGCTGATCACGCCGGCGAGACACAGGTCGAGCACCTGGTTGCGGTCGGCCTGCCAGCGGTCGGCCAGCTCGAACGGCCTGATGCGCGCTACCTCGTCGTCGGGCGCGCGCTCGATGGTCTCGACGAGCAGGTCGACGAGCGCGTCGTCGGCGTCGGGCACGGCCTCGGCGAGCGCGCGCCGTCCGCGCTGCAGCGCCGCGTGGTCCACCGAGGCGCCCGGCAGCATCTGGCGCCACACCTCGCGCTGCGCGCCGTCTTCGTCAGCGCGCGCGGCGAGCAGCCGGTCCACCGAGGCCACGACCTCGCTGAAGCGCCGCACGTTGAGCCACGCGACGAGGCTGACCACCGGCTTGAGCAGCCGCGACGCCGCCTCGAGCTGCAGCCCGAACGTCACGCGCGTGCCCTTGTCGCTGCGCGGCTCGAGCTTCCAGCTGGCGTCCATGCGGTCGATGACGCCCTCGCGATAGACGCGCGTCACGGCGAAGCGCTCGGGGCGCTGCCACTCGTAGGGGAACTCCTCGTAGCTCAGCGCGAAACCGCTGATGCGGGTGCGCATCAGATAGCGCGCCGCGCCGGAGTCGTGCTTCTGCACCTCGAGCGGGCCGAAGCCGAGCGCCTGGTTGAGCCGGTCGGTGTCCGACAGCGCGTCCCACAGGCGCTCGCGCTCGCTGGCGCACTCGATGCTGCGCGACAGCGCGACGGTGCGCGCCGTCGGCGCTCTATCCTGGCTCATCGCGGTCTTTTCGCCAGGAGCGTAGGTGCCAGCGGATGATCTTGGGGATCTCCGCCGTGACGACGCTGTTTTCGTAGCGCAGCTCCGGCGTGGGCATGCCGATCATCAGCCTCACGAGCGCGCGCTCGTCACGCTGGCCGCCGTGGTGGCGCTCGACGAGCAGGTTGGGGCCGAGAAAGCACTTGCCGTAGCAGCTCTGCTCGGCGAGCCCGACAAGCCCCTCGAGCCCTTTTTCGCGCACGTGGTCGGCGATGGCCTGCTCGATCTCGCCAGCGCGCTTGCCGCAGGTGTGGCCGCGGCAGACCCGCAGCACGATGCCTTCCGCGACGGGCGGCAGCGTGGCCTGCGGGCCGAGCTGGGCGACGCGCGGACGCCGTGGCGGAGGCGGGCTCCGCGGAGGGGGACTGCGCGGAGGAGAACTGCCCGTCTCGGCCACCGGCTCGGCGAGCTCGAGCGCGAGCTGCTGCTTTTTCGGGCCGCTGGGCATCGGACCCGAAGATTGTATCATGACAACAAGGCACGTCCCGTCCGGCGTGGCGTGGCGTCTCGCGACATTCTGTCGCGCGAGGGCGCTGGGCATCGACGCCGAACGCGCTGACATATCGCGGTCACGGGGGCGTAGCCGAGCGAAGGATCGAGGCACGTCGGTTGCTACAGCAGCGGGGCAGATGAACAAGATTCGTGCAGCGCTAGCCGCGCTGCGAGCGCGTGGCGCCTTCGACCTGCTTTGGATCGCCGGCTTTGCCGTTTGCCTGACGCTGCTGTTGATGCGGCCGAGCGTCTCGGCGGTGACGGGCAAAGGTGTCGCGCTCGAGCTCGCCACCGGGGCGCAGCGGCGGGCGCTCTACAGCGGCGACACCCGGGTAGCGACGATCGTCGAGCGTGTCGCCCGCGACGGTGAGAGCTGGCGCGTGACGCAGACGCTGCAGCTCCCCGGCGAAGACACACCCATGGGTCACATCAAGCTGCAGCTGTTCAAGGACCTCTCGCTCAAGCGCGTCGACATCGACGCCGA
>JAGQIK010000453.1 GCA_020431405.1 Myxococcales bacterium
ACGTTCAAAGGGAGGGGCTGTCCACTTGTCCACAGGCGACTGGGCTTTCGAAACAGCCCTCCGCGCCTGTGGAAAAGTGGGCAGCCCCGGTGCCCATCACCAGCTTCCATCTCGTGCAGTGCTGTAGAACGCTGCACATCAGCGATACGGGTGACCGCCGCCGAGGGCGCTAGCGCGCGAGGGCTTCGAGGCGCGTGTAGTGCTGCTGCAGCTTGGCGGCTTCGTCCTGCCACTTGGCCTCGGATGCGCTGCGCACGGCGCCGCGCACGATCTCGAAGGCGGCGTGGGGGTCGCCGGCGTCGACGAGCGAGCTGGCGAGCCCTGCCACCGCTGACGCCCACGCTTTGCCGCTGCCACCGAAGCGCTTGGGCGGCGAGGGCACGACCTCGAGCACGTGCTGGAAGTGCTGGGTCGCTTGGCCGTGGTCGAGCTGGCGCAGCGCGTCCCAGCCGCCGCGCAGCAGGTAGGGCACGGCCTGCTCGCGGTCGCCGGCTTCCATCAAGTGATAGGCGACCTGCCCCGGCGACTCGCCGTCTTTGATCGACATGCGCGCCGCTTCGCGATGCAGCGAGACGCGCACCGCGCGCGGTGTCGACGCGTACGCGACCTGCTGGTGCACCTGGTGCGACGGCATCCAGCCGCGGTCGCTGACGCGCAGAAAGCCTTGCTCGGCGAGCAGCGTCAGCGTGCCGGGGTCAGCTTGTGTCTCGGAGATCACCGACGAGATCGTGTCGGGGCTGGTGGCTCGCCCCACCACCGCCATCGCGTGCAGCACGATGCGCGCGCGCGGCGGCAGCTGGCTGATGCGGCGGTTGATCACCTCGGCGAGGCTGCGCGGCAGGCGCGCGAAGGGATCGAGGTTCAGCAGGCGCGTCAGCTCGATGATCATCAGCGGCGAGCCCGAGCTGGCCGAGGCGATGGCGTCGGGATCGGCCTCGAGGCCGATGCTGGCGAGCAGCTGGCCGGCGAGCTCGCTCGCGCCACTGGCGCTCAGCGGCTCGACGTTGATGCGCTCGCTCTCGGGCCACAGCTGCGGCATGTCCGGCGAGTGCGTGACGAGCACCACCACGCGGCCCGGCATGCCCATGCCATCGCTGCCCGACAGCGCGCGCACTAGCGCCATCACCAGCTCGCGCGACGGCGTGTCCATCTCCTGCACGTCGTGAAACGCCAGCAGCAGCGGCGTGCGCCGGGCAGCGCAACGCACCACCTCGACGAAGGCCGCGTCGCGGCGCGCGCGACGTGTCGGCGCGGCGTCCTTGGAGCGCGAGCTGCTGAAGATCTCGAGCAGCCCCTCGGCGTGCCGCATGTCGAGGCCGGCGTTCTCTCGCGCGCGCTTGAGCAGCTCGTCGCGCTCGAGCGGCGCGTCGTGGATACGCAACAGGCGCAGCGTCAGGCGCTGGATCGGACGCAGGCTGGCCGTCGCAGGCCGCAGCTCGGGCGAGACCCAGTACGTGGCGAGCCCGATCTGCTCGCCGCGTCGTGTGCCCTCGCGCGCGAGCCGCCCCTTACCGGCGCCCGCACGGCCGACGATGCGGATCACGCCGCCCGCCTGCGACTGTACCAGCGCCTCGAGGCGCTCGATCTCGCGCTGCAGGCCGACCAGCGGCGGATCCCAGCCGATGGCGGGGTTCGCCGTGACGGTGGAGGTCGGCGAGAGGCTCAGCTCCACCTCGGGCGAGCTTCCGTCTTCCGTCTCTTCGAGCGCCGTGATCAGCTCCGGCGAGAGCAGCTCCGAGAGCGCCTCGCGCCCGAGCACCGGCTTGCCCAGCGCCGTGCCGCAGCCACCGCAGCGCGTGTCGCCGAGCGACAGCGCGCGCCCGCACTCGGGGCAGGTGCTGATCGAGCGCTGCTCGCGCGTCTTGTCGCTCTTCTTGTCGCCGTCAGCCGGCACGTGCCGCGCCAGCACCAGGCCTTCGAGCACACGCCGAAACTCGGCGGCCGAAGCGAAGCGGTCTACCGGGTCCTTGCGCAGCGCGCGCATCACCAGCGCGTCGAGATACGGCGGGATGCGCGCCTCCTTGCAAACCTTCGAGGGCATCGGCGGCGAGACGGTGAGCTGCTTGAGCAGCGCGTCGGTGGCCGTACCGCCCGCGAACGGGTTGTTCCCCGTCAGGCACTCGTAGAGCACGATCGCTGCCGAGTAGAGATCGCTGCGGTGATCGAGGTCGAGCCCGCGCGCCTGCTCGGGCGACATGTAGGCCGGCGTGCCGACAACCTTATCCCCGCCGGTGATGCGCGACGAGGCGGGACCGGGGATCGTCGCCATGCCGAAGTCGAGGATCTTTACATCGTCGAGCTCGTTGCCGCGAAACAGCAGGAAGATGTTCTCGGGCTTGAGGTCGCGGTGCAGCACGTCGCGCGCGTGCGCAGCCTCGAGCGCCGAGAGGATCTGCCTGACGATGTGGATCGCGCGCCGCACCTCGATGCGGCCTTCGGTGCCGAGCACGTCGGCCAGCGAGCGGCCGCGCAGGTACTCCATCACCAGATACGAAAGGTCCGCCGACGAGCTGAAGTCGAGGATCGAGACGATGTTGGGGTGGTCGATGCTGCTCGCCAGCCGCGCCTCGTTTTCCAGCCGGCGGCGGCACTCGTCGTCGGCCGACAGCGTCGGGTGCAGCACCTTGACCGCCACCGAGTGGCCGAGACCGAGCACTTCGGCGCGGAAGACGGCGCCCATGCCGCCCATGCCGATCAAGTAGCGAAGCCGGTACTTGTTATCGAGCACCTGGCCGACGGCGGTCAGCGCCGCGGCGTCGCTGTGCTCGTCGAGAGGTGAACCGCATTGGTCGCAGAACTTGGCCGCCTCGGCGACCTCGGCATGGCAACGGGAGCACGCGGGCATCTATGTCGAGTATGCCCGAAAAGAGCGCGACAGCTCTACGGCCGAAAGTAGCGCACCAGCAAGAGCGCGCCGACGGCGGCGAGCGCGAGCAGCGTCGCGCCGACCACGCCGCTTCCGAGCAGCGCCGAGCCGATACCGAAGTTGAGCGCCAGAATCGCCGCCAGACCGCCGATCCACATCAGCACGCTGCGTCCAAGCTGCGCGCTCCACTCGATGTCGGGGAAGCGCTCGCGCACCGGTCCCCAGCCGAGCGGATAGGGCCGCACCTTGCGGCAGAAGCGCGCGAGCGGCTCGAGGGGCGGCGGCGCGCTGACAAGCGTCACGACCACCCACATGACCGTCGAGATCGCCGCGACGAGCGCGAAACGCGCACCGTAGCTGGGGAGCTGCGGCTTGAGCGCCGCCGCGATGATCGAACCGAGGCCCGAGCCGACCAGCGCCGCGATCTCGGCGCGCGCGCTGATGCGCCACCAGAACCAGCGCGCCACCGCGATGAAGCCGTAGCCCGCCGTCAGCGTGGCCAGATACTCCCACGCCGCCTTGACCGAGCTCATGTTGTAGGCGACGACCACCGACAGCGCGAGCATGATCACCGTCGCCACCTGGCTGGCTCGCACGTAGTGCTTGCTGTCGGCCTCGCGGCGAATGAAGCGCCGATAGATGTCATTGATCATGAACGACGCGCCGGTGTTGGCCTGCGTGTCCACCGTCGACATGAAGGCCGCGGTCAGCGACGCCAGCATCAGCCCCAACATGCCCGTGGGCAGCACGTTGACGAGCAGCAGCGCGTAGCCCTGCTCGGCCTTGGCCAGCGGCAGCTGCGGATAGCGACCGATGGCCACCAGCGCGACGAGGATCATCGGCCAGTAGTTGATGCCGAAGTGCACCGCCGCGAAGAGCGTCTGGCTGAAGGTGGCGTGCCGCTCGTCGCGCGTCGACATGATGCGCTGGTTGACCGACGACGGCGGGTTGCCCCACCACTTGAGCGTGATGAAGACGAGGAACGTCTTGAAGAAGCCGTCGTCGGGGCGCGGCACGAAGCGCAGCCGCCGCTCGGCCTCCGCGGCGCCGAGGCGCTTGACCAGACCGGCGCGCACGCCGCCGAGCCCGCCGGCCGAGCGTACCGCGTAGATCGCCAGCGCCAACGAGCCGAAGCCGCCGATAAAAAACTGCGCGAAGTCGGTGACCGCCACGCCCCAGAAACCCGAAGCCGTCGTGTAGATGATCGTCAGGGCGATGATCGCCGCCAGCGTCGGCGTCGCGTCCCAGCCAAACGCCTCCTGCGCCAGCACGAGCACCGAGCGGATGACCCAGCCCATCTGGATCGCGATGGCGATCACGCCGAAGTAGACGCCCTTGAAGCCGCGCAGGATCGCCGCGTCACGCCCGCTGTAGCGCAGCTCCACCAGCTCGGCCGTGGTAATGATGTCCGAGCGACGCAGCAGCGGCGCGAAGACGAAGGCGCCGAAAGCGCCGGCGCCGCCGATGGCGTAGGCCCAGGCGAACCACACGCCCTGCACGCCGTTTTTGCCGACGAAGCCGGCGATGCCGAGCGGCGTGTCGATGGCGAAGGCCGAAGCGATCATCGAGGTGCCGGCGAGCCACCAGGGCAGCGTGCGTCCGCCAACGAAGTAATCCTCGACGCTCTTGGTGGCGCGCCGCGAGAGGTACAGCCCGGCGATCAACGTCAGCAGGACGTAGCCGACGACGATGCTGATATCTAGCGGGGCGAGCTTCACGGTGCAGGAATCATAGGGCCAGCGGGCCCGCACCCGAAGAAACCCGCGCCACCGCCGCAGATCTCGGGCTACGCCCGTAGCCGCGAAGCCACAGCATTCAATCTGGATTTCTTCGGCTTCGGCGGAAGGATCCGCCTCCGACCCCGTATTCAGCCAGCGCCGACCGAGACGCGTCGGCCAAATCGGAGACCTAAAAAGGAGACTGTCGTGGGAACCCTCGGACTTGTGGGCGTTCTCGTGGGCGCGCTCGGCGTGGTCGCGATCATTTACGCCGTGATGCAGAAGCTCAAAGCTGGACGCCTCGCCAAAACCCCGTTCGCCAAAACCGGTGACGTCGCCAACAACGGCGCCGCCGTCAGCGACCCCAAGGGCGCCGTATCCGTCGAAGGACAGGTCAACTGTCCGCAGCCGCTGATCGCGCCGGCCTCGGGCCGCGAGTGCCTGTACTACGAGCTCAAGGTCGTGGGCGAGTGGAAGGACGGCGACGAGAAGAAGAAGAAGGACTACGTCGACGAGAAGTGCGCCGCCGGCTTCACCCTCGACGACGGCAGCGGCGCCGTGTTGATCGACGCGCGCGAGGGCGGCGACTTCGACGAGGAGACCAGCTACGACGAGACCAAGAAGGAAGGCTTCTTCTCGGATCTGCGCGCCGCCGTCGGCAGAGAGAAGCCGATCATGTTCGGCAACTACGAGTTCTACTCGGGCGTCAGCAAGGCCAACAAGTTCACCTGCACCGAGACGATCGTGCCCGTGCAGCCGAAGCTGTTCGCGCTCGGCGTGCATCGCGAAGGCGTGATCACCGCGCCCAAGTGGCGTTCGCTGATCCTGTCCACCAAGGGCCGCGACGCGCTGATGGGCTCGACGGCGAAGGCGGCGAAGTTCTCGTTCATCGGCGGCGGCTCGGCCGTCGGCGTGGGTGCGATCCTCGCGGTCATCGGCCTTCTGATCACGCCGGCCAAGGCCGACATGCCCGCCAAGGACGCTCCGCCCCCCACGGCGGCGATCGGCGCGGCCAAGGCCACCGAGAAAGCCGCCGCCAAGGAAGCCGACTCGGAAGAGCGCAACGAGAAGCGCGCCAACGCGCCCGCGATGCGCCTGCACCGCCTCAGCAAGTGGCACCTCTCGGTGCGCGCGCCGCTCAGCGCCACCATCACCACCAGCGGCTCGCGCTCGGCCAGGATCAGCGCCGGCGGCTGCGACGTGCAGTTCCACCGCATGCCGCGCTTCATGCGCACGCGCATGTACAAGACCTACAAGGGCGTCTCGGAGCGCGACTCGCACCTGGTCAAGTGGAACGACAAGGAGCTGACCAGCCGCGGCTTCGTGCTGAGCTCGAAGCTCGACTACTCGAGCATGAAGGTCACGCGCCTCTACACGGGTCGCGTCATCGGCCGCAAGCTGTTCGTCTGCTCGGCCTTCGCGCGCAACGCCTCGCAGGCGGCCTGCCAGCGCTCGGTCTGTGACTCGCTGAGCCGCTGACGTTAGACTGCCAAGCGATGGACGCTTGGCAGTTTCTGAGCGAAGCCTTCGGCGAGCTGCCGTGGCAACAACAACCGCCGACCGAACGCGTACGCGAGGATCATCGCGCCACGCTGCTGGTCGGCGGTTTGGTTTTTCAGATCCGGCGCACCTACCAGCTCGTCACGAGCGGCACCGGGCGTGGCAGCAGCTATCTACGCTGGCGCACCGAGATCACCTACCCCTACGCGCCGCGCCCGCTGCTGCTGATACTGCCGCGCAACCACATCGCCTACGCGCGCATCCCCACCGGCGACGCCGAGTTCGACAAGCGCTTCCGTCTCTCGGGCGCGCCGCCCGAGATCTTGCGGCGCGCCTTCGACGAGCCGCTGCGCAAGCGGCTGCTGGCCGGGGCCGGGCGCTGGCGTCTGGTGCCGACGGCCGAGGGCAAGGCCTTCAGCATCGACGTCGAGTCGATCATCGAGCAAGGCGCGACGCCGGCCGAGCTGCGCGAGGTGCTCGACCTGTTCGCGCTCGTCTGTCAGCGCATCGTCGGCGAGTACGACAGGGCCCACGCCGAGGCCAAAGCGGCGGGGCCGCAAGCCGAGGCCGCCTGGGTCGAAGCGCAGAAGCTGGCAGCCGCCAACGCCAAGCGCGGCGCCATGGGGCTCAAGCTCGCGATCCTCGGCGCCGGGGCGCTTTTGATCATCGGCCTCGTCGCGCTGATGGCGCTGATGTTCTAGCGCCTACTCGAGTGGGATCGGCGGCAGGAACGAAAGCGGCGCCGAGCCTTTGATCTCGGCGTCGGGCAGCAACAGCAGCCCGCCCCAGCTGTAGAACGGACAGCTTCGCGCGTAGTGACCCGGCTGCGGCTCGCCGCGGCCCGTCTCGCCCGAGTAGTTTTCGTGCACGTGCCCCTCGCGTTCCCACTCGCCATCGAACAGGTCGCGAGACATCTGGGCGAAGGGCGTGGCTCGCTCGGGGCCGAGCGCGCGCAGGCCGCTCCACACCAAGAAGTTCATCGGCGGCCAGATGCGGCCGCGCCAATAGTCACCGTCACCGTCGTAGGCGTTCGAGCTGCGCGGAACCGACGGCAGCACCGGTGGATGGCCGAAGTGCTGGCGATTGACCATGTAGGCGCGCACGGTGGCCTGCGCCTGCTCGCGCGTGGCGATGCCCGCGGTGAGCGGGTAGAACGATGTCGGCGAGATCTCGCCCGCCTGGGTGCCATCGACGCGAAGGTTGCGATAGACGGCGTCGCCGCTCCACATGCGCTCGTTGACGGCACGCGCGATGCGGCGGTAGTCCGCGACGAACGGTGCGCCGTCGCGCCCGAGGCGCTCGGCCAGCGCGGCGAGGATGCGCGCCGAGAGCGCCGCCAGCGAGCTCAAGTCGACGCAGCCCTGCCCCAACGAACCGGTGTCGTGATCGAAGCCGAGCTCCTCCCACATCGGCGAATCGTCGAGCCCCGACTCGTAGGCGGCGCCAACCCAGCCCTCGATGTTGAAGTCGCCGCCGTCGTTGTCCCGCGAGCCGTCGCTCCAGCACAACAGCCCGTCGTGGCGCGGCTCGCGGTGCTCCATCATCCAGCGATGGCTGCGCGCGACAGCGTCGAAGACCTGCTCGGCGTAGTCGACGCGGCCATCGTAGCTGAGATACCACAGCGCCAGCGGCAGCAGCGGCGGCGCCATGCGCGTCGAGACGTGCGAGCCGAGCGCGAAGAACGGGATCCGTCCGCTGGGCTGCTGGATGCGCAGCAGTGATCGCACGATGGCGCGCGCCAGCGGAGGCGTGGAGCCTGCGACCAAAAGCGCCGACAGCGCCGAGTCCCACGAGAAGATCAGTGGGCCATCGCGTAGCTCGGGCTTGCCCACGGCGGTGGCGATCATCTCGACCCAGCTGCGGTTGACCGCGAGGTAGACGTCCTTCGCCTCGGGGTCCCAGCAGGTGTTCCAGCGCACCGCGTGCCCCATACGCTGCGGGCCGCTCAGCTGATCGGGCCCGTAGTAGCGCACGAACGACGTCATGCGGCGGATGCGCTTGTCGGCCTTGCCGACGTTGATCACCGGCGGCATACGCCCGAACGCGATGGCGCTCTTGCCGCTGCCGAGAAACGCCGCGCCTTCGCGCACGCGCGCGTGGCCGTCGAGCGCGATCGCGCGCAGGGGCTCTCCTCGCGAGAGCGCGAAGCTGAGCTCGTAGCCCGACTCGAGCCGCAGCACGTCGACGCTGGCGAGCAGCACACCCTGGCGCATGATCGGGTCGTCGCTCGGGCCGCAAGCGACGCTGCGCGAGTCCGCGAGCATGATACGCGCGTGCACCTCCGGCCGCTCGAGCTCGAGCTCGTAGCAGCCGTCGAGCGACCAGCAGCCGAGGCGCAGGCCATCACCCATCGACGCGAGGTCGCGGTGCGCGTGGTGGCGTGGCGGCGCTGGGTTGGCTTGGCCAACGTTGGGCCCGAAGCGGTCGTAGACGACCTCCCCGCCGCGCCGGGTCAGCTGCAGCCAGACCTTATCGCCAGTTCGCGTGTCGATCGCTTCCGCGTAGCTGCGCGGAGACCACATCCGCCAGCCGAGCTTCCACTCTTTGCGTTCCACGCAGCGAAGCCTTTCTAGCTTCCAGAGAACTGCACGTCGTCGAAGACCAGCGTCGGCAGGCGCCAGGCGCTGAACGGGTACGGGTCGTTGCCAACGGCCGAGAGGCGCTTCCACAGCTCGGTGTGGTTGTCGGCGATGTTCATCTCGCTGACGGGCTGCGTCAGCTGGCCGCCCTCGATCAGAAAGCCGCCCACGCCGAAGGAAAAGTCGCCCGTGGCGGGGTTGGCGTTGCCGCCGAGAAACGACGTCACCAGCACGCCACGCTCGACGCCGCCGACGAGCTCGTCCATCGAGCGCTCGCCAGGGGTCAGCAGCAGGTTGCTCGCCGAGCCGCTGGTGGGCGCCATCTCGAGCTTGCGGCCGTAGTAGACGTTGATGAAGTAGCGATCGAGCACGCCTTTGGTCAGCACCGAGCGCTTGGTCGCCGGCAGCCCGTCGCCGTCGTAGAGGCGCGAGGCGAGCCCGCGCGGGATCAGCGGATCGTCGACCACGTCGAGCAGATCGGAGCCGAGCTTCTCGCCGAGCATCCCTTCGAAGCAAGAGCGCCCCTGCTGCAGTGCGGAGCCGCCCAGCGGCGCCAGCAGCGAACCGAGCAGCCGCGACGCGATGCGGTTTTCCACGACGAGGGTCATGCGTGCGCTCGGCGCCTTGGACGCGCCGCGCCGCTGGGTGGCGCGCCGGGTGGCCTCGGCGCCGATCTCGGGCGGCGGCGGGAGATCGGCGAAGTGGCGCGCGCCGACCCAGCAGTAGTCCTCCGGGCGGCGGCCGTCGTCGTCCCTGACGGTCACCGAAGCGCCGAGAAAGAACGTCGTCGACTCGTTGTGACCGCGAAAGCCGTTGGAGTGCACGCGCAGCGACATCGAGTCTTGCGTCGTCATCTCGGCGGTGGCCGAGATCACGTGCTCGCCGGCGCGCGCGGCGTCCTCGAGCGCCGCGATGCGTCCCTTGCGCGCGTCCATGTCGCCGTCGCCGCGCTCGTCGAACATCTCGAGATCGACGTCGGGAAGCTCGCCGTAGAGCTCTGGCTCGGGCAGGCGGCGATTAGGATCGGGCGCGAGGCGCCGCGTCATCTCGAGCGACTCGGCGACAAAACGCGAAAGCGCGTCGTGCTCGAGAAAGCTGGTGCTGTTGCTCGAATAGCGGCCGTCGACGAACAACGACACGCTCAGCCCGCGGCTCTTGGACGACTGCAGCGTCTCGATCTCGCCATCGCGCTGCTTGAGGCTGACGAAGCTGGCGCTGCCGTAGCGCGCGGCGACCTCTTCCGCGCCGGCGTCGCGCGCCATGCCCATCACGTCGTCGATGATCTTCTGTGCGCGCTCGAGCTCGCGCTTTCTGTCTTCGAGGCTCATCAGCTCACGCCTCCGACGGTGACCGAGCCGACCTTGACGGTGGGCATGCCGAGCGAGACCGGCACGCTCTGGCCGTCCTTGCCGCAGGTCCAGCCGCCTTCGTCGATGACCATGTCGTCGGCCACCATCGTCACGTCGGCGAGGACCTTGGGTCCGTTGCCGATGATGTTGACGTCTTTGATCGGCGCGGTGATGCGGCCGTCCTCGATGAGATAGCCGCACTTGATATAGAAGGTGAAGTCGCCGGCGCCGATCTGCACCTGGCCGTTGGTGAAGCTCTCGGCGAGGATGCCTTGCTTGACCGAGCGGATGATCTCCTCGCGATCGTGGGGGCCCGGCAGCATGTAGGTCGCGCGCATGCGTGGCATCGGCACGTGGCGAAACGACTGCCGCCTGCCGTTGCCGGTGGGCTTGACTCCGTAGTGCCGCGCGCTGATGCGATCGTGCAGGTACGTGCGCAGCACGCCGTTCTCGACGAGCACCGTGCGCTGGGTTTCGTTGCCTTCGTCGTCGACGTTGATCGCCCCGCGCGAGGCGGGCAGCGTGCCGTCGTCGACGATGCTGACGATGGGCTCGGCGATGAGCTTGCCCAGCCGATCGCTGTAGATCGAGGTGCCCTTGCGGTTGAAGTCGGCCTCCATGCCGTGCCCGATGGCCTCGTGCAGCAGGATGCCGGAGCTGCCGGCAGCGAGCACCACCGGCATTTCGCCCGCCGGCGGGCGCCGCGCGTCGAAGAGCAGCAGCGTGCGGCGCACGGCCTCGTCGGCGACGTGGTCGAGCTTGTCGTCGGTGTAGAGCTCGAGGCCCTGGCGGCCGCCGATATTGTGATAGCTCTCCTCGCGGCGTTCGCCATCACGCGCGACGCACGCGACGTAGAGCGTCGTCATCGGCTGGTAGTCGTATGACTTGCGGCCCTCGGCGTCGACGACCAAGACGCGTGACTCCGAGTCGGAGAGGTGCACGCGCACCTTGCTGATGCGATCGTCGCCGCCGGCGGCGCGCGCGTTGACGCGCCCGAGCAGCGGCAGGCGCTCTACGGTGCTGACCTCGCCCCACGGACGCTCGACCGGGTAGAGATCGGGGTGCGTGCGCGAGACGATCTTCTGCGGCGGCTCGCTCTGGCCGCCGCTGGCGATGGCCGCCGCGACGCGCGCCGCGGCGTGCATGCTCGCCTCCTCGAGGTCCTCGGAGAAGGCGTAGCCCGTCGCGTCTCCGCGCACGACGCGAATACCGACGCCGAGATCGTCGCTGCGGAAGGCGCGATTGATCTCTTCGTCCTCGAGGCCGAGCACGGTGCTCGAGCGCTGCTGGAAATAGAGGTCGCAGTACTCGCCGCCGCGCTCGAGCGCGGTCGCCATCACGCGGCGGTAGACGCCGTCGTCGAGACCGAAGCGTTCTTCGAAGAAGTTGCTCATGAGGCGCTAATCGTAGCACCGCAGCCGAGCGGCCTGGCGTGCTATCCTGCGGCCTCGAAACCGGACAATCAGCTCGCCGCGGACGACGCTCCGCGGCCATCCAACACGCGAGGAATCCTGCGATGAAGAAGCTCCAGCTCCATCTTTTTGCGCTGATCGCCGCCCTGATGCTCGTGCTCGGCGGCATGGCGAGCTGCACCAAGGCCGGCCCGAAGGCGGACCCCAAGGCGGCCGAGGCGTGCAAGACCAGCGCGAAGAAGGCCGACGCCTGCAAAGCCTGCTGCAAAGCGGCCGGCATGTCGGGCCACATGTGGATGATGGGCAAGGGCTGCAGCTGCCTGTAGTCCTCGAAACCGAGCGCCTGTTGGTGCGCACCTGGAGCCTCGACGACGCCCCCGCCGCGTTCCGGTTGTGGGGCGACGCCGAGGTGATGCGTTACGTCGGCGATCCCCACGCCGATCTGGCCCGCACGCGCGCCGCCCTCGCGCGGGCGCGCGCCGCTCAAGACGCGAGCGGCTACTGTGTCTGGGCGCTGCAAGCAAAGGACGATGGTGAGCTGGTCGGCGCCTGTGGGTTTCACCCCGCCGGCATCGACAGCGGCCTGACGCTCGAGCTTGTCTTTCATATCCGCCGCGAGCACTGGGGCACGGGCTTCGCGAGCGAGGCCGCGCGCGCCTGCGTCGATCACGCCTTCGGCGAGCTCGGCGCCACGCGCATCATCGCGGGCGTACGGCACGGCAACGAGCCGTCGATGCACATCCTGGCCAGCCTCGGCTTCGACGACGTCGGCGAGGACGGAGACGAGCGCCTCTTCGCGCTCAGCGCGCCGTTTCGACCGGTAGACATCCAATGACCTCGGCCAAGGCGCAGCGCTCCTTCTACCTGCTGCTGGCCTTTCTCGGCGGCTTCCACGTGATGCTGCTCGAGATGTGCGCCTTTCGCGTGCTGTCGACCAACTACGGCTCGTCGATCTTCACCTCGGGCGTGCTGCTGTCGTTGATCATGGTCGCGCTGTCGGCTGGCTACTATCTCGGCGGGCGCTTCTCCGAGCGCAACGAGACGCTGCGCTTTCTGCTGCTGGTGCTGCTCGGCGCGGTGATCTACGTCGAGCTGTTCGACGTGCTGCTCGCCAAGCGTCTGCTCGACTGGGCCTTCGCCTGGCGCGTGAGCCTGGTCAAGAGCGGCTCGGACGTGGCCGTGCGCAGCGCGCTGCCCGCCGGGCTCGCCACGGTGCTGCTCTATGCCGCGCCGATGATCGGCCTGAGCCAGATCACGCCGTATCTGATCAAGCGCACCAGCTCCGCCTCGAGCGACGCCGAGAGCGAGCACGTGGGCAAGATCTCGGGGCGGCTGATGGCCGTCTCGACGGTGGGTAGCATCGTCGGCACGCTCGCGACGACCTTCGTCTTCGTACCCAAGCTCGGCGTGCGCGGCACGCTGGCGGTGTTTTCGATCTCCACCATCGGCGTCGTGCTGGTGGGGCTATTGCTCGAGCGCTCGCTCGACACCACGGTCAAGGTCGCGCTGCTGCTCGCCGCCGTCTGCGGCGCCGCGTTCTTCTCGTCGGATCCGCGCGAAGAGGGGCTTATCGCCGAGCGCGAGTCGTACTACGGCAACATCAAGGTCTTTCGCAAGAAGGACGAGCACGGGCGCCCGTATCTGGTCTACCAGCAGACGCGCGTCACGTTTCAGACCAAGTCGTACGTCACGCAGCCGCTGCGCAACCACTACATCATGCAGTCGATGAGCCCTGGCGTGGTCTTCGACGCCAAGTCGTGGCTCGTGCTCGGCGTTGCCGGCGGCAGCATGATCAACACGCTCGACGCGTGGCGGCCCGGACGCGCCGTGACGGCGGTGGACATCGACCGCGCCTCGCTCGACATCGCGCGCGAGCACTTTCGCGTCAGCCCGCGCGTCAAGATGGTCGCCGCCGACGCGCGCATGTTTCTGCGCGACACGCAGAAGCGCTACGACTTCATCTTCGTCGACGTGTTCCTCGGCGAGCAGGTGCCAACGCACTGCGCCACCAAGGAGTTCTTCGCGCTGGTGCGCGAGCGGCTCAGCGAAAACGGCGTGCTGAGCATCAACTCGCACATGGTCAACCTGCCGCGGCTGCCCAAGCTCTCGCGCCAACCGAGCGTCGCCTCGTGGCACCTGCACTCGACGCTCTACGCGGCCGGCTTCGCGTCCGTGTTTCACAACGACATCTTCGTCTCGGGCAACGTCTACGCCTTCAAGCGCCCGACGACGGCGGCGCAGCTGCAGCAGCGCTACTACCGCGCGCTGAGCGACAGCAAGCTCGGCGACGACGTGCGCGCCTCGCTGGCCGCCACCATGGTCAGCACGCTCGCCGTGCCGCGAAAACCCGAGGCCAAGCCCTTCACCGACAACTGGGTCCCCGAGACGGTGCTGCAGCGCAAACAGCCGGTGGACGGCTACAGCCGCGTGGTCAGCGCCGCCCCGCGCGCCGAAGCGCTCGGCGCCAGCAAACGGCCGCTGCACCAGGCCTTCGCCAGCGGCCTGCACGAAAACGGTCCCGCCTTCTGGCGCCAGGGCAAAGGGCGTCAACCGATGTGCCTCGCAGCGGTGGCCGGCTTTCGCCGCGCCGACGTCACCGTACACGAGCTGGCGCGCCATCACGTGAGCCACTTCTGCGGACCAGGGCCCAAGACGGGCGGCGTCGCGCGCTATCGCGACTACATCGTCGGGCTGCGCGCGGTGCGGGCGTGGGACGGAAAACGCGCGCTGCCGCCGCTGCTGCGCACGGTGGAGTTCTTCCGGCACCACTCGAGCTAGTCGCCGAACGCCGATTGCCGACTGCCTGTCGGCGCTCGGCCGTCGGCGACCTCCGCCCCCGCGAAAGCATTTGACCCGACCGCGTTCTCATTTTCTGCTGCGGTGGTGTCTACCGGTGGAGAGCGTGGTGAGCGGCAGCGCCTGACGCGGGAGCTGTTCGACAAGCACTCTGCGCTCATCTACAGCAAGTGCCTGAGAATGCTGGGCAACCGAGAGGACGCCGCCGACGCGGTGCAGGAGACGTTTACCAAGGCCTTTCGTGCGCTGGAGCAGGCGCGCGAGGTCGAGAGCCAGCTGGCGTGGCTATTTCGAATCGCCACCACGACGTGTCTGAACATGATCCGTACGCGTGAACGCAAGGGCGCGGTGCTGCTCGACGAGGTCTCGAGCGTCGTCGCCCACGGCCAGCAGCATCCGCTCGACGCGATGCAGCGGCAGCGCGTGTTCGACGCGCTCTCGGCGCAGTGCGACGAGCGTACGCTCGAGATCTTTGTCGCGCACTTCGTCGATGGCATGGACCAGGGGCAGATCGCGGCGCAGCTCGGCATCTCGCGCCGCGCGGTGGTCAAGCGCCTGACGCGCCTGCGCGAGCTGGCCAAGGCGATCTATCGCAGCGAGGTCGGTGAGCCGTGACGGACCGCGAGCAGCACATCGGCTTCTTCGGCCTCGGGCAGTATCTCGCCGGCGAGCTGTCCGAAACGCAGGCGCAGCGCGTGGCGGCGCACCTCGAGACCTGCGAGGCGTGCGCGGCGCAGCTCGCGCAGATCGAGGCCGAAGGCGCGGCCTTTAGCGCGCTGGCAGAAAAGACGTTCGAGGCAGCCTTCGAAGCGGCGAGCGTCGAACAGCAGCCGGCAAAGCCCTCCTCGCGCGCGCGCCAGCCGTGGCGCTGGCCGAGCTGGCTCAAGATCATGGTGCCCGTCGCCGCGGCCGCGCTCGTCGCCGCGATCGTGATCCCGCGCCTCGTCGCGCCACCTCCGCGCAACGGCGGCGCTGGCGGCGCGGGGCCTGGCTCGACCTACGTCGCCTACAAGGGCACGCTGGCGCTGCAGGTCGTCGCCAAGCGCGGAGAGCGACAGTTCATCGTCAAGCCCGCGCAGCGCATGTGCCCGGGCGACGCGCTGCGCTTCAGCATCACCGCCGCGTGGCCGACCACGCACGTGCTGATCGTCTCGTTCGACGCAGCCGACGCGCTGTCGACCTTCTATCCCAACGCCTCCACCCCGCGCGACGCGCTCTCACCCGCGGGCAAGACCATCGCGCTCGACGGCAAGGGGCGGCACGTGCTGCCCGGCAGCATCGTGCTCGACAACACCGAGGGGCGCGAAGTGATCGTCCTGCTCGCCGCGCCTAGGCCCTTCGAGACCGAGGCGCCGCGCGCGCGCATCAAGCAGCTGCTGCTGCGCGATCGCGGCGCCGCCGCCACGCTGAGCGCCGCCAAGCTGGGCTTTGGCGGCGTGGTGCGCGCGCTGGCGATCAGCAAGGCGTCGTGCAAGTGAAGCGCTTCGCGCTCGCCCTGCTCGTCCTCGCGGTCCTCGCGACGCCCGCGCGCGCCGAGGTGCAGCGCTACGCGATCATCATCGGCAACAACATCGGCAGCAAGCGCCGCACCCCGCTGCGTTTCGCCGAGTCCGACGCCAAGAAGATGTTCGCCGTGCTCACCGCAGCTGGGCATTTTTCGCAGCGCGATACCGTGCTTCACCTCGGCGCATCGGCCAACGAGGTCTGGCAGAGCCTACAGCGCACCGAGCGCACGCTCGAGCGGCGCGCGGCCAAGGGAGCTGCCCGCTCGCTGCTGCTGATCTACTACTCGGGGCACGCCAGCCGCACCGCCCTCGAGCTCGGCGCGAGCACGCTGCCCTTCGCCAAGCTGCGCGCGTTCATCAAGCGCTGCAAGGCCACCGTGCGCGTAGCGGTGATCGACGCCTGCCAGAGCGGCCAGCTCGTCGCGTCCAAGGGCGGCACACCCGGGCCGGGCTATCGCATCTCGTTGGCCGATCACATGTCGTCCAAGGGCTACGCGATCATCACCTCGAGCACCGAGAGCGAGCTCAGCCAAGAATCGGCCGCCGTGCGCGGCTCGACGTTCACGCACCACTTTGTCTCGGCACTGCGCGGCGCCGCCGACGACTCGGGCGACGACAAGGTCACCCTCGACGAAGCTTATCGCTACGCCTACTCGCGCACGGTGGCACACACCGCCGCGCAGCTCGGCGGCGGACAGCACCCGATGTACGACTTCAAGCTTTCCGGCCGCGGCGACATCGTGCTCACGCAGCCCAAGACGCTGCGCTCCGGTCTGCGCTTTCGCGCGCGCCGCGGCGGCCGGCTGCTGGTGCTCTCGAAGGACCGCGAGCGGGTCATCGGCGAGTTCGCGGCGCGAAGCGGCGCGGCGCTGCGCGTGGCGCTGCGACCGGGCGACTACTGGGTCTATCTCGTCGCACGCCGCAACGTGCTGCGCGGGAAGGTCTCCGTGCGCGCCGACCAGCTGCAGGACCTCGGCGAAGCCGCGCTCTCGCGCTTCACGCCGCGCACCAGCGTCGCCAAGGGCGGCCTCTTCGCGCCAGCGCCGATGCATCGTGTCTCGGGCGGCTTTCTCGTGCGCCGCATGCCCCTCGACGGCGCCGTGCTGGCCTTCGGCGGCGCGCTCTCGTACGGCATCGAGTTTCCCAACGACCTGCAGCCGGCGATCACCATCACCGCCGCGACGGCGCCCGACGCGGGCCTCTCCGAAGGCTACTTCGAGGTCGGCGCGCATCTCGGCGCCAGCTACACCTGGCTGCGCGCGTGGCGCCAGCGTCTCGCCTTCTACGTCGAGCTTCGCGCCGGCTACGAGCTGCTCGGCCAGGCCAAACGCGACGACCAAGCGCGCTACACCTCGAGCTTCAGCTACTTCGGCGGCGCCGGCGTGCGCTTTCCCATCGCCTCGCGCCTCGGCGCGCAGATCGGCGGCGGCGCCGGCGGCAGGCTCTTCGAGCTGCGCGGTCAGGGATGGCAGCACCGCCTCGATCTGCAGGCCGTCGCCAGCCTGCTGTGGCAGTGGAGTTTTCGCTAGCGGTACGAGACGCTCCACAGGTCGAGATCGAAGTACTGCAGCGTCACGCCGCCCACGTCGATCGTGCGGCGAACGCGCTCGGTCCACCACAGCATCACCTCGCCGCTGGGCTGCGTCGCGATGTTGCTCGCGGGAAAGCTCACCGTGCCCACTGGGTGACGCGAGACATCGCGCGGGTTGGACCAGCTCGCGCTGCCGTCTGGCCGCTCGCGCAGGCTCACGACGTCCTCGCTGCCGCGCGCCTCGACACTCGCCAACAGCGGCGCGCCGGCCGGCCTGACGGCCGAGGCGTGCGCCGCGCCCGTGCCGATCAGCGGCAGCTGCTCGGGCGCCTGCCACTGCTTGGTCTCGGCGCGGTAGCTCGCCGCGAACACGCCCCCCTGCTCGTGCCAGCTGGCAAACGCATCGCCCGAGCTGGCCACCGCGATGTGCGCGCGGTCGAGCGCGGCGGTGCCGGCGCGCTGCACGATCTGCTGCGGTGACGACCAGCCCTCCTTTTCGGAGCTGCGCGCGAGCGCCCAGAGCGTCGTCTCTCGGCTGCCGCTCTCGATCCAGACGAAGAACGTCGCGCCGCTGTGATCGGTCGCCAGCTGCAGCGCCTCGACCGAAGGTGAAAGCTCGGAGACGGCCGTGTCGTCGCGCACCGCGTCGCCGTCGAGAATCGCCACGCGCAGAAAGACCGTCGAGAGCATCGACGTGGCGTAGTAGACGCGCGTCTCGCCGCTCGCCCGTGCGAGCGCCACCACCGCGAGCACCGTGCGCTTGTCGTCGCTGCGCAGCACCGCCGCGCCGTCGCCGCTGAAGCGATGCGCGCGCAGGTCATAGCGCCGGTGCGTCACGACGTTGTTCGAGGGCGTCTGCACGTCGCGCTCGAGCCACGTCACGTCGAGCCCCTGCGCCGGATCGATCGCACAGCGCGCCTGCGAGAGCTCGCGCGTCGTGCTGTGCGCCAGCGCCTCGGCCTCGCCCCACGCCTGCGCCTTGGCGTCGAAGCGCGCCAGCAGCAGCTGGTCGTCGCCGCCGAGGTCGCGCTGCTGCCAGACGAGATAGCCGTCGCCGCCGCGCTCGAAGGCCAAACACCAGATCGCCAGCCCGTGCTCGACCTTGGGCGCCGCCACGCGATGGCTGCGCTTCCACGTCTTGCCGTCGTCACCTTGCACCGCCACGACGATGGCTTGCGGCTGCAGCGTCTTGACCTGTCCGCTGAAGGTCTGCGTGTCCTCGAGCCACGCCGTCCAGCTGCGCCCCTGGTAGTCGGCGGCGACCTGCATCTGAAAGCCGTCGGCGTGCGACTCGATGCGGCCGAGCTTCTGCGCCACGCCCAGCGTGGCGCTCGCCGTGCTGAACGACCAGACGACCGCCGCCTCGAGCGTGGCACCGTTGACGCCGCGGATCGCCTCGCTGATCGTCACCTCGTAGCGCTGGTCGAGCCTCAGCGGAAGCTCGGGCTCGAAGTGCACGGTGCGGCCGTCGATCGTGAACGTGCCGGCCACGTCGTGTCCCGCCGTGTCGCGCAGCGCGAAGCCGAGGCCAAGCGACGCGCGCGCGATGGCCTCGTTGAACGTCATCGACAGCGGCGCCGTGGGCGACGCCTTGTCGCTGTCGCGCGCCGGCCGCGCCTCGAGCAGCTCCAACGTGGCCGTGCCCTCGTCGATCCCCGGGTTATTGCAGGCGCTTAGCGCCACCACCAACAGCAGCGCCGCGGCGCGGCGAAAAAAGCGCGCGGCCCGGTTCTCACCGACAGGTGCGCCGGTGTCTGTGTCAGCAACCTCGGGACGCAAGGAGTACCCCATGACCCTACGCTCTACAACTCGCCGCGGACGACGGCTCCGCGGCCTGGCAATTGTTCTCGCCGCGGTGCTCCTCGCCAGCGGCTGTGGCACTGATGGTGACACGAAGCCGGCGACAGATGCGGCGATAGCCGACAGCACGACGCGCGCTGACGCGGCGCCCGCGCGAGACACGTCGTCGACGGGCGACAGCGCCGTCGACAACGACGCCGCACCGCCGCCCAAACAGGATGCGGCGCCCACGCCCGACAAGGGCGTCACAGCCGACAAGGGCATCACGCCCGACACGCAGAAGCCCGACACCGCACCGCCCTGCAACAGCGCGCTCGAAGGCGCCTACTCGGCGTCGTTTTCGCTCGAGGCCGTGGAGAAGGTCGGCAGCATCGTCGTCAACAAGATGGCCTGCAGCGGCACGCTCAGCGCGACGCACGCGTGCAGTCAGCAGCCCGTGCTGCAGGGCACCTACACCTGCGTCTACCCCAAAGGCCTGACGCTCTTCGACAAGAACCAGAGCGGCACCATCAGCGCCACCATCGCCGCCGACGGCACGCTCAGCGGCACCATCAAGCACGCCTACGCGAGCTCGCTGACGCGCAGCTACAAGGTCACCGGCAGCGTCGCCGCGGGCGGCGCGATCACGGGCTCCGGCAGCGGCTCGTTGCTGCCCAACCCACAGTCCGCCGTGCCCTGGAAAGTGACCTTCTCGTTCTAGCAGCCAAGCGAGGAATACGACGATGACGATCAGAACGACGATCAGAATGACGATCCTGCTCGCGGCCGTGCTGGCGCTGGCCAGCGCGTGCGGCGAAGACAACAACAACACGCCGAGCACGACGCAAGACGGCAGCGTCGCGAACGCCGACGGCACGCCGCCGCCGACACCCGACACCGGCAGCAGCGACAGCACCGCCGACAGCGGGCCGCCGCCGCTCACGTCCAAGTACACCGTCGCCGTGCTGCGCTTCGCCAGCGCGCACAAGGCGGGCCTCAGCTGCAGCTCGCTGTGCGCCGTCGAGAAAGGCAAGTGCGCCGACGCCAGCTCCGAGGTGCAGGGCGAGTACGCCACCTGCTACGGCAAGGCGCCCTACTACATCCCACGCGCCTGGTACGAGATCGGCAACAGCAGCACCAGCGATCAGCTCGAGTGCAACGACATCGTGCCGCCGACCAAGAAGGGCGGCCTCTTCGGCACCACCGTGCACGAGTTCGTGCAGTTCGACTGCTGCTGCCTGCTTCGCGAGACGCAGTGGCTGGCCAACGACATCAAGAGCCCCAAGAGCTGCAGCGAGGTGTGCAAGGCGCGCGGGCTCGAGTGCGGCTCGCACGACCGCTGTCGCGACATCCCCTCGTTGTGCAGCAAGTCGTTCCCCGAGTTCTTCGTGCAGAGCATGGCCACTTATGGCGAAGACCCCAAGACCGGCAAGGGCATGCTGACCTTCCCCACCTGCGACGAGGTCCCCGCCACCAACCGCCTCGAGTCACACCGCTGCGTCTGTCTCTGAGCATCGCCGCGAGCTGCTAAGATCGGCGCGTGGACCTCAGCGAAGAGTTCGGCCGCATCATCGGCGCGCTCAACGACGCGCACATCGAGTACGCGGTGATCAGCCGCGACGCATTGATCGCCATGAAGGTCTGGGCCGGCCGACCACAAGACGCCGCGGACGTGCAGCGCCTGCAAGAGAGCGATCGATGAGCGTCGACATGTCAGCCGCGGCGATCTCGGCGCGCATTCGCGAGGTCGCCGATCGATCGGACTTGCACCTCGAGCGTATGGGCGAGGCGAAGGTGGACTACTCGCCGGCGGCGATCAGCGCGCGCATCCGCGAGGCCGCGCAGCTTCTGCGGCTCTGCCAGTCGCTGGGAAAAGCGAAGCTAGCGGCGGCCGCTGCGGCGATGACGACGGCCGACGAGCGCGAGCAGCCCTAGGGCGAGCAGCCCGAGCAGCAGCGAGGCGTCGGGGGCGGCGTTGGCGCCGACGGCGCAGCCGGCAGCTTGCGAGCCGTCGAAGGCGGCCATCACGCACACGCTGCGACCGTCACGCTGCTCGCAGCGCGCGCCGTCAGCGCAGGGGCGCTGCGCGTCGCAGGTGCGCGTGCAGACCGAGTCGTTTCCGAGGCCGCGCGCGCACAGGCCGCTAGCGCAGGCGTCGGCGCTGGTGCAGCTCGCGCCGTAGCCGAGCATCTCGGGGCCGAGCTTGCACATGCTGTCGCGGCACTCGTAGCCAGCGGGGCAGACGGCGTCGCCGCCCGCGTCGCAGCGACGGGTGCAGAAGCGACCGTCGAGGCCGCCGTGGGCGCAAAGCTGCGTGCCGCAGTGCGCGTCGGCCGTGCAGGCGCCGCCGAACGGAACGGCCGCGCTGGCGTCCGACGTCTCGAACTTGACCGTGACGGTGGCGACGTTGCCGGCGCCATCCTCGGCGCTGATGCGCAGCGTGTGCGGGCCGGGGCCGAGCCCGACGATGCCTACCTCGTAAGGCGGCGCCGTCGCGGCCGCCACGACCTCGTCGTCGACGCGGAAGATGACGCGCTTGACGCCCGTGCCCTCGTCGCGCGCGGCGACGGCGGCGTTGACCGCGTCGCGTGTCTGCGCGCCGACGGTGGGCGTGATGACCAGCAGCGAAGGCGCCGTGACGTCGGATGCGGGCGCCTGGCCGAGGTTGGCGTCGATCCAGCCGCTGAAGACGTCGACGCGCATGTCGTTGCCCTCGACGCCGCAGCCGCCGGCCTTGGTCGAGTGCACGCCGACGACGACGTTCTCGCCGCCGCGCTGCGCCAGGCTCGGACCACCGGAGTCGCCGTCACAGACGTTGCTGTTGCCGTAGACGGTGAACGTCTCGGCGCGTACCTTGCCGACCGTGTTCTCGCTCTTGCGTCGCACGCCGAAGCCGCCCGCGGCCTCGCCGACCTCGCCGAAGCCGACGAGCATGATCGGCTCGCCCTCGGTGAGCGGGTCGCGCGCGATGTCGATCGGGGTGACGTTGGTGACGGGCTTCTCGAGCTTGATCAGCGCGATGTCGGCGCGATTGCCGCCCGCGTAGTCGGGGTGGACGATCAGCTGCTCGGCGCGGTAGCGCGGCCCTTCGAGGCTGCCGATGTAGAAGGTGGCGTCGCTGCGATCGGCGACGCAGTGGCCGGCGGTAAGCACCACCGACGGGGCGATCAGCGTGCCGGAGCAACCCGAGGACGCGCCCGCAACGATGATGCCGACGGCGTCGAGGCCCGCAGCGCTGGAGCCGCCGACGATGGCCTGCTGGCTGCGCCCTACCTTCTCACTGGCCGCCTTCTCGGCGTCCAAACCGCATGCTGACAGCAGCAGCAGCGACGCGAGGACGGCGGTGAAGGCAGTGAAACGACGCACAAACCTGGCCTTTGCAAGCAGCTGTCCAAAAACAAAGCGCCATCCTTACAACACTTTGTACCGAATGCCCAGCACTGTTTGCTGGCGGCGAGAGTTGCCGCTTCTTGCAATCTCGGCGGGTGGGCGGCCGTGCGGCGGCCGTGCGGCGGTCGCGCGGCGGGGGCGGGAGGGCCGTTACTTCTTCTTCTTGTTTTTGGCCTTGGCGTCGGCTTTGGGCTCGGGCGCCTGGTCGCGCTTGCGCTCCACCGGCTTGAAGGTCGCCGGCGAGTCGCCCTTCTTCTTGAGCTTCATGCCGTAGCCCCACAGCGCGAAGCCGCCGAGGAACAGCGCGATAGCGAGGTACTGGCCCGGCGTGAGGCCGAGGTACTTCTTGTCGGCGGTGCGCAGGAAGTCGAAGCCGAAGCGCACGGGGGCGTAGAGGATCAGCATCAGACCACAGTGAAAGCCCCAGAACGGCCGCACGTTCTTAACGGCGTAGATCACAGCCGTGAGGAACACCGTATAAATCAGCTCGTAAAAGCCGAGGTCGTGGCGCACGACGCCGCCCGGGTAGAGCACGCCGAGGAAGAAGTCCGTCGGCAAGCCCGGGTGATCCTTGACGATCGTGCAGCCCATGCGGCCGAATATCCAGCCCGGCATCAGCCCGAAGATGATCGCCTCGGCGTAGTAGAGCAGCGGCACCTTCTGCTTTCGGAAGTACAGGAAGGCGCCCAGCGCGCCGCCGATGAAGCCGCCGAAGGACGAGATGCCGCTCCAGAAGGCCAGCAGCACGAGCGGGTTCTGAGCCACGCGCTCGGGGAAGTAGAAGATCACCGACACGAGGTGCGCGAGGATGAAGCCCACCACCACGGTCCAGACCATGCCGTCGGCGCAGATGTCGGGATCGAGCCCCATCTTGTCGGCGCGCCGGCGTCCGAGCAGATAGCCGACCACCAGTCCGGTGCCGACGAGGATACCGAACGGTTGGATCGGCACCGCGAGACCGAAGGCCTTGACGGTGTACGTGCCCAGATGCGGGATGTCTACGACCATGGGCGGAACCTACTCGCAGGGGGTGCGCGGGTCAAACAGCCGTGCGCCGGGTTTGATTTCCGCCTCGCGGCAGAGACATCGTGGCGACGGTCGGTGTGCGAGCGTAAGATAAGGTAGCATGCGCATCCTTGCATTCTGCGCCGCGCTCCTCGCCGTGCCTTCGCCGGCGCTGGCAGCGCGAACGATCGCCGTCTTGACCTTCGGCGGCGACGACGGCGCCTCGGCGCGCACGCGTATCGTCAGCGCGCTCAGTCGCCGCTACACGGTGCTCGACGGCGACAAGATCCTCGACGCCTGCGACGAGCTCGGCATCAAGATGAGCCGCGGCCGCAACCTCGCGCGCGCCGCGCAGCACGTGGGCGCCGTGGCCGTCATCGGCGGGCGCGCCGCGGACGGCCGGCTCGCGCTCGCCATCTACAGCGGCGCCGACGGCGAGCCCATCGTGGCCAAGGCGATCCCGTGGGGCTCGTCGGTGCGCTACCTGCGCAAGGCGCTGAGCGTGATCCTGGTGGCGCTCGCCAAGGCGCCCAAGCGCGTGGGCAAGGCGCGCACGAAGCCCAAGCCCGTGCCCACGCCGCTGCCTCCGGATGACCCCAAGCCCGCGGTGGCCGTCAAGAGCGGCAAGGACGACCCCGATCCGATCAGCTTCGATCCCGATCCGGTCGGCAAGAGCCCGCCCAAGAAGAGCAACGGCGGCGGCTCGCAGAGCGGCGACCCCGACGAAGACCCGCTCTCGCTGGCGCCCGCCAACAAGATCGCCGCCAAGTCCAACAACAAGGCCGGCTCGGGCGACGCCGCCGCCAAGACCGACGCCAAGGTCGAAAAGAAGAAGAAGGACGACGATCGCCGCACGCGCGTCGTCGGCACCGTCGGGCTCGGCACCTGGATGCGCAGCTTCGCGCTCAACGACCCCGTCCCCGGCCGCACGCATCCCGAGTACGGCAGCGGCGCGGCCTTCGCGCTGCGCGTCGCCGCCGAAGGACGCCCGCTGTCGTTCTTCACCAGCGGCATCCCAGCCAACTTCTACGCGCGCTTTCGCTTCACCACCACGCTCGGCCTCAGCTCCAAGGTCGCCGACCCCAACCAGGGCGGCGCGCAGGTCGCGCTCAGCACCTCGATGAACGAGTGGCTGCTCGACTTCGGCTACGACTTTCTGTTCGGCGACAAGGAGACGTCGCCCGACCTGTCGATCGGCATCGGCTACGGCGGCCTCGGCTTCGGCATCGACTGGACCAACATCGCGCCGTCGCTGCCCAACAGCGCCTACGGCTTCGTGCTCATCACCGCCGACTTCCGCTGGCCGTTCCTCGGCTGGCTCGGCCTGCACGTGCACTTCGACTACCGCGTGGTCACCGGCTCCGGCGAGATCGAAAACACCGATCCCGATCGCTGGTACGGCCCAGCCAGCGCCGGCGGCATCGCCTTCGGCGGCGGGCTGCAGGCGCGGCTCAAGGGCTTCGTCATCACCCTCGACTACACCTACACGCGCTTCTTCTACGCGTTCACCGACGCAGCCAATCGCCAAGCCGCCAACCAGCGCGCTGCTGGCGGCGCGCTCGACGTCTACAACGCGATCGTTGTGAGCGGCGGCTACTCTTTTTAGGCCACGGGCTACAGGCCACGGGCCACAGGGGTGCTAGGCGAGCGCTGCGCACGCTGCGCGACAACGTCGGCCGTGTCGCCGCAGCGCAGGGCGGTGCACGGCACGGGCGAGCGACACGGCCGCAGCGAAGCGTGCAACCAGCCCGCGCCACGAGCCTGTGGCCCGTGGCCCTGAGCCTGTGGCCTCGCTCTACTGCGCCGGGATCGTCGGCGCCGCGTCCTTCGCCGCGCTGCCGAGGAAGTGCACCGACTGCTGGCGCGCGGCCGGGTTCTGAAACAGCACCTGGTGTGCGTCGTAGCTGCCGTCGCTGACGTAGGGGCAGATCGCCGCGGTGCGCTGGCCTGACGGCGTGTTGACGTTGTTCATCGCCGGCGCCGTATCGGTGGCGAAGGGCCACTTGACCGGGCCGCAGCTGTCGGTGGGGCAGTCCTTCGCGCAGCTGTTGCAGTCCTCGTCGCCGCTGCACACGCCGTCGCCGCAAAGCGCCGCGGGCTGGTCGATGATCTTGAGGCCCATCACGCGCCCGAGCGCCTCGATGGTGACCTGCGGCGTGAAGCTGTCGGCGACGCCGTAGCTGAGGAAGGTGTGCTTGGACTCGACGCCGGTGACCGGCGCGGCCATCACGGCGCGACCGTAGTTGATCGTGTCGATCTCTTCGAAGTAGAGCTGCACCAGGTTGAGCAGCGGGTGGGTCGAGCCGACGTCGTTTTCGGTGAGCACGAACTTGATGCCCGCCGAGACG
Source organism: Myxococcales bacterium (assembly GCA_020431405.1). Taxonomy (GTDB): domain Bacteria; phylum Myxococcota_A; class Polyangia; genus JAGQIK01. The sequence goes on from JAGQIK010000453.1 coordinate 25,779, forward strand.
TTGACCGGCTTGGTCTTGAAGAGCAGCGAGCCGAGCAGATAGCCGCCCGCGCCGCTGAGCACCACCGCCTTGACCTGCGGCTCGTAGGCGACAAACGGCACGCCGACGATCGTGCCTTGGGAGTGGCCGAGGAAGTAGATCTTGGTGAGGTCGAACTTGATCGCCTCGCCCGTGGGCGACGCCGCGTTGTCGAGGTCCACCGACTCGACGAGCCGCATCAGCTCGAACAGATCGGCCACACCCTGGTAGGTGTTGTCGCGCGCGGCGACGGGGTTGCGCAGGTTGAAGAACAGCTCGGCGGGGTCGCCGTCGCTGCCGCGCCGCGGCCCGTGCATGGCGCCGTCGGTGCTGATGACGGCCATGTTGGCGAGCGTGACCTGGTTTTTGTCCTTGGCGTCGGCGAGCGCCGCGGCGGTGCCGTTGTCGATGAACGAGCGGTAGTAGCCGCCGGTGCCGTGCGCGTAGATCAACAGCGGCCAGCCCTCGGCCGGCATCGTGGCGCCCTTGGGGATCGTCAGCGCGAAGCACGAGTCCTCGGTGCCCTGCACGATGGGCAGGCCCTGCGCGTCGTACTTGATGTCGCCGCCGTCGGCAGGCGTCAGATACGGCTTCGTGCCCGACTGCAGCACGGCCGTCTTGTAGATGCCGTGAAGCTCGTGGAAGGCGCTGTCAGGCGACGACGGGCAGGCGCGCGCGGCCTCTTTGGGATCGGCGCACGGCGACGTAGTGGCGCCGTCGCAGAGCACGACGTTTTCGATCTTGGCTGCCGGGCGGCTCGCCGAGCGCACCGCGTCGCGCACGTTGGCCATCTTGCGCCGCGGGTCCATCGTCGTGAAGACCGCCGCGCTGAGGATCGTCGAGCCATCGATCTGCTGGTCTGCGATGTAGTCGCGCAGCGGCTGGTACTTGTCCCACGCCGCCTTGAGGTCGGCGTCGGCCGGCCCCGCGGAGGCGAGCATCGGCGCGAAGTCGTCGTCCTGCTGCGCGGCGGCACCCTGGTTGTCCTTGATGCCCTTGCGCAGCAGCACCGCGTAGGTCGTGTTGGGCGATAGCGGCGAGCCGATGCCGGGACGCACGCCGATCCAGTTCGAGCAGATGTATTTGCCCTGCCCCGTGCTGGCGAACATGAAGAGGCTCACGCCCTGTCCAAAGCGCGGCGAGCTCTTGTCGATGTCGACGAACTGCACGGTGGGGTTCTGGCCCGAGACGGTGACCGTATCGAGGTCCATCGTCTTGCTCATGCGCAGCAGCACCGCCGTGTTGAGACCGAAGCCGTCGACGTCCTGATTGATCTGCTTGAGGAAGTTGCCGACCACGTCGCCGTAGTTCGCCGGCAGGTTGATCTGCGGGTTGGGATGCGCGCTGACGTCGACCTTGCCGTTGACGATGCGGATGTCGTTGGGGAACGGCAGGCGATACCACTCTGACAGCGGCTTGCCCGTGCGCGGCACCTCGAAGTAGGCGCGGTAGGGACCGTTGTCCGGCGTGCACGTGGCGCCGGGCCAGAACTCGAGGGGCGTGCATTTCTGCTCGAGGCAAACCAGACCGAGCGCGCAATCTTCGGGCGAGCTGCAGGCCTCGTCTTTGCCCTTGGTGCCGGGTGATCCCGGCGTGGCGCACTTGAGCAGCGCCGAGCAGAGCAGGTCCTTGGTGCAGTCCTCGTTGCCGCGGCAGCGATCACCCTCGCCGCCGTTGCCCGGCTCGTTGCACTTGCCGAACGAGGCGCAGATGTACTCGACCTGGCAGTCGCCGCTCGACGCGCAGCCGTCGCCCTTGTCACCGGTGCCGGGCTGACCTGGCCGCGCGCACTTGCCTTCGCCCGAGCAGACCAAGCTCGTGGCGCAGTTGCTCGTGCGCTGGCAGTCCTCGCCTTCCTTCTTGCCGACGCCGCCGTCGCCAGAGGGTGGGTCGTCGTTCTCGCAGCCGAAGAACACGAGGGCAAGGGCGAGCAGGCTCGTCGTAACAAGTCGCGACATCGCTTGGGCTCCTTAAGCGCGGTAACGGTGCATTCTACCGCATACGCTCTTCGGGCGACCGGGGCAAGAACTGGACAGCGATCGAAGCGGTGGTAGAATGCCCCTCGGATTAGCAGGAATTTCAAATGGTTACGATGAAGACTCGCAGCGCCGCCCTCCTCCTCGCGCTCGTCCTGTGCTCGCCGACGGCCGCCGCCGCGCGCGACCTGACCGGCGCACGCTCGATGGCGCTCGGCGGCGCGCTGCGCGCTCAACCTGCAGGCGTGGCCGGTCCGCTGCTCAACCCCGCCGGCCTGTCGATGGCGCGCATGTACAGCATCAGCGCCATCTACCAGTACCGCGGCTCGGATCAGGCGAGCCAAATGAACGCCGCCGTCATCGACTCGGTGACCGCCAAGCTCGCCGCCGGCCTGTTCTACTCGTTCACCCACGCCTCGCCCGAGCGCACGCTCGCGCTGCCCAACGGCGCCTACAAGCTCGAAGAGACGCTCAACACGCACGAGGTCGGCCTCTCGCTGGCCTACCCCCTCGGCAACATCGCGATGATCGGCGTCACCGGCCGCTACGTGAACAAGCAGGGCACGCTGCCCGACGACGCGCCCACCGGCCTGTCCACTGCCGACGTCAGCCGCTTCACGATGGACGTCGGCGGCCTCGTGCGCCTCGGCCAGCTCTTCTCGGTGGCCGTCGTCGGCTACAACCTCATCGCCGTCGGCGACCGCGACTTTCCTCGCTCCCTCGGCCTCGGCGCCGCCTTCACGCCGGCGCCCGTGCTGAGCCTGATGTTCGACTCGGTGATCGACTTTTCGTCCGACCCCGAGAAGGCCAAGGCGAGCTTTCACGGTGGCGCGGAGGTCTTCCTCGCCAAGATGTACGCCATCCGCGGCGGCGCCATGCACGACATGCTGCGCCGCGCGAGCTACGTCACCGGCGGCCTCGGCCTGGTCAGCCGCCGCATCGGCGTCGAGTTCGGCCTGCGCCAGATGGTCGACGGCGGCAGCGAGACGCTCGTCAGCTTCCAGCTGCAGCTATTCCTGCAGTAAGGTCCTGGAACGACCACGACCCACGCGTGTCCAACAACGCGTGACCAGGCGTGGCTAGACGGGACTTGGAATGAGCTTGCGCGAGCGGCGGCTGGTTCGCCGGCTCAAAGAGCGGGACGAGGACGCGTTCCGCGAGATGGTGCGGACCTACCAAACGCAGGTCTACAACCTCGTCTTTCGCATGCTCGGCAATCGCGAAGAGGCAGAGGACCTCTCGCAGGAAGTCTTCGTCACCGTCTTCAAGTCCATCGAGAGCTTCCGCGGCGACAGCAAGTTCTCCACCTGGCTTTACCGCATCACCGCCAACCACTGTAAGAACCGCTTCAAGTACCTCGCGCGGCGCCGCTTCCACGCCGCCGCGCCGCTCGACGACCTCACCGAGCGCGACGCCGCCGGGCGCGACGGCGGCCCCGCGATGGCGCTGCAGGCGCGCATCAGCGAGCCCGACAAGCTGCTCGAAGCCAAGCGCCTCGAGGACGCGATCCAGCGCGCCATCGCCGACCTCGAGGAAGACCACCGCCTGCTCATCGTCCTGCGCGACGTGCAGGGGCTCAGCTACAACGAGATCTCGGACATCACCAGCCTGGCCGAGGGCACCGTCAAGTCGCGCCTGCACCGCGCGCGCATGGCGCTCAAGGACAAGTTGAAGAAACATATATAGACGCGATCAGGATGACGATGGACCACGACCGCGTACGCGAGCTGCTCAGCGACTACCTCGAAGGCAACCTGCCCGACGAGCAAGCCGCCGAAGTGCGCGCGGCCATCGAGGCGTCGGCCGAGCTGAAGGCCGAGACCGCCGCGCTGCGCGAGACCATGTCGGCGCTCTCGGGGCTGCACCAGCTCGACCAGGCGCCCGATATCGCCGCCAAGGTCGAAAAGAAGATTCACCGCCGCTCGCGCGGCCGCTTCTTCAGCGAAGAGCCGACCTGGCGCAAGCTGCCCTTCGAGTGGATCTCGCTGGTGGTGATCATGCTGCTGCTGGCGACCTATCTGTACTTCGTGATGAAGACGGATCAGCCAGTGAGCATTCGGCCGGGGAGCGTGGGCTCGGTCGGAAAACCCGAGCCCAAGGCGAAGACGCCGAGGAAGGGCGCGGCGGACTAGAGAGGCTAGGATTACGGCGCGACGCTGAAGCCGTAGATCTGCGCCGTGTCGAGCTTCTCGAGCTCTTTGACCGTGACCATGTGCGGCGTGTTGGTGTGGCCGATGACGTCGAGGCCGTCGATGCCGATGTCGTAGTAACCGTCGCGACCCATGTCGTAGATGATGTCGAACTTGAGCAGGCCGACCGAATCGACGGGCAGCGCCTGCGGGTTGATGATCGCCACGGGCGGCGCGTTGGTGCAGCTGTTCTGCAGCTGGCCACCGCTGTACTGCACCATGATGTCCTTGTAGGGGATGCGGCCGATGCCGCCGGGGCCGCCCGGGATGACGTTCTTCGGGTTCATCCAGAACTTGAAGAAGTCCTGGTGCTTCACGACCACCTTGTTGATGAAGGTGTGGTCGCGCAGGCCCTGCACGTCGGGGTTGGTGTAGCTGTAGATCTTCGAGGTGCGCGTGAAGTCGTTCTGCCACTGACCGCTGCGGCTGCTCGAGTTGAAGGCGAGGTTCATCAGCTTGTGCGAGGCACGCATCTTGGCGACGATGATGTTCTCCCACGCCTTCTGCGCCTGCTCGGCGAGCGCGGAGTCCGCGGTGGCCTGCTGCGCGAGCTGAGCTGCGCTCTTGGCCGCCGCCTCGGCATCGGCGAACGACTTGGCGCACAGCGGCGCGTCGGCGAAGTCGGTGCTGAACGCCGCTTCGCAATCCTTGGCGGCCTTCTCGGCGACAGCGACTTGCGCGGCGGCGTCGTCGGCGGCCTTGCGCGCGGCGTTGGCCTTGGCGACGGCGTCGGGCGCGCTGGCCTTGGCGAGGGCGTCCTTGGCAGCCTGGTCGGCGGCGGTGGCGGCCTTGGCGGCCTCGTCGGCGCTGATGCGGGCGGCGAGCTTGTCCTTCTTGGCGCGGAACCAGGCCTTGCTGTACTGGATCGTCAGGCCGACCTTGTCCTCGCCGTCGGAGGCGTCTTTCTCGGAGAGGCTGTAGTCGTAGACGCCGTCGCGGTCGACGTCGACGATGAGGTCGTAGGGTCCGATGTCCTTACCGGTCGGGCGCCAGCCGAGGTCGACCGGCTTGAGCTCGCCATTGACGACGGTGGCGACGATGGGACCGAGGATGTGTTTGTCGTCGCCCTGCTGCGGGATCTTCTTGCCCTGCCACTTGTCGCCGTCCTTGACGAGGTAGAGGTCGACGGTGGTGATGCCATCGGGGAAGCCCTTACCCGCGGCGTAGACGGGGGCGGGGATCTCGTCGTTGTCCGGCGTGGCGCCGACGACGTAGGCGTTGATCGGCGAGCCATCGGCCAGCGCGCTGAAGATGTGCGGCGGCTGGACCTCGTCGATCTGGAAGCCGTGGCCGACCAGGTCGGGGCGGTGCGGCAGCAGCGGGATGTCGATCTTGGCGATGACGTCGCCCTTGGCCTTGGGATCGGCGCCGACGCCGGCTCCAGGGGTGCCGTCGGGGTTCTGCTCGATGCTGATCGAGAGCGTGTGGCGCTCCTTGACCCCATCGAACTCGCCGATGTCGTGCGCGACGGTGGACAGCTCGAGCTTGCCAGCCATGTCGGTGAGCAGGTCAGCCTGCGCGACCTCGGTGCCCGTGTTGATGTTGGTCACGCGCACGCGATAGACATGGTTGGGCTGCAGCGCCAGGTCTTCGCTGGTGGTCACGTTGATCGACGTGCCTGTACGCAGGGTTGCCGCCTCGCCCTCGGCGTTGGTGATGGCGAGCTTCTCGCTGCCCGTCTTCTGCTTGCCGTAGGTCGTGTCGTTGGTGAAGCCGCAGCCCACGAACCCGACAACCACGATGATGCTCAACGCGCTACGCATGGCCTTGCTCCTCGTCGTCATGGCCGCTGACCAGTGCATATGCCGCGCCATCTCTCGCCCAGGAGGGGGACGATCCACCCCAGAGCGGATCCAGCGAAATCACGAGGCTGAGCGCGGGTAGCGCGCATGCACGCTGATCGACCCAGGTCTGACTACATGGAGAGGACTCCCCCATCCCTCCGGTCAGTTGTCCCCGTTAAAAGCCTCGAAGATGACAGGGATCATCGCCGATCGGGAGCGATCGCACGGGATCTGGCTTAGAATGGAACTTGCATTGCCCCCCTTCGCACCATGAAGAGCACGCTTACCTCTCTCACGCTGTTGATCGCGGCTGGCTGCGCCGGCGACCTCGACGTCCGCACCGACTCGGGCGGCAATCCTGTGCCCGTGCGCCTCGACTCGGGCGTCCCGCCGGTGACATACGACACCGGCGCGCCGCTGCCCGACACGGGCCCGCCCGCCGACTCGACGCCGACCTCTACAGACGTCGGCGTCGCGGACATGCCGCCGCCACAGCCCGATACCGCGCCCGGCCAGTCGGGCCCCGGCGGCCCCTGCCCCTGCGCCAACGGCGCGCTCTGCATCTCGGGCACCTGCCGCGCGACGTGCACGCCGACGGGTACCTGCGACGTAAACTCCGGCTGCGCCGCCGCCGAGTCGTGCGTGCCGACGACCAAAGGCACGCACATCTGCATGCCCGCCGTGGCCCCCGGCGCGGCCTGCGACGCGTCGACCTTCTGCCCCAACGGCTACCTCTGCGCCTCGTTCAACAACGGCGCGTATGCCTGCCGCAAGACGTGCACGAACCCGGGCGGCGCCTGCGG
>JAGQIK010000454.1 GCA_020431405.1 Myxococcales bacterium
CGCGCGGGGTGCGGCTGCAGGCGATCGAGCTTCTCGGTCGCGCTCCGCGGCGCGGCTGCGCGCGCGACGTGCTCGCCGCGCTCGCTCGAGGCACGGGGGCGCTGGCGCGGGCGGCCCGCGAGGCGCAAGCTTCACGACAGCGGGGACGCCGAGGCCGCCGCGGGGCACCCTAGGATGGGGATAGCTCGGCACTTGGACGAGGCTCCCCAGATCTGCTAGCGCTATGTAGGTATACGTCGCAGAAAGCGCGCCTTCGCCGCCTTGACCTGACAGGGGTCCAGGGGTAGCTTTTAGCGCTATTTCAGCGGCTTTGCCGGCGCAGCCCGGCACAGCGAATCGGTATCGGGAGACCACGCGGTGGCCAAGCCCAATCTGCTCCTCGTCGACGGTGACGCGCGAACGCGCCGCGTCCTCGAGGTCAGCCTGCGCAAAGCGGGCTTTCTCGTCACCGCTGCCGACAGCGGCGCCGAGGCCTTGGACAAGGCCAAGGCGCTGGTGCCCGACTTGATCATCAGCGACACCGAGCTGCCCGAGCTCGACGGATTCGCCTTCTGCGAGAAGATCAAAGCCGACGAATCGCTGGCGAAGATCCCGTTCATCTTCCTGACCAACGAGCGCTCCATCGACAACAAGGTGCGCGGGCTCGAGCTGGGCGTCGAGGAGTACCTGACCAAGCCGATCTTCGTCAAAGAGATCGTCATCCGCATCAAGGTGCTGCTGCAGCGCCGCGAGCGCGAGACACTCGCCGAGCGCGACGGGCGCACGACGTTCTCTGGCGACCTCGCCGACATGGCAGTCGTCGACCTGATCCAGACGCTCGAGCTGGGGCGCAAGTCGGGCATCATCCACTTTCGCAACGACGCTGGTAAGCGCGGCGCGATCTACTTTCGCGGCGGCAAGGTCATCGACGCCGAGCTCGGCCACCTGCAGGGCGACGCGGCAGTCTACCGGCTGCTGATCTGGAACGACGGTCACTTCGACGTCGAGTTCCGCACCATCCGCCGCAAGGACGTCATCGAGCAGACCAACCAGGCGCTGCTGATGGAGGGCATGCGCCGCGTCGACGAGTGGGGTCGGTTGCTCGAGCAGCTGCCGCCGCTCGACGCGATCTTCGAGGTCGACTACGCGATGCTCGCCGAGTGCCTGGGCGAGATCCCCGACGAGATGAACTCGATCATCAAGCTGTTCGATGGTCGCCGCACACTGCTGTCGGTGGTCGACGACAGCACCTTCGGCGATCTCGAGGCGCTCGAGATCATCAGCAAGCTCTACTTCGAAGGTTTGGTCTTCGACATCGCGGGACAGAGCGGGCGCGAGCGCCCCAGCGGCGAGTGGAGCACCGAGGCGCAGCAGACCAGCGAAAGCGACGCGCAGCGCGGTGACGCCTTCGCCAAGGCGCTGCAGGCCGAGGCCGTGCGCACCTCGGTGAGCGTCGAGCTCGAGCCGCGCGACTCGCGGCGGCCGACGCTCGAGGACGAGCCGCTGGTGCGCAATGTGACCGGACCGCTGCCGCGCCCACGCCGCGATCCGGCCGTCGGCGCGCAGCCAGTGGATGAATTCGGCGCGGACGACGGCTCCGTGGCCAGCCAGCTCGCCGTCGACGAGTTCGCCGTCGACGAGGGCTCGGGCGGCAGCGAGATACGCGAGCCGCGCACGACGGGCGACTGGGCTCAGCAGGCGGCGCGCTCGCGGGCGGCCGACGCGGCCGAGGAGGCGCCGGCGCCCACCAGCGAGCATCCATTCTTCGAAGGAGCCGAGGGCTCACCGGTCAACCGGCGCCCGGCGGTGGCGACAGCGCTCTACGGTTCGCCCGAGCAGGCGCGCGCCGCCGCGCTCGATAGCGCCGAGCCGCAGGACGCGCCGGCGGCCGACGCGGTCAGGGCGACCGATGGGGCCGACGCGCGCGATACCGACAAGCACGACGTGACGCCGGCGCCACTCGCGCCGCCCACCGACGCGCCGCTGTTCGAGCGGCAGCTGGCAGCGACGGAGCGCCACGATACCGTCGAGGCGCGCGAGCAGCTCGTCGGTGACGGGCCGCTACAGACCAGCGAGACGCTGGTCGTCGACGAGACCAAGGTCGGGCTGGCGCCGCCGCCGAGCGTCGCCGAGAACGCCGAGGCGGCGTTGCGTGCGGCCGAGGCGCTGGCCGACGCGGCCGAGGAAGCTGCCGCGCACGACGAACGCAGCGGCGCGCCGAGCGCCGCCGATGACTCGGCGCCAGCTGCTGAAGCGGTCGAGCCGCTCGAAGACGACGACAGCGAAACGGCCGTCCGTGAGGTGCCGCCGATCGCGGTGGGCCCCGCCGCCGGCCAGCCAGTTGCCGTCGTGGAGCCAACCGCCGCCGAGGCGCAGCCAACCGCCGCCGAGGCGCAGCCAACCGCCGCCGAGTCGCAGGCAGCGGCCGCCGAGAGCGCAGCCGTTGGAGACGCCGCGGCTGCCGGTGCAACCGAGCAGCACGCGCCAGCCGACGAGCCCAACAGCCAGCCCGGCAGCGAGCCCGAAGCGAACGAAGACCAGCTCGACGGCTTCATCGGCGGTGACGAGCCGACGCTCACGCCGGTGCCCGCGCCCGCGCCGCAAGCGGTCAGCGTCCCCGTCCCCGAGGCGGCCGCCGCGGCCGCCGCGCCCGTCGGCGTGCCGGTGCCGAGCGCCGATCCGCCGCGCGAAGGCGTGGTGGCGACGCACGCGTCGGGCGAGGAGCCGCTCGCGGAGGGCGAGTTCAATCAGGCCGACGGCACACCGCTTCCCGACGCCGCGGCGCTCGACAACTGGCTCGACGACGAGGACGACGAAGAGCCCGCGCAGGCCGCCAAGGGTGGCGCGGTGATCCCCTTCCCGAGCAAGGCTGCCGACGAAGAGCAGGCCGACGCGGCGGCCACGCGCTCGGCCGCGCGCAGCGGCGGCGCCGATCCGAGCGCCGCTTCCATCGATATTCAGGACGAGGCCTTCTTCGCTTCGGACTACCAGCCCGATGCCTACGAGGACGTCGATTACTACGAGCCCGAGCGGCGCACGAGCAGCCGCGGGCTTTGGATCTTCCTCGCGATCTTGGTCGTGGCCGGTGGCTCGGGCATCGGCGTGTGGGCCTACATCAAGAACTCGCCCTACTACGGCGATGGCCCACCCGAGCTGCAGATAAGGCCCACGCGCCACGCGACGCTGTCGGGCGCGGCCGGCTCGGGCTCGGGCTCGGGCTCGGCGGGCAGCGCGGCGGCGGGCACGAGCAGTACGGCCGGCAGCGCGGCTGGCAGCGGCAGTAGCGGCAGTGGCAGCGCGTTGGCGGCTGGCGGCAGCGGTAGCGCCGCGGGCAGCGTAGAGGCGCCGGGCACCACGGCGGGCACGGGCAGCGCAGCTGGCAGCGGCAGCGCGTTGGCCAGCGCCGGCAGCGCCAGCAGCGCGGCCGGCACGGGCAGCGCAGCGGGCACGGGCAGCGCAGCGGGCACGGGCAGCGCGGCGAGCGCTGCGGGCAGCGCGACAGGCACGGGCAGCGCGGCGGGCACCGCTGCGTCGGCGGCCGCTTCTGCATCGGGCTCGGGCGAGTACGCCACGCTCGTCGCGCAGGCGCACGAGGCGATGAACAAGCGCCGCAAGCGCAAGGCGTTCAAGCTGATGGCCAAGGCCAACAAGCTCGATCCCCAGGGCTGGGAAGCGCTCGAGTATCTGGCGCTGCGCGACATGGAGCGCGGCCGCATGAAGCGCGCGTTGGGCACCGCGCAGAAGGTCGTCGCGGCCCACGCCGACGCCGCCTACGCCCAGCTCGTCGTCGGCACGGTGCTCGCCGAGCGCGCCGCCACGCGCAAGCAGGCCAAGGCGGCGCTCACGCGCTTTCTCGAGCTGTGTCCCAAGTGCGCCTACGCCAAAGACATCCGCTCCTTCGTCAAGACCCTCAAGTAGCGCTGCGATGAACGCCTCGGGCAGCCTGGTGCTCGGCATCGAGTCGTCGTGCGACGAGACGGCCGCGGCCGTGGTGCGCGACGCGCGCCACGTCGAGAGCAACGTCGTCGCCTCGCAGATCGCCGTGCACGCCGCCTATGGCGGTGTCGTGCCGGAGCTCGCCTCGCGCCATCACGTGCAGAACATCGTGCCGGTGGTCGAGCGCGCGCTCGCCGAAGCGGGCATCGACGACCCGCGCGCGCTCAGCGGCGTCGCCGTGACACGCGGACCAGGGCTCGTCGGTGCGCTGCTCGTCGGCGTGCAGTTCGCCAAGGCGCTCGCCTACGTGCACGAGCTGCCGCTGATCGGCGTCAATCATCTCGAGGGGCACCTCGTCGCGCCGCGCGTCGGCGCCGAGCCGCCGCCATCGCGTCACGTCGCGCTGCTCGTCTCGGGCGGCCACACCGCGCTGATCGGGGTCGAGGGCTTCGGCGACTATCGTCCGCTCGGCACCACGCGCGACGACGCGGCCGGCGAGGCCTTCGACAAGGTCGCCAAGCTGCTCGGCCTCGGCTATCCCGGCGGTCCGATCATCGAGCGCACCGCCGCGGGCGGCGACCCCGATGCGGTGGCGCTGCCGCGCGCGCTGCCACGCCGCAAGGAGCTCGACTTTTCCTTCAGCGGCCTCAAGACCGCCGTCGCCAATCACGTGCGCCGCAGCGGCGTGCCCGAAGGCCAGGCGCTCGCCGATCTGTGCGCCAGCTTTCAGCAGGCGGTCGTCGACGTGCTGGTGCGCAAGAGCGAGGAGGCGCTGCGACAGCGGCGCGCGCGCGCGCTCGTCGCCTCCGGCGGCGTGCTCGCCAACAAGGCCGTGCGCGCGGCGATGAGCGCCATGTGCGAGGCGCGGGACGCCGCGCTTTACGTGCCGCCGATCAAGCTCTGCACCGACAATGGCGCGATGATCGCGGCAGCCGGCGCGCTGCGCCTGGCGCGCGGCGAGACCTCGGGCCTCGACCTCAACGCCGTCGCGCGGCTGCCGCTGTGCTAGCGGTCGACTACCCGACGCCAGCGGCGCTGCTGCGCGCCCACGGCCTGGCCGCCAAGAAGAGCTGGGGTCAGAACTTCCTGCACGACCGCGCCGTCATCGCGCGCATCGCCGACGCCGCGCGCCTCGGCCCCGACGACGTGGTCGTCGAGATCGGCGCTGGCCTCGGCGCGCTGACCAGCGAGCTCGTAGCGCGCGCCGGGCGCGTGATCGCCGTCGAGCGCGATCGCGATCTCGTCGCGGTGTTGCGCGAGCAGCTCGGCGAGATCGAAAACCTCGAGATCGTCGAGGCCAACGCGCTGACCTTCACGCTCGCCGACGTCGCTGATGGCGAACCGGTTCACGTGGTCGGCAATCTGCCCTATCACATCTCGTCGCCGCTGCTCTTCGCGCTGCTCGACCAGCGCGCGCACCTCGCGCGCGCCACGCTGATGCTGCAGCGCGAGCTTGCCGAGCGCATCGTGGCGGCGCCGGGTAGCCGCACCTACGGCGCGCCGAGCGTGATGGTGCAGCAGCACGCCGACGTCGCGCTCGCGCTGTCGGTCGGCCGCGGCGCCTTCACGCCAGCCCCCAAGGTCGACTCGAGCGTGATCCAGTTCGCGCCGCGACGCGGAGACGCCGCCGCAGACGAGACGCCCGACGGCTTCGCCGAGCTGGTGCGCGCAGCCTTCGCCCAGCGCCGCAAGCAGCTGCCACGCGCGCTGTCGCGGCTGCACGCGCGCGAGCGCGTCATCGCCGCGCTCGAGTCGCTGTCGCTCTCGCCGACCGTGCGCGCCGAGTCGCTCTCGCCGGCTGACTTCGTCGCGCTGACACGCGCGCTCGATACCACGCAGAGCGCGCCGTGAGCGACGACGCCGCGCCCGATGCAGGTGCGCCCGCCGCCGCGCCGCCGCGCCCGCGCGTCGTCAACTGGCTGCCCCTCTCGCACCATCGACCGGACGCGCACGATCGCTGCCTGCTCGTACCCGTCGGCGGCGCTCGGCGGCTGGCCGTCTGCGCGCGCTGCAGCACGCTCTATCCGCTGCTCGCCGCGACGATCGCGCTGCAGGTGCTGCTCGGCCTCGGCCCCGCACGCGCGCCGCTCGTCGACACGCTGCTGACGCTGCTGCTCGCCGCGCCCGCCCTGCTCGATTGGGGCCTCTCGCGTCTTCGTGCGCGTGGCCGCAACCGCTATCGTCTGATCAGCGGCGCACTGCTCGGCGTCGCGCTCGGCCGCTCGCTGTGGCTGTACTTCCGCGATCCGCTGAGCGAGATCTTCTGGACCCAGATCGCGCTGCTCGTCTTCGGGGCGCTCGCCTTCGAGCTCGTACGCACCCTACGCCTCGACGACTAGGCCCGCCGCGACAGGGACAACGGACGACCCCAGAAGAGTCAAAGGGATCGCGCGGCTCTGGGGTCAAAGCCCTCGTTCAACAAGAACACGAGTAAATCCAGGGCCCTGTGGCTTCGCCGTAAGCAAATGCCCGCTCGCACGTCATCGAGACAGCCTGCGGCAGCAGCGTCGCTTACCGCCGACGATCAGGGGAAGACATGCAGCGTGTGATGGTTTATCGGCTCGGGCTAGACCTTCAACGCAGCTCGCGCGTTGAAGAGGGAGACCGGAACGTTTGCTCCCTCGAGGGCTGCGGGCTAGCATGACGACCGCCATAGGGCAGCTTCGAGGGTCGATGGTTGTGCGCGAGGAACGTGCAGATGAAGCGTTGATGGAAGCGTATCAGCGCGGTGATACACGGGCCTTCGAGGTGCTGCTCAATCGACACCAGCGCCCGGTCTACAACTTCTTGGCGCGTCAGGTGGGCAACCCCGCCCTGGCCGAAGATCTGCTGCAGGATGTGTTTCTGCGCGTGATCAAAGGCGCCCGCTCTTACAAGCGGCAGGCGAAGTTCACCACCTGGCTGTACACCATCGCTCGCAACCTGTGCGTTGATAACGCCAGACGAGCGAAACACCGCAAAGCCGCGTCGCTGGATGCGCCGGTTGCAAAGCGCGGTGAGGAAGGCCGGAGCACGATGGGCGATCTTCAAGCGCACAAGGGGCCCGCGGTCGACCGCCAGGTGATCGGCAAGGAGCTGCAGAAGCGGCTCAAGGCGGCCATCGAGCAGCTCTCCGAGGAGCAGCGCGAGGTCTTCCTGATGCGCGAGAACCTCAACATGCCCTTCAAGGAGATCGCCGAGGTGGTAGGCGCGCCGGAGAACACGGTGAAGAGCCGGATGCGCTATGCCCTCGAAAATCTTAGAAATCAGCTGGAAGAGTACCGCGACCTGGCACAAGCGGTACACTGATCTGCATGAGCGGATGACGTAGACGAGCAACGCAGAGATGGACTGTAGGCAAGTAGATGAGCTCTTGATGGATTACATCTATCAAGAGCTTGACCCGGCGCAGGCGCAGGCCCTCGAGGCCGCGCTGGACAAGTGCCCCGAGTGCAAAGAGAAGCTCGAGGCCTTCCAGCGCACGCGTGCCGCCATGCGAGAGCTCGATGATCTCGCGCCGCCGACGTCCATCTCGCAGCTGCTGCTCGAAGAGGCAGCGCGCGCCACGCCCGCCGAGCAGCTGAGCTTCGGCGAGCGCCTGCGCCGGCTGATGCGCGTCTTCATCATGCATCCGGCCATCGCCGCCGCGGCCACGCTGGTCGTCGTGCTCGGCGTGAGCTTCGTCGTCTATCGCAAGGGCCTGCCGCCCGCGCACCGTACCCCCACCGCTGACAGCCCCCTGCCTGCATCGCCGCCGCCCGCGGGCGCAGGCGGCGCGCCCGCCGCCGCCGACCGCGAGTCGAAGGCGCTCGCGCAGCAGCAGGCGCAAAAGAAACAAGAGACGCCTGCCGGCGCCAGCGGCGCCGCGACGAGCACGCCGAGCCCCGACAACGCTGGCGTGCGCGCGGGCGCCGAGCTCGCCAAGCAGGGCGACAACAACCGCAACAGCGACGACCTGCGCGCCGCCGGTCCCGTGCGAAAGCGCGCGCTGGGTATCGACAAGCTGGGCAAGGCGGGCGCAGTCGGCACCGTCGGCGGCGGCAAGCAATCCGGCTATGCCATCGACGGAAAGCGCTCGAGCAAGCTCAAGGGCGCGCTGGTCGACAAGAACAAGGACAACAGCGGCGCGGCCAGCGGTGCGGATAACGCGCCGAGCACCATCACGCTGCGCAGCGAGCGCCGCGCGCGCGCACGCAAGAAGGCGCCGGCCAACATCATCGCCGCGCGCAAGCCACAGCTGATGCCGCAGCGCCGCCTGCATCGGCGCACGCGACGGCGCGCGGCCAACGTGCTCGACGTCGGCGGCGGCAGCAGCGGCGTGTGGGGCAATCGCTCGCGCTATCGCTATCAGCAACCCAAGGCCAAGCCGCGCTCGAGCGCGCCGCGCGCCTCCGACGACGCCGACCAGCTCGCCGCGCCGGCCCCCGTCACGGCGACCAAGACGCCGCAGGCGCCGCGGGGCGCCAGCGCCTCGTCGTCGTGGCAGAAGAAGCGCAACCAAGCACCGGCCGAGGCCTACAAGCGCACGACGCGCCACGCTGCACGTCGGGGGGCACGCCGCCGGCCGGTGGCGCGCAGCCGCGGCTACGCGCAGCCGCAGCAACAGCGACAGGCGCAGCAGCAGCAGCAGCAGGCGCAGCGCCGCGACGGCGAAAAAACGCGCGACGAGAGCAAGAAGGTCAAAAAGAAGAAGGAGCGCGACGTGGTCAGCCGACTGCTCGCGCAAGGCCGCGCGGCAGTTGCTCGCGGTGACTGCCAGACCGCCTTCGCGCGATTCAACGAGGCCATGCGCCAGCGCGCCAGCGTCATCGGCAGCATCTCCTACTCGCTCGGCGACTGCTACCGGCGGCTGCTCAAGAGCAAGCGCTACCGCGTGATGGCCAACCGCGTCTCGAGCGCGCGCAACCCGCGGCAGTACCGCCGCGCCCGCAAGCGCGCGCCGACGCGCGCGCGTCCCGTCAAACGCGCCGCCCCCGCCAAGAAGTAGTGGCGTAGCGCGCCCCCGCCGTTGGCGTGTTACCCCGCCGCGGATCCAGCAGACGGCCTCAGGATGCGATAGCTGACAGATCCACTGCTGGCACGTCTGCTGCTTGATAACGCGCGAGGCGATCGGTGTGAGCCACGGCTTTAGGTTGGCGCTTCGCGACCCTTTGCTGCGATAGTACGCAGTCTTCAACGCTGAGGAAGGTCGCCAGCGCGCCGAGCTAGCCGCGCTGCGCTGGAGCGCGTTCGCTCCGGCCGAGGTGTGGGCTCGCTACGAGCGCGCGCGCGCGCGGGAGGAGCAGCTATGACCCTTCTTTACATCTATATCGCCTCGTTCGTGCTCGGCAGTGTGCTGCTCGGCGCGTCGCTGCTGCTCGGCACCGACAAGGACTTCGACGCGGGCGACCTCGATCTCGATGCCGACGTCGACGTCGATGCTGATGTCGATGTGGACGCCGACGCCGACGCAGACGCGGGCGTCGATCACGGCGCCGACATCTGGCTGCCGTTTCTCAGCCTGCGCTTCTGGGTCTTCTTTCTCGCCTTCTTCGGCGCGACGGGCGGTGTGCTGACGCTGCTGGCGCTGGCCAGCAAGTGGGTCACGTTCGGCTCGGCGCTGCTGATGGGCGGCGGCCTCGGCTTTGGCGCGGCCTATCTCGTCCAGCGCCTCAAGCGCGACGTGGTCGGCGAGGTGGCGACGGTCGAGCACTACAAGGGGCTCGAGGGCACCGTGCTGTTGCCACTGTCGTCGGACCTTCAAGGCAAGGTGCGGCTGACCGTGCGTGGTCAAGCCGTTGACTTCAAGGCGCGCACCGACAGCGCGCAGACGCTCGAGATCGGCAGCAAGGTGCTGGTCATCGAGGTCGATGGAAACGAGGTGGTGGTCGTCCCGGCCAGCGATCTCGAGAGCGAGGACGCGCCGCGCAAAGCGCTGCCGCCCGCCCGCCCGAAACTCAAGGTCGCCGATCTGATCGGCGACGAGCCGAGCGCCGAGCGCGCCACGGGTGAGTCTGCTGAAAAGCAGCCCGTGGCGATCGAGCGCGAGGAAGGCAAGTAGCGTTCGACGCGCAGCGCATCCGTGCGCGCGCGAAGGAGGAGGAGGAAGAGATGGATAAGGTCATCCACATCGATCCCAAGCTGCTGATCACGGTCGGCATGTGGGCGGGCGGCATCGCAGTAGGTCTGCTCGTGCTGTACGTCTTCGTGCGCAGCTTCTTGACCATCTGTCGGCCCAATCAGGTGCTGATCTTCTCCGGCCGCAAGTACACGCAGGCCGACGGCACCGTGGTGGGCAACCGCATCGAGTTTTCGGGGCGTCATTGGCGCTGGCCGATCCTCGAGAAGGTCGACGCGATGGACCTGACGACGATCCCCATCGAGATCGTCACGCACAACGCCTACTCGTCTGACGGCATCCCGCTCAACGTGCGCGCCATCGCCAACGTCAAGATCACGTCCGATCGGCGCTACATCCGCAACGCCATCGAGCGCTTTCTCGGCCGGGCGCCGGAGGAGCTGCGCTCGGTCGCCAAAGAGACCCTCGAAGGTACGCTGCGCGGCGTTCTGGCCACGCTGACGCCCGAAGAGGTCAACGAGGACCGGCTCAAGTTCGCGCAGGAGCTGACCAAGGACGTGCAGGGCGACTTCCAGAAGCTCGGCCTGCACCTCGACACGCTCAAGGTGCAGCACGTCTCCGACGAGAAGCAGTATCTCGAGAGCATCGGCCGGCAGCGCATCGCGCAAGTCATTCGCCAGGCCGAGATCGCCGAGTCGGACGCGACCAACGAGGCGCATCAGCGCTCGGCCGAGGCCGAGGCGCGTGGCGCCATCGCGCAGCAAGAGGCCGAGCGCGCCGTGGTCGGCAAGCGCAACGAGCAGCGCCGCATCAAGGCCGATCTCGACAAAGAGGTCGAGTCGGCGCGACGCGAGGCCAAGGCGCGCGGACAGCAGGCGCGTTACCTCGCCGAGCAAGAGCTGCAGGAGATCCGGCGCGAGCTCGAGGGCCTGCGCCTCAAGGCTGACGTCGAGATTCCGGCAGAGGCGGAGAAGCGGGCGCGAGAGATGATCGCGCGCGGTGACGCGGCGCCCATCGAGGAGAACGGCAAGGCGCTCGCGCGCGTGCTCGAGATGCTGGCCAAGGCCTGGTCCGAGGCGGGCAGCAACGCGCGCGACGTGTTCCTCATCGAGCAGATCGAGAAGCTGATGGAGACCATCGTCACGCGGCTCGGCGCGCTCCAGGTAGGCGAGGTGCACATCGTCGACCCCGGCGACGGCTCGGCGCTGCCCAACTACGTGGCGGGCTTCCCGATGACGGTCAGCTCGGTGCTCGACGCGCTCAAGCAGTCGACCGGCGTCGACGTGGGGGAGATCCTCGCGCCGAAGAAGAACGGTCACGGCGGCGGCGGTCGCGCTCAGCTGGGTCTGTAGTAACCACACCGCTCACGCTGCCGCGCACCGCACGGGCGGGCGCGGCGGCGACGAGATAGGAGAAGCAAAATGGCAATCGCGCTAACGATTCTCGGCGTCATCGGCTTGCTGCTGATCGCGCTGACCGTAAAGAAGCTGCTCTACATCTGTCAGCCCAACGAAGTGTTGATCTTCTCGGGCGGCACAAGCCGTCACGACTCGCGCGGCGAAGTGCCCTACAAGCCGATCAAGGGCGGCCGCAAGGTTCGTATCCCGCTGTTCGAGGTGGTCGATCGTATGGTGCTGACCAACATGGCGATCAACGTCGCGGTCAGCGGCGCGTTCTCCAAGGGCGGCATCCCGCTCAACGTCGATGGCGTGGCCAACGTCAAGATCGCCGGCGAGGAGCCGCTGCTCGGAAACGCCGTGGAGCGCCTTCTGGGCAAGCCGCGCCACGAGATCATCAACATCGCCAAGGAGACGCTCGAGGGCAACCTGCGCGGCGTGCTCGCCAAGCTGACCCCCGAAGAGGTCAACGCCGACAAGCTCGCCTTCGCGCAGCAGCTGATGAACGAGGCCGACGACGATCTCAATGTGCTCGGGCTGGTGCTCGACACGCTCAAGATCCAGAACGTCTCTGACGGCGTGGGCTACCTCGACAGCATCGGCCGCATCTCGGGCGCCGAGGTGCGCAAGAAGGCCACCATCGTCGAGGCCGAGGCGCAGGCCGACGCGACGGTCAAGGACGCGCAGAACCGCCAGCGCACCGAGCTGGTGCGTATCGACGCGACGATCCGCACGCTGATGGCGCAGTGCGAGCGCGACGTCACCGACGCCAAGACGCAGCAGGCGGCGCTCGTCGCCGAGGCCAACGGTCAGATCGGCGCGGCGGTGGTGCAGGCCAAGGCCGAGCTGGAGGTACAGCGCGCGCGCATCGAGCAGGTTCGCCGCCAGCTCGAGGCCGACATCATCACGCCGGCGTCGGCGCAGATGTTGGCGCGCAGTCAGCAGGCGCAGGGCGAGGCAGCCACGATCGTCGAGGAGGGCAAGGCCACCGCGGAGGTGCTCAAACGCATCACCACCGCCTGGAAGCAGGCGGGCCCCAACGCGCGCGAGGTGTTCTTGATGCAGAAGCTGCAGACGATGGTCGGCACGCTGACGCGCACGGTCGAGGGTGTGAAGGTCGACAAGGTCACGGTGCTGCCGCGCTCGGCGCACGGCAACGGCAACGGCGGTGGCGATATCGCCGCCCGCGTCATCGGCGCCAACGAGCAGATCAAGGCGGCGCTCGGTGTCGACGTCGTCGGCGCCGTGTCGGCCAAGCTCTCGGGAAACGGCGCCCAGCCGAGCGCCGCGGCGCCGAGCGCGCCGCGTGCGCCGTCCGCGCCGGCGGCGGCGCCCAAGCGTCAGACCCAGCCGCGCCAGCAGGCCCGTCGGCCGCAGCGTGCCGCGCCGCAGGCGCCGCAGAGCGACTCGGTTTTCATCGAGGCCGAGTAGTGTCGCGCGCCTAGCGCGTGGGCCCACCTAGCGTAAACTCGATGGGGCGCTCGGGCGCCCCGTCGAGTCGATCCACGTGTCCAACGATCCCACCATTCGCGTCGATCCGCCCGCCGCGCCGAAAGGTAAGCGCCGGCCGCTGCGCGCGCTCGGCGTTGGCCTCTGCACCTTCGTGCTGCTGCTGCTCGGCTTTTCGATCAGCAGCAGCCTCGGCGCGCGCGTGTCGACCAGCGTGTTGTGGCTGTTGCTGCTCGGGCTCGGCGCCTGCGTGATCGTGCCGGCGCTGCTCGGCTTCTGGCTGCGCCGCGTCGGGCGCGCGCGCGAGCGGCCGCGCACCTTGACGATGCTGTGTCTTTGCAACGCGCTGCTGGTGGTGGTGGCGGCGATCTCGGCGCCGAGCGTGACGCGCGCGGCGCTCTCGCAGCACGGCGCGTGGTGGGTCGAGAGCCTCGCGCGTGTCTTCGGCGCCAAGGACGCGCGCAACAGCGCCGTGGTGGTCAAGGCGCGCGCGCTGTACAGCGCGATGGCCTCGGTGCTGCCGGGCAGCAAGGTGGTGGCGGGATCGGGATCGGCCTCGGCGACGGGCTCGGCGTCGGGCAGCGGCGCGTCGCCGTCGACGGCAGCGGCCAAGGGTGACGCGGCGGCCGGCAC
>JAGQIK010000455.1 GCA_020431405.1 Myxococcales bacterium
CAAACCGTGCGTCAACAAGCTCAATCAGCCGGGCGTGTGCGGCTCGCCGCGCTGTCAGACGGCCTGCGACTGCGTGCAGGGCGAGGCTTTCTTGCAGGGCGTCTGCCTCGCCGGCACGCAGAAGGTCTATTGCTGCAGCAAGGCAGGCTGCCCGGCAGGCAGCGCCTGTGTGCTGCCCACGGGCACGATCAGCAGCTGCGGCGCGGCGCCCGTGTGCGGCACGGTGTGCGACTGCAAGAGCGGCGAAGACTGCATCGGCGGCGTCTGCGCGGCGACGAGCTCGCCGCAGATCTTCTGCTGCAGCGACCCGGCCTGTCCCGCGGGCAAGCTGTGTCTCGAAAAGTCCGGCGGCTACGGCAACTGCAAGGCGGCACCGCAGTGTCAGCGCCGCTGCGACTGCCCACAGGGACAGGAGTGCATCGGCACGGTCTGCATCGCCACGCCGCTGCCGACGTACTGCTGCGATCTGGCGGGCTGTCCATCCGGCGCGACGTGCCTGACCAAGACCGACCACACGGGGACGTGTCCATGACGGGGACGTATCCACGCCGAGGTAGGGCTGATGGCTGAGCTGGTCGGCTGCGAGCGCTGTCAGCGCGAGCACTCGGCGCGCCTGGCGCGCTGCCCGTTTTGCAACGCGCCGCGCGTGACGGCCGACGACGGCTCGCCGTTTCGCGCCAACGCGCCGCCGCCGCCGGTCGAGACCCGCACCAAAGAAGAGATCGAGCGCGAGGCGCGGCTGCGCGCGGCGATGGTGGCGATGAGCAGCTGCCGCGGCGATGACGGCGGCACGCTGGCGCCGTCGCGGCTGCGCGTATGGCTCTCGCGGCTGGGCGCGGTGACCGCGGTGATCGGCGCGCTGATGCTGATCGCGCAGAGCGGTACCAGCCGGCCGCTTCAGATCCGCGGCGCCGAAGCGCTGATGGCCAACGACGTACCGCGCCACGGCTTCGTGCTCGACGCGCGAATCGACTGGGAGCACGGAAGCTATCTTCACGCGCCGCCCAAGCCCACGCGCTACTACGCCGAGATCGCCGGCAGCGGCGGCAGGTTGTGGGTGGTGGCGTGGCGGCAGCCGATAAAGACGACCAGCCGGCTCTACGGCAGCTACGCCGCCTGCCCGTCAGCCACCTGCTCGCAGCTGGGCGACCCCAAGGGCGCGCAGGGCTACTTTCTGGCGCGACGTTGGCCGCCCACGCGCACTTACGGGCTGCCGCTGGGCATCACGGCGCTCGCGCTGGGCTTGCTGTTGCTCTTCGCGCCACTGCTGACGCGCCGCCTCTATCGCTAGCGACGCTGCCCGTTTCAAGCTGTCGCGCTGGCGACGCGGATCTGCTCGCGCAGCCAGCGGTGCGCGGCGTCGCCGTCGCTTCGGCGATGCCACAGCTGACAGACGGTGAACGGCGGCACGTCGAGCGGCGGCTGGCGCAGCACGATGTCGAGAGACGCGGCGGCGAGGCGCGCCATACGACGCGGCATCGTCGTGACGAGGTCCGAATCGGCGACGAGCTGCGGCGCCGAGGCGAAGCTCGCCACCACGCGGGCCACGCGCCGGCGCAGCCCGCGCTCGCCAAGCAGCCGGTCGACGATGCCGCCGAGACCGCCGCGCGGCGAGGCGAGCACGTGGTCGCAGGCAGCGAAACGCTCGACATCGAAGCGCCGGCGCAGCGCCGGGTGGCCGCGGCGCAGCACGACGACGAAGTGCTCCTCGAAGAGCGCCTCGCAGCGCACGTCGTCGTAGCCGCTGACGGCGACGCCGATGTCGAGGTCGACGGCGCCGGCGCGCAGGTCGTCGACGTGCTCGGCGCGCTGGTGCCGCATGTGAACCGCGACGCGCGGCGCGATCTCGGCGAGGCGCGCGCTGAGGGCGCGCAGCGGGAAGATCTCGGTGTAGTCGCTCCCTGCGATGACGAAGGTGCGCGCCAGCTGCGCCGCGTCCACTGGCCGCTCGGGTTCCACTGCCCCGGCCAGCGCGGCGAGCGCGTCGTGTAGGCGCGGCTGCATCTCGGCGGCGAGCGGCGTGAGCACCATCTCGCGCCCGGCGCGCACCAACAGCTCGTCACGCAAGAGCTCGCGCAGGCGCGCCAGCGCGTGGCTTGTCGCCGAGGGGCTGAGCGCCAGCTGCAGCGCGGCCGCCTTGACGCTGCGCTCGCGCAGCAGCGCGTCGAGCACCACCAGCTGGTTGAGGTCGATGTTCCTTAGCTGCATGCTGTGCATTTATACCATGACGACATTGCAGTTGATGCATTCCTGCTCCGGCGCCATAACAAGGGCAGAGAGACACAGACGACACGGGTTAGCCAACACGGCCCCTTCAGGAAGGTATTTATGAGCAAGATCCTCGTCACTGGCGCGACCGGCAACATCGGCTCTCAGACCACCAAGCTGCTGCTCGAACGTGGCGCCTCCGTGCGCGTGGGCGTGCGCTCGCCCGAGCGCGCCCAGTGGGCACGCGACAAGGGCGCCGAGGTCGTCAGGCTCGACCTCGACGACCAGGCGTCGGTGCGCGCGGCGCTCGACGGCGTGCAGCGCGCGCTGCTCGTCGCGCCCTTCGTCGAGGGCTTCGACGCGTCGGTCAAGATGCACATCGCGCTGGCCAAAGAGGCCGGCCTCGAGCACGTGGCGCGCATCTCGGCGTTCGGCGCCAACGCCGATGCCGAGCTCAACGCTTCGCGCTGGCACGGCGCCTCCGACAAGGCGCTCGCCGAGAGCGGCCTCGCCTACACCATCGTCCAGCCGACGTTCTTCATGGACAACCTGATCAACTTCAGCGGCGAGACGATCCGGAGCCAGGGCGCGCTCTACGGCGCCTCGGCAGGCAAGCCGGTGAGCTACATCAGCAGCGCCGACATCGCCGCCGTGGCGGCCAAGGTGCTCGAGCAGCCGAGCCAGTACAACGAAAAGACCCTGGCCCTCACCGGCGGCGAGGCCATCACCGACGAGAAGATCGCAGCGCTCGTCAGCGAGGCCACCGGCAAGACCGTCAAGTACGTCGAGATCAGCTCGGAGCAGCAAGCCGAGAGCCTCGCCGCCGCCGGCCTGCCGCCATGGATGGTCACCGCGCTGGTCGGCCTCGAGCGCGTCAAGGCCCAAGGCTGGGGCGCCGGCGTCGAGCCCACGGTCAAGCAGGTGCTCGGCCGCGACCCCGAGCGCTACGCCGACTTCATCGCGCGCAAGGTCGACGCCCTGAGGTAGAAGAAGATCTAAGCGTCGCGCCCGCCGGGGACTACAGAACTAGAACCGCACGAGCGTGTCGATCTCCCACTCCTCGTCGTCGTCGTAGAGGGACTCGTCTATCGTCGAGGTCTCGACTCGGGGCGGCAGCTCGAAGATGTTGAACAGCAGTCGCCCTCCCTCGAAGCCGAAGTCACCGTGACAGTCGAGGTAGTAGCGCCCCGCGATGATGCCGCCGGCCGCGGCCGCGAGCATGGCGTGCTCGCCGGCGGGCAGCTCGCGGCCGTTGACGAACACACCGCTGTCGCCGTGCGAGGCGTCGGGCGCGGGGACGCCTGGAAGCGGCAGCCCTGGCGTGATGCGCGCCAGCGCCGGCTCGCCCACGCGCCCCCAGAGTCCCGACAAGCGATCGTAGAAGTAGTCACCGTCGGCGACGCAGCGGCGGCCACCGAGCTCGAGCACCGCCAGCTCGTCGCTGCTGAGCCACTTGCCGTTGAGGAACACCGCTCGCTCGAAGAGCGTCGATACGTTGTGCGACACGTGCGTCACCTCGCCCTGCGCGTGACGCGCACCGTGTCGATCTCCGCGAGTGCGTCGTCGCACGTTCCCGCCATGTCGTCGTCGAAAGCGCGCTCGCCGGCGCGCAGGTGCATCGCTTGGTGGCACAGCAACGACTCGGCGCGCGAGATCAGCTCGAGCAGGTTGAGCAGGCGTGTGCCGTCCTCGAAGCCGACGTAACCGTCGCCATCGAGGAAGTAGCGGCCGCTCGCGAAGGGCCCGACCAGGCGCTCGATGAGCTCGAGCTCGGCGGGTGGCAGCTCGCGACCGTTGAGGAACACCCCCGTGTCGCCGCTCGATGCGTCGGCGCCGAGCTGGCCGCCGACGCCGATGCCCGAGTCGATGCATCCGAACGCCGGGCCACCCAGCTCGCCCCACAATCCCGACGTGGGGTCGTACCAGTACTCACCGTCGGGGATGCTGCCGCCCTCGCGCTCCAGGACGCAGAGCGCTTCGTCGTCCAGCTGCTCCCCGTTGACGATGACATGCCGCTCGTGAAGCTTCGTCGCGCACGCGTTGAGCATCTCCTCACCTCCGGTGCGGAGCTGAAGAGCAACCGGCGTACCACCTGTAGGTTCGCGTGATCACGTATGCGCCGCGCCAAACGGCGCATGGGACACTGTCACACCCGCACCGCGCGACGAGACGCGACGCGACTAGGCGGCGCTCGACGCGCGCGTATGGAGCTCTACCGGCTGCAGCTGGATCGTCTGGTACGGCAGGTCGACGCCCGCGCTGCGCAGCGCCTCGAACAGCCGCTCGCGCAGCTCGAAGCGCTCGGCGATGTGCTGCTTCTCGTCGACCAGCCAGACGCGAAACTCCATCGTCAGGTTGAAGTCGTTGACCGAGACGAGCACCACGTCGGGCGCGGGGTCGGCGAGGTAGCGCTCGTCGCCTTTGACCAGCGCGAGGAAGATGCCGCGCACCTTGTCGATGTCCTCGTTGACGCCGATGGTCACGCGCAGCTCGAGGCGCAGGTTCGGAAAGTTCGTGTACGACGCCACCGTGCTGTTGACGACGCTCGTGTTGGGGATCGCCAGCATCTTGCCGTCGATGGTGACCACGCGCGTCGAGCGCAACGTGATGTCGTGCACGCGCCCGTAGTGGCCGCCGATGTCGATCAGATCGCCGACGACAAAGGGCCGATCCCAGAAGATGAACAGCCCCGAGATGACGTTCGAGAGCGTGTCGCGCGCCGCGAAGCCGATGGTTAGCCCGAGGATACCGAGGCTCGTCAGCAGCGAGCCGGTGTTGACGCCGAGCTCGCTGAGCGCAGTCAGCAGCGCGATGATGAAGATCACGTAGCGGATCGCCGTGCGAAAGAAGCTCGACAACGTCTCGTCGAGCTTGGTGCGGCGCTTGATCGCCTCGAAGCCGCGCAGCAGCGCCTTGGAGAGCAACCAGAAGAAGATCACGATCACCAGCGCCGTCACCATGCGCGGCAACGCCGTGGCGAGCCACTTGGCTATCGCGGCGGGATCGAAGTGTCGCATCAGCCGTTGCCAGATTTCGCTCATCGCAGCACCTCCCTGCGCGGCAGCCTAGCGCCTGGCGATCACCTCGTCATCGTCAGCGCTCTCGAGACTTCGAGCGCTGGCGTTGACACAGCGAGCGCGCGTCGGCCACGATCGGCGCCACAAGGAGCCCGCCTCCCGATGCCCTCGCTCACCCGGCGCTCGCGGCTTCGCCCGCTCGTCACACTCACCACGTTTGCCGCCCTGCTGCCAACGGCCTCGGGCCTGGCGCGGCCGAGCAGCGCCTACGCGGCCAGCGCGCCCATCGTCGCCGTCTTCGACATCGAGGACAAAGGCGCCGGCCTCTCGGCCGAGGTGCGCTCTCGCCTCACGGCGTACCTGGCGTCGAGCCTCACGGCCACCGGCCGTTTTCAGGTCGTGCCGCGCGCCCAGATCAAGGCGCGCCTGCGCGCGCAAAAGCACAGCTCCTACAAAAAGTGCTTCGATCAGTCGTGTCAGATCGAGATCGGCAAGGAGCTGGCGGCGCAGAAGTCGCTCGCCACGCAGGTGCTCAAGCTCGGCTCGCGCTGCGCCGTCGCGGCCACGCTCTACGATCTGCGGCGCGCCGCCACCGAGCGTGCGGCGACGGTGCGCGGCGGCTGCAGCGAGGACGCCATCGTCAGCTCCCTCGAGGCTGTGGTGAAGCGACTCGGCGGCAGCGGCGGCAAAGCGCCGCCCGCAGCGCCGCCGCCGCCCGATCGCACGCCGCACCTTCCGCCGCCCAGCACGGGGCCGCGCGTCTTCATCGACGTACGCAGCGAGCCGGCCGGCGCCGAGGTCTTTGTCGATGGGCGCCCCGCTGGCCGCACGCCGCTGCGCCTCGCCTTCGCCAAAGGCAAACCCGTCGAGCTGACTGTCGAACGCGAGGGCTACCTCACACGGCGCGCGCACGTCCTGCCCAATCGGCGCACCACGCTGCGCTACGCGCTCGAGCTCGACGCCAGAGGCGGCGCCCGCATGGCGCAGCGCACCGAGTGGATCGGCGTCGAGCTGGCGGTCGGCGGCGGGGCCATCGAAGGCAGCCGAGACTCTGTCACCGACGACCAGCCGGTGAACGCCTCGGGTGTCTTCTGTGCCAACCTGACGCTCTTTACGATCAAGTGGCGGCGCTTCTTCTGGACGCTGCTCGAAGGCGGCGCCGGCTACTACTTCAGCGACCGCTTCAACGCGAGCTGGTTCACGCGCTTCGGCTATCCGATGTATCTCAGCGCTGACGGCACACACCAGCTTCGCTTCGGTGTCGGGTTTGGCGCGATGATCATCAACGACACGGCCGCCTTCACGCTCTCGCCGACGGCGCACTACATGTTGCAGACATCGGGACATCTCTATGTCGGCTTCGGCCTGCGCCTCAACCTACCTGTGGCGGGCGCTGACCGCACCACCGCCAACAGCGGCAGCACCGAGTACGTGCCGGCGATGGTCTTGTTGTCGGTGATGCTGGGGTGGATCGGCTCGGCCTAGCGCGATGACGATCTTCGGACGTTCGGCGCGGCGCCTCGCGCCAGTGGCGCTGTCGCTGCTGCTGCTGCTGCTGCTGCTCGCTCCGGCGACCGCCGTCGCGTCGCCGCCTCGCGTGGGCCAACCGGCGCCCGCCTTTCGCCTGCGCGATCGCGCCGGCACCCTGATCTCGCTCGCCGATCTCGCCTACCCCGGCGCCGCGCGCAGGTCGCGCCCCAAACACGTCGTGCTGCTCGACTTCTTTCGCACCGACTGCAAGCCGTGCCGCGCCTCGATGCACAAGCTCGTGGCGCTGCACAAAAAGCTTCGCGCGCGCGCGGTCAAGGTCATGCTCGTCGCGCTGCTCGAGGACAAGCAGGGCGAGCGCAAGCTCGCGCGCTACCTCAGCAGCGCGAAGCTGCCGTTCGTGGTGCTCGTCGACCGATACGGCATCGCCGCGCGGGCCTACGTGCAAGAGGGCCGCACGATCTCGATCCCTTCGCTGTTTCTCATCGACAAGCGCGGGGTGCTGCGCCGGCGCATCCGCGGGCGCAACGACGCCGCCTTTGCGGCGCTGCGCAAGGAGATAGCAAAGCTGCTCGCACACTGAGCGCAGCGCGCTTTACGCTCGCCGCGGAGCGCGGCATCATCGCCTGCGTCATGCGCGCGATCTCGACCCTACCTGCCATCCTGCTGCTGCTGCTGCTCGGCGGCGCCATCGGCTGCACCAAGCCGCCGCCGCCCAAGCCGCCGCCCAAGCCGCTGCCGCCGCCACCCAAGCCGCTGACCACCGCCGAGATGCAGACCAACGTCACCGGCGCGGCGCGGCTCAACAAGGGCTGCCTCACCAAGAAGGCCGAGACGGGCGTGTACGTGATCCGTCTGCTGATCGATCCCAGCGGCCGCGTCAGCCAGGTCGCCCCGCGCCAGGCGCCAGAGCGCAGCGCGGACCCCTCGGTCTATTCGGGCGTGGCGCGCTACATCAACGCCGGCAAGGAAGCCGACAACGAGGTCACGCGCTGCTATGCCGCCGTCTTTCGCAAGCTGCGCTTTCGTAGGTTCGGCGGACCGACCGTGGGCTTCGACTACCCGGTGGTCGTCGAGCGGCTGCCGCCGTCGGAGGCCGGCGGCAAGGAGCGCGCCTGCGAGAGCGACGACGACTGCGTGTTTCGCCAGCGCTCGGCCTGCAAGTGCCCGCTGTGTGGCAAGACGTGGCGACGCGCGATCAACAAGAAGGCCGCCAAGAAGCGCAAGCGACAGCTCAAGCGAGACCGGCGCCGCTGCACCACGCGCCGCCATCGAAAGCGCATGAAGCGGCGCTGCAAGAAGTGCGACGAGGCGCTCGAGCTCGTCGGCACGCGCGCGCTGTGCATCAACAGCCTCTGCTCGGTGCGCTAGTGCTCGGCCGCGGCTTGTCGGTCATCGCCGTCGCGTCGCTGCTGTGCTCGAGCGCGCTGGCGCAGCCAAGCCCGTCGCTGGCGCTGGCGCTCCGACACTACGAGCACAAACGCTACGTCGACGCCGCGGCCCTGCTGTTCGTCGTCGAAGCCGACGGCAAGCGCTCGGCAGCATATCGGCAGCGCGCCCAGTTCTGGCTGATGAAGTGCCTCTATCACCTCAAGCACGACGTCAGCGCGCTCGGCCAGCTGCGGCGCATCGTCCGCGCCGCGCCGCCCTCGCGCTATCGCGCCGCCAGCGGCAAGTGGCTCGTCGCCCTCGCCCGGCGCATGCCGCGCGAGATGGTCGCCCGCGTGGCGCGCTTGCTGCCGCGCGGCGACATCGAGCAGCCGATGCTGCGGCGTGTACGGGCGCAGCTCGAGGCGCTGCGCGCGCTGCCGCTCGAGCCTCGCCTGCTGGCGCGCCGCAAGACACGCGCCCTTCGCTGCGCCGAGACCAAGCGCATTCGCACCTCGTCGCTCGGCGGCACCAGCCTCGGCCGTGCCCTGATCAAACGGCTCCGCTGTCGCTGAGATCGAGAGAATGGGGCGGCTGCTCGCGCCAGCTGTTGCGCGTAACGCAGCAACGATATCCATAGCTTAGCTCGCGGCCGGGTGGCATGCCGGCTGCACGATGCTCGGGCTATGGTCTCCCGCGTCTCCAGCGCAATGCTTTTGGTCTGTCTCGCCGCGGCGCCGCTGCAGGCCGCGCCGGTGGATAACACCACGGCGCGCTTCTCGAGCGGCGCCTGGCGTGGACACAGCGTCAGCGTCAGCGAGCGTGGGACGCTGCAGATCGGCGATCGCTTCTTCGCCTCGCCGCACAACCCGCGCTTTCGCACGCTGCAGCTGAGCGACGGGCGCCGCAGCGTCTCGCTGGTGGGCAACGATCGCGAATACAGCCTCAAGTTCGGCCGCCAGAACGCACACGCCGTGGCGGCGTGGTTCGAAAACGGCGGTCACGTCGGTGTGGCGCAGGCGATGTACAAGCTGCTCGACGGCAACAAGCCGCTGGCGGTCTACGCCGAGCTCCTCGGCGAGCACCCGACCTTGATCTTCAAGCTCGGCGGCAAGCGCACCTTCGGCCTTCAGGTCAAGCCGCGCGAGGTGAACGGGCGCCAGCAGCTCGTGATCCGCTACGGCAAGCTGAGGGCCGATGGGCCGAAGCACTTCGTCGTGCTGCGCAACGAGCCCGACCCGGCCAAGACCGCGCGGCTCGCCGCACCGCCGCAGCTGCGGCGCAACGCGCGCAAGGTCAAGTACCTGCTCGGCGAGCTGACCAAGCAGCTCGCGAGCGACTAGCGCCCTCGCGAGCTGGCGCGCCGCCTCAGCGCTGAGCGATATCCCAGCGACGCGCGATCTCGTCGAGCAGCTTCTGCTCCTCTTCGGTGATCGTGCCGGGCTGCGCCATCACCACCGCGATGTCGTAGATCAGCGCGCGCGTTTCGGGGTTGGTCACGGTTGCGACGAGGCGAAACAGCTCGCCTTCGGGCATCTGCTCGACCTGCTCGAGCCGCGCGTGGAACGTCTCCTCGCCGAGCTCCGGCATGAGCTCCGCGAGGGTATCTCGCTCGCCTTCGCTCAGCTCGCCGTCGGCGCGGATCACCGCGCGCACCACGGCGACGAGGCACAGCTGCTCGGTGGCGTTGAGCTGGTCGAGGAGCTGGGAGTTTTCGGGCGTTCGGTAGGCAGTCAAGGGTCCGTCTCCGCGAGGAACGTGAGAGGCCCGAACATTAGCACCGCTTGTAGAGGGCTGATCAACTCTCTAGCGTCGCTCCCAGACGATCTCGCCGCAGCTGGCGCACGAACGGAACTTCGCCCAGCCCTGCGCGAACGGCCTTGCCACCTGCCAGACGAGCCCCTCGCCCGCGTCGCGCTGCTCGGGACCGACCCGCAGCCCGAGGTTCTCGACCACCTTCAGCGAGTCGTAACGGTAGATCTTGATGTCGAAGTCGCCGGGCAGCCACCCCCCGCTGAAGCTGCCCTCGACGATGGGGAATGGCGCTTCGAGCACGGCCTGGTAGCAGGCGCTGTCGTCCTGCACGGCGTCGCGAAACTGCTTGAGGAAGACCATCCGCATGCCGCCGTCGCGCGTCTCGGCGGCGAGCTGCTTGATGCTGTCCCAGGTCGGCAGCGCGAGCTCGTCCTCGCCTCCGATGACGCCGAGCACTTTGTCGCGCGCGGCGTCGAGCAGGTTGGCGCCAGCCTGCCAGACCCCCTCGAGCTCCTCCCACAGGTCGTGGTCAGTGCGCGTGATCTGCAGCGTCGGGAGCACCTCGCCGCGCGCCTGGGGCGCCGCGAAGTTTCGCACCTGCAGCGCTGAGAACGACATCTCGGCCACCTCGCCCGCGGCGCCCGGCATCGTCATCTCGTAGCCCAGCGCCTTGGGGAAGCCGAACACGCTGCGGCCGCCGTAGAGCGCGAGGCCGCTGTCGACCCAGATGTACGGCGTGTAGGTGACGACGCGCTCGGGCACGAACAGGCCGCCGAGATCACGGCCGGCGACCAGCGGCACCCAGAAGCCGAAGTCGATCTCGGCGATGTCCGCCACCGGTGCGGCGGTCGGCTTGTTGACCAGGCGCGAGGCGTAGCAGACGCACATCGGCGCCAGCGGCCGATAGATCGTCTCGCTGTTACCGCCAGCGTTGAGGTGCGCGTCGGCGAGGCGGCGAAGCGCGCCGTAGTCGGCGTTCAGGGCGAACATCGTGACGTCGACCTCGAGGTCTACCGGCGCCGACGCGACATAGGCGCCGTCACGATCGATGTAGCGCCGCAGCGCGCGCCGCTGCAAGCCGGGCCCTTGCACGCGGGGCACGCGCAGCGGCCCAGTTGGTGCGAGCGCCGGGCCCGCGGCGCCGACCGCGTCGCGCGGCAGCTCGGCGAGCCAGTCGCCGGCGGCGACGGCGACGCGCGGGTCGATGGCACGCGCCGCTTGGATGCCGCCCATGGTCGCGCCTTCGAGACAGCCGAGGCTCATCGACGTCAGCGTCCAGTCGCCGGTCAGGTAGAGGTTGTCGTAGCCGGATTCGTCAGCGCGCAGGCGCGAGCCGACGCTGCCGGCGGCGCCGAGCACGTAGCGGTCCGACGGCGACAGCGGCGCGTACCAGTACTGGCTTTGCAGGCGCTCGCGCCCGTCGCGGTCCTCGAGGTCGACGAGCAGATACCAGTTGAGACAGCTCGGATTGGCGGGTGTGACCGCTTTGGGCCACAGCCAGGCGATGTCGTGCTCGAGGTAGCTCGCGGCGTTGTCGAAGACGCGCTGGCGCTGGCGCGCCGGGTAGGCGTGATCGTCGCGCGGCGGCGGCGCTTCGCTGTCGGGGAACGGCGAGCAGAGGTAGGCCAGATGGCCCACGGGGTGGCTCGGCGGAAAGTCCTCGCGTTCGATCAGGTGCGACATGTCCGCCCACGTGTCGAACGGCTCGCGGTACGGGCAGAGCACCGGGCGCGGCCAACGCTCCGCGTCCCAGCCGAGGCCGGCGGCGTCGGGGCCGAGCCAAAGCTGCAACGCCTGCGTCTGCGTCGTCTTGACGTCGCGCACCATCTGGCCGAAGCGCGGCTTGGCCGCGTTGTCGATCAGCTCGCGGCAGATGTACGGGAAGGCGCCGATGGAGATGCCGAGCACGACGGCGTCGAAGTCGCGCCCGCGCTCGAGCGTGCGCTCGCCCGCCGGTTCCCAGCGGCCCCACCAGTTCTCGAGGTTCTCACCGCTGTCGCGCAGCGCGGCGCCGCGCTCGAGCTGCTCGTAGCGCGGCTCGCTAGGCCAGCACGGCAGCCGCTTGACGTCGACCAGAGGCTTGTAGCGCGCGCCTTCCCTGACGTGCATCTGCTCGCGCATCACGACGCGCTCGACGTTCTGCCCGTCGTCGGACAGCTCGAGGCGCTGCACTTCGTGAAAGAACTCGAAGCGCACGCCGCGGCGGCGCAGCACCTCGTAGAGCGGCGCGAAGATGACGTCGCCCATGCCGGCTTGCATCTTCCACAGCACCGAGCCCTTGTACGTAAACAGCATGCGCAGCAGACCGTGCAGCGCCGAGCCGGCGCCGGCGCCGCCGAAGTAGCTGAACGCGGCGTCGTACACGCCGACCACCAGCGGCGACTCGATGGTCTCTTCACTGGCGCCGTGCTGGCGCAGCCAGTCGCGAAACTCGAGGTGGTCGATCTTGAACCAGTTGACCGGCTGCGCGAGCAGCTCGTCGACGAGCATGCCGCGCACCATCGCCGCGCCGAGGTCGGCCAGCACACGCGCGCGCCGCAGCCCGCCCCAGGCGGCGCCGCCGATGGCGGCCTGAAAGCGCTCGACGAGCCAGCGCAGCCGCGCGATGTCGGCGGCGTCGATGATGTCGTCGACCACCTCGTCGAGCACCAGCGCCAGCCGCCGCGCCGCCTCGGCGAGCAGCATGCCGTAGCGATCTTCGATCTCGTCGCTGACCTCGTCGGCTGCCGTGAGCAGCTTGCCCACGGTGCTGCGCAGCAGGTTGCCGATGCCCTCGAGCAAGCCCACCGAGTCATCGGACTGCTGCTCGTCGTGCATCATGGCGCTGACGCGCGCGCGCAGCCCGTCGAGGTCGCGCTCGAGCATCGTGCCGGCGCGCATCGTCTCCGCCGGCGCCGGCGTGTCGTCGTCGGCGGCGAAGTAGGCCACGATCATCTCGAAGATGCGCGCGATATAGCCGAAGGGCCCGGGCAGGCCCGATTCGCCGTCGCCGGGCAGCTCGTCGTTGGGCGGCACTTCGAGGACCCACGGCGTGTAACGCTCGGCGCCGCCGTGCTCGACGCGCTCGAGCATGGCGATGATGTGCTGTGGCTTGAAGGCGTCGCGCCAGCTGGCGAGCGGGAGGCTCGGATTGCGCCCGAGCTCCTCGTAGCAGGCGCGCATCACGCGGAAGGCATTGTCGTAGAAGCCGAAGAGGATGTGCAGCCCGTGCTCCTCGATGCGCTGGCCCACGTGCGCGTTGCGCCCGCTGGCGCCCTTGCCGCCGAGGCGCCAGCCGGTTTGATAGACCGTGATCTCGTAGTCGTCTTGCCAGCGAGGAAGGCTCGTCAGCTCGAAGACGGTGACGAGCGACGACATGCCGCCGCCGAGGACCGCGATTCGCTTGCTCATCGATGAAATTCTCCCTATACGAGGAGCGCGAGAATAGCAGAGATGGGCTGGCGAGGGGTCAGCGCGTGCGCTGCGCGGCGGCGGCAGCCTCGTAGGGCATGCCGAGCTTGGACGCGAGCGCACCCGCGCGCACCAAGCGCTCGCGCGAGCGGTCGAGCCTGCCGTCGAGCGCGTCGAGCTCGGCTCGGTAGAGCAGCGCGGCCGGCTCGGCGACGGGGAAGGCGCGGGCCAGGCCGTCGAGGGCGCCGGCGAGCCGCCGCACGGGGCGTGCGCGGCGGCGGCGCTCGTCGCGATGGCTCGCGGCCCGAGCGTGCTCGAGCAGCACTTGCCCGGCCGCGGCGTAGCCATCGACGGCGACAAAGCCGGTGGGGCGAGCGCGCTCGACGAGCAGCAGCGTGTGCGCGGCCAGCCGCTCGGCGGCGCGCGCGTCACCGCAGCGCAGCGACGCCAGCGCGAAGAGGCCCGAGCAGATGATCTCCGACTGCAGCTCGGGGCGTCGCTCGAGCGCCGCGCGCGCTTCGGCGAGCAGCGGCAGCGCCTCGGCGCAGCGCGCTTCGCGCACCAAGCTGCGCGCCACCGAGAACAGCCCCCAGGTGACGTGCTGCGGCGAGCGGCGCGCGCGCGCGCGGTCGAGCAGCGCCAGGTAGCGCTCGCGCGCGGCGGCCGTGCGCCCGGTGAAGTGCTCGACGTGGCCGAGCATCACGTGCGCCAGCTCCTCGGTGGGGGGATCGTGCATGCCGGTGATGGCGTCGAGCGCTTCGGCGGCGCAGCGCTCGGCCTCGGCGAAGCGACCGAAGCTGGCGCAATAGACGCTGCGCGAGACAAGGCTGATCGAAAGCCCCGCGGCGTCCTCGCGCCGGCGCGCGCCTCCGATGGCGCGCTCGTAGTAGCGCTCTGCCGTGCCGTGCGCGCGCACGATGCCCGAAAGAAAGCCGAGATAGGAGTAGCAGGCCGGCACGTGGTCCTCGACCCCGGCGCGCTCGGCGACGTTGACGGTCAAGAGCGACGTGCCCACCAGCGCGAGCGCGTCGTCGGCAAAGAAGTAGCGGTTGCTGAGCATCGCCGCCGAGGTGGCGATCTCCGCCAGCCGCTCGCGGCTCGCTGGGTCCGCGGCGCGATCGAAGCCGACGCCGGCGCGATGCATCAGCTGGCGCGCCATGCCGCGGCCGATGGTGGACGCCCAGCCGGCGCGCGAGCGTGGCAGCTCCACGTCGAGCAGCGCCATGCCGGCGCGTAGATGCGATTCGGCGGCGGCAAGATCGCCGCTGCCATAGAGCGCTCGCCCGAGCGCCAGCTCGAAGCGGCCGCGCTGCGTGTCGCTGGTGACGGAGAGCGTGTCGAGCAGCTCGAGCCCCTGGCGCAGGTGCGCCTCGGCCTGGCGATAGGCCGCGGCTGCGCTGTCGTGCGCCGCGGCGCGGTAGAGGTAGTCGATGGCAGCGCGGATGTCGCCGCAACGCTGGCGGTGGCGCGCGAGCGACGCTGCGTAGGGCGCCAGCTCGCCGGCGTGCAGCGCCTCGATGCGCTCGGCGGCGAGCCGATGCAGTGTGCCGCGGCGCGCCTCGTCGATGTGCTCGTAGGTCACCTCGCGCACGATGTCGTGGGCGAACGCGACGACGTTCTGGCGCTGGCCGACGGCGACGAAGACGTCGCGCGCGAGCAGCGTGTCGATGGCGTCCATCGCGTCGCCTGCGCCGTCGAGGTCCGCCGCGGCCGACTCGAGAAGCGCACGCTCGATGCGACTGCCGATCACGCTGGCCAGCTCGAGCATCGCGCGCGCGCTGCGGTCGAGCCTGCCGAGGCGCCACGCCACGAGCTCGCGCACGCCGCTGGGCAATGACAGCTGCTCGAGCCCTTCGATGTCGACACGCACCGGTGCCGCCGTCGAGGGCGTCGCCCCGCGCTGCACGAGGCCTTCCGAGACGGCGGCGCGCAGGTACTCGGCGACAAAGAACGGGTTGCCGCGCGCCTTGTGCGTCACCAGCTCGACGAGGCGCGGCGGGGGCGTCTCGAGCGCCAGCATGTCGCCTACCACCGCCGCGGTGGTGGAGTTGTCGAGGCGGCCGACGTGCACGACGTCGACGTCGTCGCGCGCGGCGAAGCGCGAGAGCTGCTCGGGCTTCGCCTCGCTGCGCACCGTGGCGAGCAGTGCCACCTTGCGTCCGCCGAACCACTGACTGGGCAGCTCGTCGAGCAGCGCGAGGGTCAGCTCGTCGGCCCACTGCAGATCGTCGAGCAGCAACAGCAACGGCTGCCGCTCGCAGAAGGCCTCGATGATGATGCGCACGCTGGCGAGCAGCCGCGCGCGCGCCGCCTGGCCCGAGAGCACCGGGGGCGGACCGAAGCGCTCGAGGCCAGGCGCCTCGCCGACAAAGGGCATCACGCTAGCGAGCACCAAGCCGGCGCGCCCCAGAAGCTGTGCCGTGTGTCCGGGGCCCTCGGCGATGCAGCGATCAACGATGTGCTGCATCAGCGGACGCAGCGGCGCGAGCGCTGCGCCGCGACCGCTGGCGAGCGTGCCGCTGGGCTGGCAGGTGCCGACGACCACGTGAAGCTGCGTGCCGGCGGCGCGGCGTGCCAGCTCGGCCGCCAGGTAGGTCTTGCCGATGCCGCTCTCGCCGCTGATCAGAACGCAGCTCCCTTGCGCCAGGTCGGCGCGCGAGAGGCGAAAGAGCAGCCGCTGCACGATCGCCTCGCGACCGGCGAGCCGCGGGCGATAGACATACGGGCGCGCGCGCGGGCTGTCGCTGTCGGCGGCGGCGGCGGCGGCGGCGGGGTCGGCCGTTTCCGGGGGCAGCATCGCGTCGAGCGCGGCGGCGACATCGGCTGCGTAGCCCACGCGGTCGCGGCGGTCCTTGGCCAACAGCCCGAGGATCAGCGCATCGAGCGCCTCGGGCACGCCGTCGACGAGCAGCGATGGGGGCGTCGGCGCGTCCTCGATGTGCTGGCGCACCACCGCGGCCCACGAGCGCCCGACGAAGGGGCGTCGCCCGGTGACGAGCTCGTAAAGCAGGCAGCCGAGACCATATAGATCGGCGCGCGGGTCGAGCGTCTCCATGCGGATCTGCTCGGGCGACATGTAGCCTGGCGTCCCGGCGAGCGACTGCACCACGTCGGCGACCTCGCGGCCGCCGCCGCCGCTGACCGGCCAGGCGAGCCCGAAGTCGAGCAGCACCGGCCGTTCGCCGGGGCGGATCACGACGTTCTCGGGCTTGAGATCGCGGTGCACCAGCCCTTCGCCGTGGATGTACGCCAGCGCGTCGCACAGCCGGCGCACGATGCGCAGCACACGCGTGAAGGTTTGCGGCGCGAGCGCGCTGGTAGACAGCGCGGCGAGCTGCGCCGCTTCGGCGGCAGCGCGAACGGGCGCGCGCGCGGCGGCGTAGGACGGCAGCGGCGGCTCGGTGCCGTCTTCGACGACAAAGGTCGCCGTGGCCGTCGGTTGCTCGGTGGCCGCGGCGCCGACGACGTCTGGCGCACCTTCGGTGTCGCGCTGCCACAGCTCGCGCCGGCCGTCGCGCCGCCGCACGTCGGCGAGCGTCTCGCCGTCGAGCAGCTCCATGGCGTACCACGGCGCGCCGCCCTCGATGCCGTGCTCGAAGATGCGCACCACGCCCTCGTGGCGCACGCGCGACAGCGCGTGGATCTCGCGGCGAATGCTGGCCAGATGGCTCTCGCTGGCGAGGTGCAGCGTCTTGAGCGCCACGCGCTGCCCGCTGCCTTCGTGCTCGGCGCGATAGACGACGCTCATGCCGCCACGGCCGAGCACTGGCCCGACGCGATAGGGGCCGATGCGTCGCGCGCCCGCCCGCCCGCTGCTGTCCGTCTCGAACATGCGCGCGGGCGATACTACATGTTTCAGTGCAGTCGGGCGAAATAGAGGCGGCGCACGCTGCAGCCTTCGATCCAGACCACGCCGAAGCCATCGCTGGCGCGCGCGATGTCGTAGCCTTCGACACAGCTGCCAGAGGTCTCGCCGCCGAGCGCCGTCGCGCTGCCGGTGCGTCCGTCGCGCGGATCGACCAGCGCGAAGAAGACCTTGCCCGGCAGCTTGCCAGGCGTGCTGTCCGAGCCGCCGAGCACGGCGACAGTGTTGTCAGCGGCGCGCACGAGGCGCAAGCGCTCGACGTCGGCGAGCGGCGCCGGCCAGACGGGCTTTTCGGCGCCGATGGTCAAAAGGCCCGCGCCAACGTCGAGGTCCCACAGCGCGACCACGCGCACGCCGCGATGATCGACCAGCGAATCGCCGGTGACGATGACGTTGTCGGCGCGATAGAGCAGCGTTGCCTCGCCGCGCGGCGCGCCGTCGGCGGCGAGATACGAGACGTAGAGCCGATCCTCGGCGGACGCCTCGCGCTCGCTCCAGGTCAGCGCGAAGCCATCGCCATCACCGTCGCCGGCGAGCGCGCCGACGCGCGGATACTGCTCGGGCGTGGAGCCGGAGGCGACCTTGACGCCGGACCCCGCCGCCACGCCTTTGGCGTCGAGGCGCGCGAAGTAGGGCAGGTAGCGGTAGCCGCCGGCGCGGTTGTCGCTCCAGGCGATGGCGTAGCCGTCGGCGGTGGGCACCGCGCTGTTGATCGTCGCGTTGGGTCCTACGCCGCTGACCGCCACGTGCGCGGCAGCGAGGGGCTGTCCGCTGCGCGCGTCGAGCGGGCGGAACACGATCTCGCGCCGCTCGTTGGTCCACAGGATAGCGAGGGCTGCGTCGCGCGCGACGAGCCGCCCGCTGTCGGGCGCGTCCTCGATCTTGTCGTAGGCGTCGTTTACACGCAGCGGCTCGCCGAGCGGCGCGCCAGCGGCGTCGAGCATGCGCACGCGCAGCGCGAGCTTGCCGCTGACGTTTTCGCGATAGAGCAGCGCGTAGTGATCGCCGAGCCACAAAAGCTGCAGCGGCCACGAGCCTTGCAGCACCTTGCCGCTGCTCGGCTCGTAGAGCTTGCGCGTCTCGCGCCGCGTGATGCTGTCGAGGCCGATGTCGCCAGCCGCGCCGCTGCCGCCGCCGCTGCCGACGCCACTGCCGCTGCCGCCACCGCTGCCCGGGCCCACCGGGCGTCCATCGCAGCCGCCCACGCAGACGAGCAGCAGCGCGACGCTCAGCCCTCTACCCGCGAGATTTCTCTTCATGATGCGCCGCTAACGCCGCTGCCTGTGACGCTATTCCCCGCTCAGGCGCCCGATCTCGGCCATCGCTTCGGAGTAGACGATGGGCGGAACTTTCCCGAGCGGAATCAGCCGCTTGTCGCTGTCATCACGCGGCTCGTCGTAGACGTAGCTACCGAAGCTGACCGCCCCCGGCTCGACGAAGTAGGCGCGCTTGAGCGTGGCGTTGCTGTACTGATCGACCATCACACCGATGCCCTCGGTCTCGAGGATCACATCGACGCCCGCGGAAGCGAAGACTTTGTGAAAAGACGTCACGCTGCCGCCATCGCAGACGGAGCCACGCCGCCAACCCATGCGGTTGGCACGTCCGGCGAGCGTCCCTGCGTTGACCTCCTTGTTCTCGACGCCGAAGTACATTGTCTTGGCGGCGTCGTCTTTGGGGCAGCGGGCCACGCGACGATCGAGCTGCGCGAAGGCCGGCACCACGCTGTAGCTGACGAAGTGCTCGCCCCAACGCTCGCGCTCGTCGACAGACAGCTCGAGCGGGTGCACGATGCCGACGAAGCTGCTCGCGCCGAGCTCGATCGGGTCGTCAGCGACGTCGGTGAAGCTTCCGTCCTCCAGCGCGCGAAACGTCGCCGTGCGCGCCCCGCCCTTGTCGTAGACGCCCCACACCAGGCTCATGCCGAAGGGCACCAGGATCGCTTTGCCCAGGAACAGCTCGCGAAAGCGCGGCGCCTTCCAGCGGCGCTGCAGCACCATGTCGTTTTCGAGGCGCGCGCCTTGCGCCTTGCCGACCTCGCGCACCTCTTTGGCGAGCTCCTTGAGCTCGCTCTTGAGCGCCGCGCTGGCGCCCTTGGGCGGAGACTTGGTGACCTTTCCTTCGGCGCTCTCGTAACGCAGCTTGAAGTCCGGCGCCAGGCGCACCTTCAGCGCGACGCCCTTGATCTCCACCGGGTAAACACCGTCGACGAAGCCGAGGTCGGGCACGACGCGATCGGAGAGCTCGTCGACGCTGATGCCGAGCTGGTCTGCCGCCGCGGCGAAGGCCTCCTCGGCCGCCTCGCCGACGTTTTTCGGCTTGACGCGAAAACGTCGCACGCAGTCGGCCACCGCGCGCAGCGCCGCGTCGCTGCCAACGTAGGGCAACGCGCGCACGGCGTCCTCGGCGAGGGCGCCGCGGCCACAGTCGGCCCAATCCGTGAGCTCCGCGAGCAGCGGTGCCACTACCCTGTCGTCGCCCAAGTGGCAGGCAAGCGCCATGCAGAGCTTGTCTTTCGCCGAGGCCTTCTTGGCGAAAAAGAGCTCGAGCAGCGCCGCCGCGAAGTCGCCGCTGCTGTTGCGATCGATACGCGCCAGCACGGGGCGCAGCTCCACGTCGGGCGCCACGCCGGACGAGCGCGACTGGCGGTAAAACAAGTAGCGAACCCAGTCGCTGTCGAGCTTGGTGCCGTCCTGGAAGTGGAGCGGCGGCAGCTTCTTTTCGTCGAGGAACGGACGTATCGGCTTGGCGAGCTTCTTACTGTCGCGGGCGCGCGCGAAGCGCTTGTCGATGGCCGCCTCGTCGATCTTCTTGTCAGCCCGACGATAGATCTCGTCGAGGGCCTCGAGCGCGAAGTCGCGCACGTCGTCGCTCTTCTCGCTGTCGACGAGCTGCTCGAGGGCCGCCACGCTCGCCTTGTCTCCGATGATGGCGAGCACCAGAGCGGCGCCGTGGCGCGCGTCGGCCTTCTTTTCGTGGAGCATTTCGATCGCGCGTGGCACCACCGACGGTCCGACGCGGGCCATGCCGGCCGCGGCGGTCTCGCGGATCGGCTTCGACTTGTGCTTGCACAGCTCCCAGACCTTGTCGTGGTACTCGGACCAGTCGAGCTGCGCCAGGATCTTGAAGAAGCGCCCTAGGTAGCGCGTGCTGTCTTTGCCCTCGATGGGCACGCCGAAGCCTTCGGCCACCGTCGGCAGCGCGTCCTGGCCGAGGTGCTTGGCACACAGCTCGAGGATCGCGAGGTCGAGCCGCTCGGTGTTCTCGACGTAGTCGTGAATCAGATCTTTGACGGCCTTGCCGTGGTTATGCAGCAGAAACTCGACCACGGTCGGTGTCTTGGACAAGAACTTCATCGACGACGAGTCCCAGGCGGTGTCGCGATAGCTG
This sequence comes from Myxococcales bacterium, assembly GCA_020431405.1. Classification (GTDB taxonomy): domain Bacteria; phylum Myxococcota_A; class Polyangia; genus JAGQIK01. The sequence continues at coordinate 20,482 of JAGQIK010000455.1, forward strand.
TCGCCCTTCTCGCCACGCTCGGCCTTGATCTCGGCCAGCTGCTGCTCGGCAATCTCGCGCGCTTGCGCGCCGAAGCGTTTGCTGTCGATGCGCGCCAGCTCGCGCGCGACGACGAATCGAGGCCAGGTCTTTTCGAGTCGACCGAGCGTGGCCACCGCCTGATCCAGGTAGTGCTTGCCGTCGACAACGAGCAGCGCCTTGGCCAGCTGCATCGCGCCCCACTCGCCCTCGGCCTCCCACCACGCGGGCAGCTGCTTGTCGAAGTCGTCGCGCGCGTGGCGCGCGAGCAGCCGGCACAGCTGTGTACCGTAGCGCTTGTCTTTGCCGGTCTCGAGCATCAGCGCGGCCTTGTCGGGGTAGCTGGTCAGGATGAAGCGACCGCTCGAGCTCGGCTCGTTCTGATCGTTTTCGAAGCTGCCGGCCATCTCCTCGATGACGTGACGCAGGATCTCGTCGTCGTCGCGCCCGCGCGCGCGCACCTTGTCGAGCGCGGCACCGATGGTGTCGAAGCCGTCGGCCTCGGCTTGAACCTCTTTGGCCAACCACTCGTAGAACGCTTCGTAGCAGCCCGACTCGCGCAAAACCTTGCCGCCGTACGCCCGCTCCTTGCCGTAGGTCCAGCAGGTCATCAACACGTCGAGCGTGCGCTCGTCGACCTCGGTCCACTTGGCCACCGGCGCGAAGGCGCGCACGAGCCTCTCGAAGCCATACTCCTCGGCCAGCTTGGGTGGCTCGCTGGACTCACCGCGGATATATGCAATCGCTTTGTCGAGGCGCTCGAAGTCTTGGGCTTGGTGGATACGGTCCTTGACGGAGCGCGCGGCATCGGCGATGCGCTCGGAATAGGCCTCGAGCTTCACGTTGCTTCTCCTTCGTTGGGGCGATGCAGGGTACTACGAACGAAGCGCGCAGGGTCTGCACGAGATTTCATCGCGGACTACTCCCGCCCCGAGCGAAGTGCGCTACCCTCGCCGCATGAAGCCAAACCCTTTCGATCACAATGCGCTTCTCGAAGGCAACTGGAGCCCCGAGCACGCGGCCGCGCTATACGGGTTGCCCGGCTGGGCCAAGGGCTACTTCGACGTCGGCACGGACGGCCACCTCGACGTGCTGCCAACGCGCGAAGAGAATCGCCGCATCGATCTGTTCGAGCTCACCGAGGGGCTTCGCGACCGCGGCATCCATCCGCCGGTGCTGCTGCGGTTTTCGGATCTGGCGCGCCATCGGCTGCAGTCGCTGCGCTCGGCGTTCGACGCGGCCATCGAGGACAACGAATACGAGGGCAAGTACGCCG
>JAGQIK010000456.1 GCA_020431405.1 Myxococcales bacterium
CTGTCGCTGAGCTGGCTGCGCGAGCTGCGCCTGCAGTGCGAGCTCGCCGGCGTGCCGCTTTACATCAAGCAGCTCGGCAGCGCCTGGGCGCGCGCGCTGCCGAGCGACTGGTGTGCTGGCGACGACGCGGGGCGCAGCCCGCGCCTCTGGCCGCAGGACCTGCGCGTGCGCCAGGAGGCGTGCGTTTCCTAACGCCGGCAGCAGACTTTCGGCGCCCGTCGCGCGGTGCGCAGCCTAGCAGCGCGAGATCCTTGAGCGCCGCGCGGTGGCACAGCCGCTGCACATGCCCCTTCAGCCAACGACGCTCACTCCTCCTTCTAACCCGCGTTGGCACTTAGGTAGGGGCGATCATGAGAAATGCCATCCTCGCGCTGATCGTCGCCATGGCGTTGTCTAGCCCGGCGCTTGCCGAGGGCGACAAACAATCCCGCGGCCACACGGTCGCACGAGCGAAGCTGTCCGCTCGCACGCTGCAGTACCTCGACCACCAGCGGTTGCTCATGGCGCGACACGTCGAGCATCTGCGTCGCGTGCACGCGCGCCGCGTTCCCATCGCGCTCGGCAACGTGGTGCTGCGCTCGCTGAGCAGCAGCCTCTCGTTCGACTACAACAAGCAGACGGTGAGCACCACCAACGTGATGGTCATCGAGGGCAGTGCCCCGGGCGTCGCCACGCTCAACCTCTACATGACGCCGCTTTCGGGCGGCGGTCCGCCGGCGGTAAGCGACGCGCAAGGCACGCTGCAGACGCTCAATCAGGGCAACGGGCTCTACACGGTGGTGCTGCGCCAGCCGCTCGGCGCCGGCTCGAGCCTCACGCTGACCGTCGCGCGCAGCGGCGCGCCTCAGTGCTCGACGCAGTTTCTCAACATCGTCAGCTGCATGCTCTCGACGAGCATGACCTTCAGCGTCGGCGGCGCCTGGGAGCCGCTGATCTACGACCTCACGTCGGGCGAGCTGATCACGCCGCTCGACGAGCGCCTCGCCATCACCGTGCCGAGCAACCTCGTCGTCGCCGCCTCGGGCGACGCCGGCGCCGTCGACGACAACGGCGACGGCACGCGCACGCATCACTTCAAAGGCGTCGGATTGGGGCACGGCATCAGCTTCTCCGCCGCAGCCTACGTCTCGGGCTCCTATCCTTTCGGCGCCAACAAGGCATCGCAGAGCTACGTGCTGCCGCAGAGCAGCGGCTTCGCCGACAGCTGGCGCAAGCAGGCCGCCGCCATCATCGACTTTCACGGCAAGCGCTACGGCGACTACCCGCACAAGACGATCAGCATGGCCGAGGTGCCCGACGTGACGGGCGCCGCGTTCGGTCCGCCGCTGACCGTCTTCATGCCGTCGAGCACGCTGGCGTTCGATCCCGGCCACTGGGCGGCGACGCGCACGCTGGCCCACGAGCTCGGCCACCAGTGGTTCGCGGGTCTCATCGCCGTCGGCGAAAACTACTCGCCGTGGCTCGCCGAGGGGTTCGCCTCGTTTGCCGAGATGCGCTACACGGCCGAGCGCGCGCTCGCCGAAGCCAAGATCGACTACGCGCCCATCGATCGCCGCAGCCACAGGCTCGAGGTCATCTACGGGCTGCAGCCGCAAAACGACGTGCCGATTAGCTCGCAGCAGATCTACCAGGTGCCCAGCGACGCCTACGTCACGCTGACCTACACCAAGGGCGCGATGGTGGCGAACATGCTGCGCTACCTGCTCGGCGGCGACACCAACTTCGACGCCGCCATGCGCGGCGTGCGCGCCGACCACGCGGGCGGCAGCGGCCTGACCGTCAAGAGCCTCGCCGCCTCGTTGGCCAAACACTCGGGCGTAGACGTCAACGCGTTCCTCGATCGCTGGGCCTTCGGTTCGGGCTACCCGACCTACAAGGTCGAGGTGGTGCGCGGCGAGGACGGGGCGGCGGACATCCGCATCACCAGCGCCAAGGCCTTCGCGCTGCCGCTCGAGCTCGACATCCTCGCCGAGGATGGCAGCAGCCAGCGCGTGCGCGTGCAGCCCAACAGCGACGGCGTGACCTTCGAGCACCACGTCGCCGGCGGCGCGGCGCGCTTCGCGCAGGTGCGCGTCGATCCCGATCAGCACCTGGTGCGGCGGGTGCTCGGCGCGGAGCCCGGCGACATCGTCCTCGATGGTGACGTCGACGGCATCGATCTGATCTGGGCCGCGCGCGCCGTTGGCGAGCGCTACAGCCAGCAGGCCGGGCAGGCGACCCAGTTTTCCGACTACGCCGATCTGCAGTTCGACGGCGTCATCGACCAACAGGATCTCGACATCGTGCTGAACGCGTTCGGCACCCGAAGCGGAGGTAACGGATGATGCGGCTTTCATCCACGCTCGCGCTCGTCGCCATGCTGGCGGCTTGCGGTGGGGCGCCGATTCCACAGACCGACAACGGCCAGGTGACGCTGCCAGACAGCGGCTCCGGCGACGCGAAGAGCAGCGGGGGAGGCTGGCGATTCGTGCCGCAGGACGTCGCGCCGCAGCCAGGTCAGCCGCGGGTGCACTTGCAGCTGGTCAGCATCGAGGGTGATCGCGCCACGCTGGCGGTGATCGTCGACAACGTCGCTCAGATCCAAGGCGTGGCCTATCGCCTGAGCTACAACCGCGAGCGCGTGAGCGTCGCCGATGCCGTGCGCGGCAAGGTCTGGCAGGGCGCGCAGGTGGTGGATCGATTCAAGCAGATGCCCAACGGCGAGCTGTGGGTCGGCATCGGTCACGTCGGCGTCAAGACGGTGCCAGGCGGGCAGGGCGTCACGGTCAGCACGATCAGCCTCGACCTGATCGGCGACGACCCGCTGCCGATCCACTTTCAGGGCGCCTACTCGCGCGTGCTGACGCCCGAGGGCGTCGCCGACGCGGTCTACGCCGGCGGACGTTTCGAGAAGTAGCAGGGAGAGCGCAGCGGCTAGAGCGTGGTGTCGGGCAGCGTCTGTCCGCCGCCACCGCCCGCGCCGCTGGGCGGACGGTAGGGGTTGTTGCGGCGATACGGGTTAGGGAGAAGCCCGTTGCCGCCGCCACCGGCGCCGCCGAAGCCGCCCACGCCGCTGCCGCCGCCCACGCGCCGCAGCGCCTGCAGCAGAGCCGACATCTGGGCCTTGTCGAGCGCCACGCTGCCGAGCAGATCGCCGCCGTCGACGCTCAGCTTGAGCTTGTCGACCACCGCGCAGAAGGCAGGCAAGTGGCGACAGGTGAGCTGCTCGCTGAGCAGCGGCTGCAGCGCCTTGGCCTTGGCGGCGTCGCCCATGGCGAGCAGAACGCGCACCTGCACCGCGCCGCCCTTTTCGCTGGCGCCGAGGGTCAGCGACGAGATCTTGAGCGGCTCTTCGAGGTCGAGGTTGCGCTGCAGCTGCTGTGTGAGGCTCGGCGGCAGGCGCAGGAAGGCGTAGATCAGCGCCTGACCGTCGATCACGCGCTGCATGTTGGGCGTGGCGTCTTTGGCGGGCGCGTCCGCACCGACGCGCTCGAGCATCGCGCGCACGGGCTTGTTCATGCCGAAGACGACGGTGCGCTTGTCCACCGCGGCAGCGCTGTAGACCGCCTGCGAATAGACCGTCACGCCGGAGACTTTGCTCTTGGTGACGCCCGCTTCAGCGGCGAGCTTCTTGGTGACGGCGTCCGAGTCGAGCCCGCGCATGGCGATGGCGGTCTCGGCGGTGCCGCCCGCCGAGAACATCGCGGTCGGCATCTTTGGCACCAGCACCAACAGCTCGTCGAAGTCGGAGACCTTGGCGCCGCTCGCCTTGAGCATCGGGCCCAGGGGACCGACCAGTGGCGCGCTGAGCGTGCCGGGCTGCAGCGACTCGATGCGCTTGGGGAACGTCAGCAGCAGCATGTCGGAAGCGGGCGTCACCAGGCGCAGCGTGCTCGCCGCGGCAGCACCTGCACCGCCGCCGCCGCTGCTACCACCGGCGGTGCCGTCACCATCCGGATCGCCGTCGCCGCCGCCGCCGCCGCGCGTCGCGAAGTAGATGCCGCCGACCAGCGCGCTGAGCCCGACCACCGAGAGGATCGCGATCAGCGCGATGACGCCGCCCTTGCCCTTCTTCTTCTTGCCGCCGGCGCGCGGCGCGCCCGTCGCAGCCGGTGCGGGTTGCTGCTGCGGATAGGCGGGCGCCGGCGCGCCGTAGCCTTGCGGCGTGTAGCCGGCTGCGCCGCCGGAGATCGCGGTGGGCGCGATCGCCGCGCCAGCGGCGTAGGGCGCGCCGTGTATGTTCGTCGGCGGCGGCGCGCCGAGCGGCGGCTGTCCTGGCTGCCCCGCCTGCGGATGAATGTTGGTGGGCGGTGGTGCCTGATGCTGCTGCGGCTGCGGCTGCGGCTGAGCCTGCGCTTGCTGCGGCTGCACGGGCGTCGCGCCCCACGGGTTGCCACCGCTCGCGGGCGGCGGCCCGGGCGGCGCGCCCGCAGCGAACGGGCTCGGCCCCGTGGCGA
>JAGQIK010000457.1 GCA_020431405.1 Myxococcales bacterium
GCACGCGCAGGGCGCCACGCGCGCTGGCGCTCGACAGCGAGACGAAGGGCACCTTCGCCGCCGCGGCCAACGCCGCCACCGCGCGCGAGGCCGACGGCGAGAGCGTGCCGACCAGCGCGACGACGCCCTCGTTGAGCAGCTCGCGCGCCGCGCCGGCTGCGTCCTTGGCGCTGTCGCGGATGACGAGCGTGATCGGCGCGTCGGCCGAGTCGAAGGCGCCGCAGGCGCTCACCGCGGCGCGTAGAAGCAGCCTGCCCGCCGTGCGGTAGCGACCGCTCTTCGGCACGAGCAGCCCTACCGCGCGCCCGGCGCGGGCCGCCTTGCGCTCGGCGGTGCCGACGCCGAAGCGCGCGCGAAGGGCGCTGCTGTCGCTGCGCAGCTTGTTGGCGCCAGCGATGTCGCCGCGGGCGAGCGCCAGCGCGATCAGCCGCTGGGCGGCCAGCGCGCGCAGCAGCGTCTCGGCGCCGCTGCCCTGAAAGAGCGAGCGCGCCTGCGCCTCGCCGAGGTCCGTGCCGACGATGCGCTCCATGTTGTAGCGCGCCCACACGCGCTCGCTCTGGCGCTTGCTCTTGCGCAGCAGCGCGTCGAGATGGCCGACGGCGGCGAGGCGGTCGCCGAGACGCTCTGACGTGCGCGCCAGCGCGGCGCGCAAGGCGGGCTCGCGCTCGGCGCTGATGCTCGCCAAGAGCGGCTCGAGCAGCTTGCGCGCCTGAGCGTGCTTGCCAGCGCGCACCTCGGCGAGCCCGAGGAAGTAGCGTGCGTCGTCACGCAGGGTGGTGTTGCTGTGCGCGACGGGCGTGAGCTGATCGCGCGCCGCGCTCGGCCGACCGCGCTGCAGGGCGATGCGTCCGAGGTAAAGGCGCGCGCGCGGCGCGAGCACGTCGTGGGCGAAGCGCGCGAGAAAGTCGCGGAACGCCGCTTCGGCCAGCGCCGTCTCGCCGCGCTGCAGCTTCTGCTCGGCCGAGCGAAACGCCGCCTGCGCCGCCGGGTCGGTGCTAGACGTGGGCGACGCGACCGCGCGCGGCGGCGGACACGACGGCACGAAGACGCAGAGCAGGCAAAGCGACAGCGCGGCGCGTACGCGATGGGGCATTTGGCGGCCGCTTGCCGGGATGGTCGAGGTGCTAGGGCCCGGCGTCGCCAGAGGCGCCGTCGCCGCCCGTGGCGCCGTCGCTGCCTCCGCCGCCGTCGCTGCTGCCCGCCGCGACGACGTTGAACGGCAGCGTGGCGCTGATGATGTTGCCGCCGATCATCACGAGGTCGTGGTTGTTCTCGGCGAGCGCGACGATCAGCTGGTGCTTGCCGACGCGCGCGTCAGCGGGGATCGGCACCTGCACGGTGGGCCCGGTCACGCGCTTGAGGTAGGTCTGCTCGCCGACGCTGTCGAGGTAAGCGTGGGCGTGCCCCTGACCGCTGACGGGCGGGCCGTCGGCAGCGGCTGCGTTGAAGTCGAAGTCGGTGACGGTGGTCTGCAGCTCGAGGTTGGCGCCCTGCTCTACCGTGTCGCTCGGCAGCCTGATGACCACCGCCGGGATCGCCGAGATCGACTCGGAGACGCACTGGAAGATCTTGGCGCCGGGCTCGGTCGGGTGATCGAGCTCGCGGCACTTGTAGCCATCGGGGCAGGCGTTGCTGCCCAAGGTGCAACGAAAGGCCTCGTCGCCGTAGGACGGGTTGAAGCAGCCGCTCAGCGCGAGCGCGCCGCCGAGCAGCATCAAAAGAGCGGGCTTCTTACGGACATGAAACATAGTGCCTCGGCAAAGATCGAAGAGAATTTGACCGCGTCAGCGGTCGAATCAATCTGATACCCCTCGCGGCGTGAGACGCGTTGGGATCATGGGCCGCGCTAGAAGCGTAGCCCAGCGTTGACCATCGCGCCGCCCGGAAGCGGGGCCGGCGCGAACCACGCCGTGCTCTTGGGCTGCTCGCTGCCCGCCTTGCGGTAGTGCAGAAAGAGCAGCACGCCGCCCGTGACCACCGCGGCGCTGCCGGCCACCAGCGTGACGATCTGCACCGCCTGGAACGCTTTGCCCGCGCTCTCGTCGGATTTGACGTTCTCGTACTCGGCCGGCGGCGTGGTCTTGGCCGCGTTCTCGAGGTCGCTCGCTTTGCCCGCGGCGAGCGCGCCGAAGATGATGCCGGCGCCGATCAGCGCCACGCCGCCACCCGCAACCACCCATCCCGGCCACGATCCGCTGTGGATGCTCTTGGCGTTCTTGCGGCGGTCCTCTTCTTCCTTCTTGCGGCGCGCCTCGTCGGCCTTGCGCTGCTCGTCGAGCTTGCGCAGGCGCTCGATCTCGGCCTGACGTTTGGTCTCCGAGGCATCTTTGCGCGCTTGCAGCTTCTTGAGGTTGGCGATGCGCGAATCGATCTTGGGATCCTTCTGCTTGCGTGCCTTCTGGAAGCGCGTGAAGAACTGGATCGCCTCTTTGTAGTGCGCCAGCGACTCGTGACAGCGCGCGATGTTGAAGAGCAGCTCGGGGAACTTGGAGTACTTGTAGGACTCCATGAAGTTCTTGAGCGCGCCTTCGTAGTCGGAGCGCACGTAAAGCTCCTTACCAAGCTTGTAGAAGCGTTCCGCGAGGGCGCGGTCCCCCCCCTGCGCGGCGGCAGGCGCGAGCGAGCCAAACAACAGTAATGCCGACAGAAGCAGCGTTCCCAGGGCCCGTCGGCCCTGCGAGACGGTTACGAGATGCATCGAGCATGTCCTCATCGGTGGCAGCAGGAACGAGGCGCATCCTACACGCGCGCGACAATGCCAGCAAGTTACCGATATCACGGGGCGGCTGAGGGCAGCTGGCCGTGCAGTCGGAAGTACGCTCTCTCGTACCAGTCTCGGGCCCGTAAGCGCGTGCCCGCGGCGCGCGCGTCGCGCGCCAGCGCACGGAAGACGGCGGCGGCGCGAAACAGCGCGCCGCTGTGGTACGAGCCTCGCCCCAGCACCCAGCGCGCCTCGACGATGACGTCCGGGTGCGACAGGCCGCGGCGCAGCGCGCGCTGCGCCATCGCCGCGGCTTCACGGGGCAAACCCCGATACTCGAGCTGCTTGGAGAGCAGGTAGTAGCCCAGGCCCGAGCTCGCTGGCAGCGCCGCCTGCAGCTCGTGCGCGAGGTTCGTGTCGCGCGCGCCGCTTCGATGCTCGCCGCGCGGCGGCAGCAGGTAATCGCGAAGCAGCGCCGCGGCGCGCGCCCGCGCTGGCTGCTTGGCCCAGCGCAGCGCGCGGCGCTTGAGCGCCAACAAGCGACGGCCGCCAGGGCCCGCCGCCAGCTTGGCGGCCAGCGCGTAGGCCGCGGTGGCCTGGTCCTCGTGGCCGTCGAGCCATTGCAGATCGCCGCTCAGCTCGTGCACCTTGCGCGCGAGCGGCTTGCTCGTCGAGCGATGGCCGAGGATGCGCTTGGCGGTGGCGAGCGCCCGCGCGGTCTCGCCGGCGTTGGCGAGGGTCTCCATCAGCGCGAAGAGGTTGCCCGGGTCGCCCGGCTCGAAGCGGCAGATACGCTCGCGCACGGCGGTGGCCTGACGCAGCTGGCCCTTCTGCTCGAGGTCGGCGGCGTCGCCGCGCAGGTTGGCGATCACCAGCGGGCAGGCGCGCCGGAAGATGCCTGGCTGCCGAAAGCGCTCGCGCGCGAGCTGCAGCTGCGCGTCGGGCAGCGTGATCTTGGTGCGGAGGAACTGTCGCCACTCGGCCGCCAGCTTGGCCAGCGGGCGCCGGTAGACGCCGGCAAAGTCACCGCCCGAGCGGTAGAGCTTGGACACCAGCGGCCAGCCGCGCGTATCGGCGAGCCAGCGGATGAACGAGCCGGCGTAGGTGTAGCTGCGTCCGCCCGCGAAGCCATAGAAGCCGATGCCGAAGAGCCGCCGCAGCGGCGGCGCCAGCTCGAGCTTGACGAGCGCCAAGGCCTGTTGGTGCGGTGTGCTCTCGCCCGCGGCAGGCCACTCGGCGGCGACGGCGAGCCCTTCGACGAGGCCCATGTTGGGCACCGGCACGGGGATGAAGCCAAGAAACCGCGCCGTGCCGAGCGCGATGCCGAGCAGGCCGTCGCCCCAGTCGGCGGCGAAGATGTGCGCCAGCTCGTGACGCAGCGCGCGCTGCGGAAAGCGCGAGCGCGTGAGGTAGATCTCGCGGCGCCAGGGCTTGGCGATCAGCGTGCGCGCCGCGCCCATCAGCCGGCGCTTCTGCTCGGCGCTGGCGAACACGTAGGAGCGAATGCGCGGCGGGCGCAGCTTCATCAGCGCCGAGAGTTGCGCGTAGCGAAGCTCGTGATCGGCAACGAGCGCGTCGACCACCGACGGGGACAGCGAGCGCGGGAAGTGGATGTCAAAATGCTCGGTGTGGCGCGCGCCGCCCAGCTCGCGGCGGATGTCGGCGCCGTCGGGTGCAAAGGCGAGCCGGCCGCGCAGGGCGAAGAGCGTGGCGGCGAGGCCGAGCGCGAGCAGCGACGCGCCGAGCAGGCGCCACGAGCGCGCCGCGGGCAGCGGGCGCCAGCGCAAGCGCAGGGCGGCTGGATCGAGCTGGCGCGCGGCGAGCAGCAGCGCGCCGGCGACCCACATCGTGGTGTGCAGCCGATACCACAGAAGCGGCGCGCGCACGGCGACGTCCGGATCGTAGATCGCGCCCGGGAAGTAGCCGACGAAGGGGTCATAGGCGAAAACGGCAGGCGTGGCGTAGAAGCGCCACAGGCTGACGCCGACCGAGCCGAGCAACAGCAGCAGCGACAGCGCGCTCGCCAGCGCCGGCCGCGGCAGCAACAGCGCCACGATCACCCCCAGCGCCGCGCCCGCCAGCGCGCCTAGGAGCGGCATCAGCGCCAGGAACAAAAGGCCCGGCAACGGGTCGCAGGTGCGCACGCGGGCGGCGTTGATCGTCACGATCAGCAGCGGCAGCACCAGCAGCGCGAGGCTCGCCGCGGCCGCGCGTCCGTAGAGCGCCAGCATCGCGCGCGGAGGCGAGGCCGTCAGCAGCAGCGCGTCATCGCCGCTGCGCGCGCGCGCCACCACGCGCGTACCGAGGTGCGTCGCGGCGACAGGCACCACCAGCGCCATCACCAGCGCGAACGGATAGGCGATGCGTGCGAACAGCGGCACGAAGCAGCAGGCCACGGCGGCGCCCGCAGCGGCGATCAGCCACAAAAGGCCCCGACGCGACAGCAGAAGTGCCCACACCGGTCTCACGTTGATACAATAGCCTGCGCATGAGCTCAGAGTCCCGCAGACATCCCCGCACGCCCATCGAGCTCAAGGTCGAATACCGCAAGCTCAACACGTTCTTCTTCGACTACACGCGCAACATCTCCAAGGGCGGCACGTTCATCAAGACGCCCCGCCCGCTCGAGATCGGCACCGAGTTTGTCTTCAAGCTCGCCGTGCCCCGCCTCGACGAGCCGCTGACGCTCAAGGGACGCGTGCGCTGGATCGTCGAAGAAGGCACCGTCTCGCCCGACGGCGACGACGAGCCCGGCATGGGCATCGAGTTCGTCTATGCGTCCGACGAGGAGCGCGACCGCATCGAGGGCACGGTGGAGTCGTTGATGAAGGAGCAGCTCGGGGAGCGGGCGTATTCGAAGCTGATGGGCCTGAGCTAGCTCGAGCCTCGGGATCAGGGCCACAGGCTCAGGGCCACGGGCCACTGGCTCGTCGGCCAACGCCTTGCACGCTTCGCAGCAGCGTGGAGCTGCGGCGGGCACGCTACACACGCGAGCGGGAGCGCGACGCTCGCGCTATCGCTGACACGCGGGATCGGCACCCTGTGGCCCGTGGCCCGAGGCCTGTGGCCCCTGCGCCAACCGCTAGCTGCCCCCGCCATCTGGCGCTAGAGTCCGCCGCATGGTCGACGACAAACTCAAACGTATGACCGTCGCCTTCATCGGCGGCGGCAACATGGGCGAGGCGCTGATCGGCGGCATCCTCGACGCCGGCTCCGTCCCCAAGCAGCACCTGCGCGCGAGCGACAAGCGAAAAGTGCGGCGCGATCACCTCGCCGAGCACTTCGGCATCGGCGTGTTCGAGGACAACCGCGAGGCGGTCAAGGGCGCCGACGTGGTGGTGATGGCGGTCAAGCCGCAGATCTACGACACGGTGGTGGACGAGATCTCGAGCGCGCTCTCGTCGAGCGCGGTGCTGATCTCGATCGCCGCGGGCAAGAGCATCGCCGGCACCGAAGCGCGCCTGCGCGACGGCGCGCGCGTGGTGCGCACCATGCCCAACGTCAACTCGCTGGTGCGCGAAGGCGCTACGGCCATCGTCGGCGGCTCGCACGCCACCGAAGACGACATCGCCATCACCAGCAAGCTCTTCGAGTGTGTCGGCATCGTGCGCACCTTCGACGACGAGGTGCATCTCGACGCCGTCACCGGCCTCAGCGGCAGCGGACCGGCCTTCATCTTCCTGGTCATCGAGGCGCTCGCCGACGCCGGCGTCAAGGTCGGCCTCAGCCGCTGGGACGCGCACGACCTCGCCGCGCAGGCGGTGCTCGGCGCCGCGCGCCTGGTGATCCAGACGCAGGAGCACACCGGCCGGCTCAAGGACATGGTCTGCTCGCCCGGCGGCACCGCCATCGCCGGCATCTCGGCGCTCGAGCAAGGCGGCCTGCGCACCACCCTGATCAACGCGGTGGAGGTCGCCACGCGGCGCTCGCGCGAGCTGGGCGACGGTGGCTGAGCTCGACACGAAACAACGCGACGCGATCGAGCAGGCGCTCGAAGCGGTCGACGTGCAGACGCGTCCTGGTGCGCTGAGCTTTCCGATCCTCGTCGCGCCGCGCGCCGCGCGCGAGACGGTAGGCCCGGTGGTCGGCGATCGCGTGCGCGTGGCGGTCAACGCGCCGCCGGTGGACGGCAAGGCCAACGCCGCGATCGTGGCGCTGTTGGCCGCGTCCTTCGGCGTGCGCCGCGCCGACGTCGAGATCGTCAGCGGCGAGCGCGGCAAGCGCAAGCTGGTGCGCATCGCCGGCGCGAGCGAGGCGGACTTGCTGCGCGTGCTCGGGGTCGGCAGTTGACTTGCAAAGCCAGGCAGAGCCTTCTTCGAATGACACGTCTCGCCGCCATCGCCGCGCTGCTGGTGATGTCGCTGTCGGGCTGCCCGAGCCCATCGGTGCTCGACCTCTCGGTGGTGCTGCCCGAAGGGCCCGATCCGCTCGATGGCGTCGAGCGCGTGCGGCTGCGCCTGCAAAGCCCCGCGGTGGAAGAAGTGCTCGACGTTCCTGCCGGCGGCGACGGCTCGTTCAGCATCGAGCGCACCATCGAGATCTCCGGTGACGGCTACAACGTCAGCAGCGTGGTGCTCGAAGGGCTGCGCGGCAGCGACGTGGTCGCGCGCGGCGAGACACCACCGCTGATCCTGCGCCCGCGCGACGACGCCTTCAGCGTGCTCGTCACGCGCGCCGGCGCCGCCTCGACCCTCGCGGCGCGCTGGGAGCAGCCCACCTCGGCGCCGGCCGCCGCCATCGTGCCGAGCCTCGGGCTGCTCTTCGCCGGCGGGCTCGACGGCGCCGGCCAGCCCTCGCGCCGCGTGGCGCTCTACGACTTCTTCGTGCACAAAAGCAGCGCCCTGCGCGAGCTGCCCGAGGCGCGCGCCGGCGCGCTGGCGGCAAGCTGCGGCGGCGACTGCGCGCTGGTGCTGCTCGGGAGGCAGGCCGGCGGCGCGCTGGCGCAGACGATCCTGCGCTACGACGGCTTCAGCTGGAGCGCCATCGACGACGATCTCGACGCCTCGCTGCGCCGCGCCGACGCGTCGATGGCGCTGCTGTCCGACGGGCGCTGGCTCGTCGTCGGCGGCGTCGACGGAAGCGGCACCGCGCTCGACTCGCTGCTGCGGCTCGACCCCGGCGCGCCGCAGGTCTCGCCGCGCCTGCAGACGCTCAGCACCGGCGCCCGGGCCGCGCGCGCGGGCCCAGGCGTAGCGTCCATCGGCGACTCGGTGCTCGTCGCTGGCGGGCAGCGCCCGGGCGACGCGCTGGTCGAGCTGTGGGACGGCGAGCTCGGCCGCAGCGAGATCGTCGACCTCGGCGCCGGTGCGCCCGAGGACGGCTGCGCCGTGGCGCCGCTCTCAGACGGCCGCTTCGTGCTGATCGGCGGGCGCAACGGCGACGGCACGCTCAGTCGCGACGCGTGGCTCATCGACCCTGCCGATCGCTCGGCCAAACGCGCCACCGACGTGCTCGCCGAAGGGCGCGCCGGCCACCACGTCGCGCTGCTCGGCAGCGACCTGGTGGTGCTCGGTGGGCGCACGGCCTCCGGCCCGAGCGCCAAGGTCGAGCTGATCAGCAGCGACGGCTTCGCCCCCGCCGGCAGCACAGAGCTCGCCACGGCGCGCGGCGCCACCACCGTGCTGCGGCTCGCGCCGGGCGTGCTCTTCGTCGCCGGCGGCGACAGCCCCAGCGAGCGCTTCGAAGTGCTGCAGAGCCGCTAGTAGGCTAGAATGTAGCAGTATGTCTCGCTTACGCTTTCTCGGCGTGCCACTCGCGTTGGCGCTGCTCGCGTTGGGCTGCGCCGGCACCGCGCCGACACGCGACGGCGGAGACGGCGCCCTTGGCGACGGCGACCTCAGCGTCGACACCTTCAAAGACCCCAGGGACGTCGACGGCGACGGTGACGGCTACACGCCCAATCAGGGCGACTGCGACGACACCGACAACAAGATCAATCCTGCCGGCGTCGAGATCTGCGGCGACAACATCGACCAGAACTGCGACGGCAGCGACCTGGTGTGCAGCAACCTCGACCAGGACGGCGACGGCTACTCGCCCAACCAAGGCGACTGCGACGACAACAACAAGGACGTCAACCCGGGCGCCACCGAGGTGCCCTACAACATGATCGACGACGACTGCAACACGCAGACCCCCGACGACGATCTCGACGGCGACGGCTTCTCCAAGCTCGGCGGCGGCGACTGCAACGACAACGACAACACGATCTTTCCCGGCGCCACCGAGACGCCCTACGACGGCATCGATCAAGACTGCTCGGGCAAGGACCTCGTCGACTTCGACAAAGATGGCTACGACGCGGTGCAGGCGGGTGGAACCGACTGCGACGACATGAACGCCAACATCAACCCAGGCGCCGCCGAGATCCCCTTCGACACCACCGACCAGAACTGCGACGGCAAGGACATCGTCGACAACGGCGCCTTCGTCGTGCGCTCGGCGCCCAACCTCTACGACCCCGTACGCTCGGCAGCCGTCAGCACCAGCAGCGCGCTGGTGGCCTGGCGCGAGTACGACTCGACGAACCAGATCTACTACATCCGCGCGCAGCGCATCACGGCGACGGCCAAGTCCGGCTCTGTCTACACGGTGCACTCGCAGCCCACCACCAGCGGGACGATCTACGGCTACCTCGCGCTGGCCAGCGACGCCTCGGGCTACCTGGTGGCCTTCGCCGTGCGCGAGGGTACCGCCTCGCCTTACAGCTACAAGGTCTACGGCCGCCGGCTGACGTCCACCGGATCACCCAACGGCGGCCTGATCACCCTGCGCAGCTCGACCACCACCAGCCAGCGCGACATCGGCGCCGCCTACGCCGGCTCGCGTTACGCGGTGAGCTTCGTCGAGTCCGGCACCATGGCCGACGTGGTCTACGTGCAGATGGTCACCGCTTCGACGGGCGCGCTCTACGGCGGCATCCGCACCGTCACCGACGGCGCGCAGAACGACAACTACTCCGAGATCGCCTCGAGCGGCTCGAGCTTCCTCGTCGTCTTCCGCCGCCTCGCCACCGACTACGACATCTACGGCCGCGTGATGACCACCAGCGGCACCATGAGCGGCAACCCCTTCGCCATCAGCTCCGCCACCGGCCACCAGTACCAGCCGCACGCGATCTATGGCGGCAGCAGCTACCTGGTGGTCTGGGACGACTACCGCAGCTCCAACTACGACGTCTATGGCCAGCGCGTGACGGGCAGCGGCACCCTCAGCGGCGCCAACTTCGCCATCAGCACCGTCGCCAGCTCGCAGTACCGCCCGCGCGTGACCTACTGCGGCAGCCGCTGGGTGGTCGCCTGGCGCGACAGCCGCCACAGCTCGACGACGATCTACGGCCAGACGGTCAACAGCAGCGGCGCGCTGGAAGGCTCGCAGGCGTTCAACAACCGCATCATCTACGCCACCACCGCGACGCAGAGCCTGCCCGACGTGATCTGCGCCGGCCAGACGGCCACCGCCGTGATCCGCAACGACATCAGCGGCGCCGACGAGATCGTCGGCGTCCCGTTTACGCCCTAGCTCCCTAGCGCGCGAGGATCTGCATCGGCCCAGGGTCGTTGACCGGCTCGCGGTTGAGCGGCGTCTCCCGCCCGTAAACCGCCACGCCGTTGGCGTAGGGCCCCGCCGCCACCGACAAGCGCAGGCGGTGCACGCCGCGGCGCGCGAGCTTCGCCAGCAGCGCCGCGTCGGAGACCACGACGCGATACCAGCGCCCCACCCCGTTGTCGGGCCGCACCTTGATGCGGCCGATCACGACGCCGTCGAGGGTGACGTCCACCAGCGAGTAGCCGTTGGGGGGCGCGACGTCGCCGGGATACTCCGACGACAGCCGCGCGCGCACCGTCAGCGAGCGCGGCAGCTTGGGCGGCCCGACAAAGCGGTACTCGAACCAGCCGGTGCGCCGCCCGTAGGCGTGTACGAGCACGCCGCCATCCCAGCTGCCCGCGACCTCGAAGTAGGCGGCCGCGTACTGGTCGACGGGGATCGCCAGCGCGCCGTCACGCCAGCCACGATGCGGTGCGGCGCGCTTGCGCGAGAGCAGGTGTGTCGGCGCCAACGGCCGCTCCCCCTGCTCGGGGCGGATGCGCGGGTTTTGCGGGCGCGGCAGGCGGCGCTTGATGCGCGCCGCCGCTCGCGCCAGCGCGCGCCGCACGGGCTGGTGCTGCCGCTTGTCGACCAACACACCGTAGCGCCTGCGCCAGTGAAGCGATGGCTGGTAGATCCAGACCAGCGCGCCGCTCGCGCCGTCGTAGAAGACGCGCTGCAGAAACTGCGCGTGCAGCCGCGCGCGCTTGAGCGCCGAGCCAGCGTCGGCGAAACCGTACTCGCCGAAGATCAGCGGCTTGCGCACCACGTGAAACGCGAGCTGCACGCGGTCGTCGATGAAGCTGCGCATCTTCGCCAGACCGCGGCTGCGGTTGCTCTCCTCGGGATAGATGTGCTGATCGCAGAAGCTCGCCTCCGGCAGCCGGCACATGGCGACCCACTGCGCGCGCTCGACCTGCAGGTTGTAGCCGATGAGGCCCGGCACGATGAGGTGGCGCTTGTCTACCGCGCGGATGGCGCGCGCCATACGCTGAAACCAAGCGCGGCGGCGCGCGGCGGCCTCGGGCGTGCCGCTCATCTCGTTCATCAGCTCCCAGGCCATGATCGTCGGGTCGTCGCGATAGCGCACGCCCGTGATGCGGTTGGTGCGCTCGACGATGCGCATCACGTGCTGGCGAAACCAGCGCTCGATCTGCGGCGTCGAGTAGAAGCGGTCGATGTAGCCGTAGTCCTCGGTGGCGCGATCCTTGGCCCAGCGCAGATACATCGGCACGCCGCCGTAGTCGGACCAGCGATTGGAGAGCGTGACGATCAACCGCAACCCGCGGCGGCGCGCCTCGGCGAGCACGCGGTCGAGCTGCGCGTAGGCGCGCTTCTGCCAGCCGTCGGGGCCGGCGCGAAAGATGATGTCGCGCCGCTTCCATTCGGGCGCCTCGGCGAGCCCTTCGCCGAGCGCCCAGATGCGTCCCACGGTGAGCCCGTCGCGCGCTGCCGCGGCGATGGTGCGCGCCGCCCACGCGCGCGCCTTGTGGCCGTGCATCACATTGAGGTTGGCGCCGACGAAGTAGAACGGCTTTCCGTCGGCGACAAAGCGCGTGCCCTCGACGCGCACGAAGCCGCGCGGCTGGGCCAGCGCCTGCCGCACGGGCGCCGCGGCGACGACGAGCGACGCGAGCGCCAGCGCCAGCGGCCAGCGCCTCATGGTCTGCAAACCTCCACGCGCGGCCCGATGCAGAGCTCGAGCGCGCGCGCGCGGCCGAGCTCGCCGTCGAGCATATAGGGCTCGTCGTGCTCGCCTTCGACCTCGATCTCGACGCGCTCGACGAGACGGTCGTGGTGCTCGGGCGCCGTCGACAGCGCGCGCGCCAGAAAGCCGCGGTGGTAGCTCTTGGTCAGCTCGGCGGCGCTCACCCCGCTGGCGACGAGGTGCAGCCGATCGGGCCGCTCGTCGCCGCGGTAGGTGACCTTGAGCCCGAGCCCGATGTCGCGCACCGTCGACCCCACGACGAGGCTGTAGCCGGCGGGCGCTTCGAGCGGCTCACCGTCGGCGCGGATGCGCAGCGCCGCCGGCGCGAACATACGCTGCGCCAGCTCGCTGCCAGCCAGCGCGGACGCGGGCACCTCGAAGGCCAGCCGCACCGCGGTCTGCACGCCAGGCTCGCGCTGGTAGTAGGCCTCGAGAAAGCGCGCCGCCATCACCATACCGAACATGAAGCCGTGGCGCGGCTGCTCGAGGGCGTCGGCGTGCAGCACGACGGTGCTCGGCCGCACGCGCGCCTCCTTGTGGCCCAGCCGGCGCGCCTTGATGACCTCGCCGAGGATGCGCGCCGGAGCCCCGCGCACACCGAGGTTGCGCGAGACGGTGTTCATGGTGCCAGCGGGTAGCACGGCGAGCGCCGGCAGCTCGTCGGCGTCGGCTCCGGCGTAGACGCGCATCATCGCGCTCAGCACGGCGCTGGTCGCGCCATCGCCGCCGCACGCGCCGATCACCGCGACGTCGCGCTCGCGGAAGCGTCTCAGCTCGTCCTCGACGGCCGCCGCGCTGTCGGTGATGCGCACCTCGACGTCGTCGCCGATGGCGGCGAGGCGTGCGACGAGCTTGCGGTCGCGCTGCACGCGGCGGGCGTTGCTATTTACGATGACACCGGCGATCGCGCGCCGACTGCTCAACTGGCGTCTTCTTTGGTGCGCGGGGCGGCGTCGGCGTCACTGCTGCTGGCGCCACCATCTTCATCGCTGCGCCGCTCGCGCTCGTCGAGGGAGAACTCGCGATAGGAGAGGTTTTCACCCTCGGTGGCGGCGACCATCACGGTGGCAGACAGGTCGCCGGTGACGTTTACCGCGGTGCGGAACATATCGAGGATGCGGTCGACGCCGAGGATCAGCGCCACGCCAACGGTGGGCACGCCGATGGACGTCAGCACCAACGCGAGCGTGATCATGCCCACACCCGGCACGCCGGCGGCGCCGATGGAGGCCAAAGTGGCCGTCAGCACGATGTTGAGCTGGTCGCCGAGCGTGAGGTGGATGTTGAAGACCTGCGCGATGAAGACCGCGGCCACGCCCTGGTAGAGCGCCGTGCCGTCCATGTTGACGGTGCTGCCCAGCGGCAGCACGAAGGACGTAATCTGGTTGCTGACCCCGAGCCCGCGCTCGGCGCAGTCCATCGTCACCGGCAGCGTCGCCGATGACGACGACGTTGAAAACGCGATCAGCTGTGCCGGTCGGGCCGCCTTCCAGAAGTCGACCGGCTTGATCTTGGCGAAGAAGCGAACCGCCGAGGTGTAGACGGCCACCGTGTGCAGCACCAGACCGCCCATCACTGTCAGCGAGTAGATCGCCAGCGCCTTGAGCACGCTGACGCCGGATTGGCCCACGACTTTGGCCACCAACGCCAGCACGCCATAGGGCGCCACCTTCATGATGCCGTTGACCACGACGATCATCGCGTCGTTTATCGCCTCGAAGCCGCCGACCAGCCCGCGTGTCTTGTCCTGCGGTAACAGCGTGAGCGCGATGCCGAGGATGCCGGCGAAGAAGATGATCTGCAGCATGTCGCCGCCGGCCAGCGACTTCATCGGGTTGTCGGGCACGATGGCGAGCAGGTTGTCGACGGCGCTCGGCTGCTCGGCGGCCCAGGTGGTCTTCTGCTTGGCGGCGCCCGAGTACTGCGCCACTAACCGTTCTTTGTCTTCTGGGCTGACGAAGTTGCCGGGTTTGATGATGTTGGCCAGCGCCAGCCCGATCGAGATCGCCAGCACGGTGGTGAGCAGAAAGTAGCCCAGCGTCTTGCCGCCGAGACGGCCGAGCTTGCGCACGTCGCCGAGCGACGCCACGCCGACGAGCAGCGAGGCGAAGACCAGCGGCACGATGACCATCTTGATCAACTTGAGGAATAGCCGTCCGATGGGATCGAGCCAGCTGACCAGCTGCGTGCCGAAGGCGCTCATCGCTGCGGGCAGGCCGTCGGCCTTGACCCAGCCCTCGAGCTCTTGCCCCGGCTTGAGCCTGCCGTTGGGGTCGCGCAGCGCGAGACGCTTCTCGACGCTGATCTTGACGCGGTAGTAGAGGCTCTTGCCGGCGTGGCGCTGCTCTTGGATGCGCAGCTCGATGGGCGGCACGCCAGGGTGATGCGACGGCGGCAGCGCGATGCCCTTCGAAGTGCCTCCCGGCGCGTCGAGCAGCTTCACTCTCGCCGGATTAGTGACCTCGATGAGGTCGTGGGTCAGCAGCGCCGAGTTGGGCCCCAGCGTGAAGCCAACGACGACACCGACAGCCATGCCGATCAGGATTTTGGTATAGATCTTCATCTGCTCTCGAGGACGACATCATGCCTAGTCGGCACCTGTCAAACAACCCTACGGCGGTCGGAGCGCAGCGGTAACGTGAAGCGCACCAACGACGACCTCTCGGCGGTGCTCGGCGAGCAGCGCACGTACTACGAGGCGCGCGCCCCCGAGTACGACGACTGGTGGCAGCGGCGCGGGCGCTACGACTGCGGCGCTGAAGCCAACGCGCGCTGGTTTGCCGAGGTCGACGAGGTCCATCGCTGGCTCGTAGAGGCCATCGGCGAGGTCGACAGCGTGCTCGAGATCGCTGGCGGCACCGGCAACTTCACCGTGCAGCTGGCGCGGCTGGCCAAGCGCGTGACTGTGCTCGACGCCGCGCCGGCCACCGTGGCGATCGCGCGCCAGCGCCTCGAGCGCGCCGGGCTCGCAGAGCGCGTCGAGCATCGCGTCGTCGACGTATTCGAGTGGCAGCCGATCGAGGGCAAGCGCTACGACGCGGTGAGCTTCTCGTTCTGGCTATCGCACGTGCCGGCCGCGCGTCGCGCCGAGTTTCTCGGCAAGGTAGCGCGCGCGGTCGCGCCCGGCGGCGTCGTCGCGATTGTCGACAGCGCGCGGCCGTCGCGCTCGGCGCCGCCTGGCGACGTGCAACGCGGCGAGCTTCAGCTGCGGCAGCTCGACGACGGCAGGCAGTTCGAGATCGTCAAACGCTACGACACGCCCGCCGAGCTCGAGGCCGAGCTCGCTGCGCACGGCCTCGTCGCGCGCGCTGCACGCACGGAGCGCTACTTCGTCTACTGCAAGGCTACAGCCCCACCGCTACAGACCTGAGATGAAGCGCCAGGTGGGCCCGTCCTTGAGCAGTGTGTAGCGGTTGTAGTCGGTGTAGCGGCGCCAGCGCGGTGGCGCGCCGGGGTGCTCGTAGACGAAGGTGGCGTCGATCCAGGTGTCGACCTTGGCCTCGCGGCCCCGCGAGGTCAGCCGCTGGTACTCGATGCGGAAGCGCACGCGCGTGGCGCGCTTGAACTTGTCGACGAGGAAGCCTTTGACGCGCTCGAAGTCGAGGTCGTACTGGGCTTCGGTGCCGCCGCTGTTGTCTTGATAGGTCGGGTGCACCATCGACAGGATCGTCGCGGCGTCGCGCTTTTCCATCGCGCGCCGGTACCGCTCGAGCACGCGCACGATCTCGCGATTGAGCTTCGTGTCCTTGAGCGGCGTATTGGGGATCAGCTTGTCCTTGTTGCAGGCGACAAGCGGAGCGACGAGCGGGAGCAGCAGCGTGAGCGCGAGTGTTCTGACCATGGCGAACACGATATACACGCAGCATGCCAAGCGAGTCCAGAGCGACTCGCAGTCGCGGCGAGGCCGAGGTATCATGGTCCGCGACCATGACAAACCACCCATCCGATGAGGCCGCGACGGGCGACGCGGGCGACGAGCAGCGCGAGTTTCCGCGCTTCGAGGTCACCGCCTACGTCGACTACAGCGGGTCCGAGATCCTGCTCTACCACCGCATCGAAAACATCAGCCTCGGCGGGATGTGCATCCAAACCGCGGCTGTAGAGGAGCTCGGCACCATCGTCGACGTGGTGATCAACTTCCCCGATCTCGACGCCATGGTCTCCGCGCAGGGTGAGGTCGTGTGGGTCAACCGCGAGCCGCCGCGCGACATGGGGATCCGCTTCATCGACCTCGACGAGGAACGCAAGAACGTCCTGCGCGCCTACCTGGAGAAGGTCCGCAGCTAGGCCGCCGCGCAGCTCGATTGCCAAAAAGGCAAGCGGCCGCGCAGCCACCGCGACGATTTGTCGCGCAATCTCGCTGGCCGCGGAGCGGTCGTCCGCGGCGAATTGAATCAACGATGCTGAGCACCGCAGAACGCGACGCGCTGGTCGAAAAACACCTCGACTACGCGCGCGCGTTGGCGGCGAAGCTGCGCACTCAGATCGGCGGACACAACCTCGACCTCGAGGAGCTGCAGAGCCTCGGCTACAGCGGCCTGGTCGAGGCCGCGCAGCGCTTCGACCCCACCCGCGGCGCCGCCTTCACGACGTTCGCCTACTACCGCGTGCGCGGCGCGATCTTCGACGGGCTGCGCAAGTCCGGCTGGCTCAGCAGCAGCGAGTACGCGCGTTATCTCGACGGCGCCAACGCCCTGCTCGAGAACAGCCTCGAGCGCGACCCGGCCGCCAGCGCATCCAGCGGCGGCGACACCAAGGCCAAGCTGCACCAGATCGCCGACGCCCTCGACAACGTCGCGACGATCTTCGTCGCCTGCGTAGACGCCGGCACCCTCGAAGAGATCGGAGATCCGAACGCGGCCTCGCCCGACGAGGCCATCGACGACCAGCGCAAGGCCAGCGCCGTGCGCGAGGCGCTGCAGACGCTGCCCGACAAGGAGCGTCAGCTGCTGCAGATGGTCTACTACCGCGGCCTGTCGATGGTCGACGCTGGCAAGAAGATGGGGCTGTCCAAGTCGTGGGCGTCGCGGCTGCACGCGCGCGCCATCAGCTTGCTGACCAAGCGCGTCGGCCGGGCGTTCAACGACCCGTAGCGCGTGCGCGAAGCTCGGCTAGCGCTCGTGACGCGAGCGCGTGGCGCCGCCCACCGTGGGTCGGCCGACCGCGCGCGAGACGAGGCTGAGGCTCGAGTCGAGGTCGACGCTGAAGCCCGCCCCGCTGGTGCCGCGCGGATCGGTGCGACCGGCCCCGGGGGCTGCTGCCGCGGCGCTGGCCGCTTCGTCACGAGCGCGCCGCGCGCGCCGCAGGGCCAGCAGCGCAAGAACGACCATCGCGCCGAGCAGCACCAGCAGCGCGATCAGCGTCGCCAGCAGCGGACCGCGCGATCCAGGTGCCACGTCGAAGGGCCCCACCGAGGCGAGCCGCGGCGCCTCGTGCTGCTTGCCGCCGGCGGCCGCAGGCGCCTTGACGATCACCACCGAGACGCGCTTTTCGTCGAGCCCGTCGACCGCACCGGCGACGAGCCGCTTGACCTCGCCCGCCGTCAGCGGCGCGTGCTTGCCCACCTTGAGCAGCACCGACGCGCGCGGCTCGGGCGCTTTGCTGTCGCCGCTGGCGAAAGGCTTCTTTTCGGGGAGCACCACGTGCACGCGCGCGTCGCGCACGCCGTCGACGCGCTGCAACGTGCGCGAGAGCTCGCCGGCGAGCGCCTGGTGCATCAGCGCGCGCTCTTGCGTGGCGGTCGGCACCAGGCCGACGTTGCCAAACAGCTCGCCCACGCCCTTGGTCTTGGGGCGCGGCAGGTTGTGCTCGCGCAGCACGCGCCAGGCGCGAGGCGCGTCGCCGCGCGCGACGCTAACGGTGTAGGTCGCCGCGCTGCCGCGCGTGACGCGCGATTTGCGCGCGCCGATGGCGCGGCGGTTGAGCACGTCGAGGATCTGGTTGGCCTGCGGCTCGTCGAGGTCGTGCACGATCTCTGCGCGGCAGCCGCCGAGCGCGAGCACGAGCAGGGCCAGAGCCAGGTATCGCGGCGCGAAGGTCACGGCGTCAGTGTGGCCGAGTCTGCGCTTCGAGGTCAAACACGCAAACCGGTCACCTGCCTCGAACGCCACTGAACCTCAGACCTGCATCGAGAGCACCGACTTGAGCGCTCCGACGCTGCGATCGAGCACGCGGCTGGTGATCTCCATGTCCTGACTGAGGCGATAGATCTGCGCCTGCAGAGCGAGCAGCTGGGCGGGGCTGAAGGTGCCGCCGCGCGTGGCGCGCGCGATCACGCGGTCGAGCTTGGCGCGCTCGTGCTCGAGCTCGGACAGCGCCCGCAGCACCCGCGATGGGGCCGACGGCGACGCCGACGGCGACGGCGACGGCGTCGCGGGCGTTGCGACGTCAGCGGGGCGCGGCTGGGGCGCGTCGAGGCTGAAGCGGCGGGTGGAGCGGTTGGGCGTGGGGCGGGCTTGCTTGGTGCTGGCGCGGCGTGGCGCGTTGGCGCGGACGGCGGCCTTGATCGACATGGGCGGCTTCTCCTGCGAGTCGCCGCCCTTATCGATGCCACGCGCGAGAGGTTGCGCGCTTCTTGCGATGCTCTGCTACTGCAACAAGAACGGGTACTTGATCGTCATCATCTTGCCGCTGAACTTCGGGAAGCGCGCCCCGCGCACGGCCTTGGCCACGCAGTTGCCCGTGTCGGTGCCGAAGAACTTGCCCTTGATGACGACGCTCTTGACGCGGCCGCTGGGCGCGATCTGCACGCGCGCGGTGGCCCTGCCCTCGATCTGGAACTTGTCGTAGCAGCCCTGCACGCGACCGCGGATCTTGCGCATCACGGTGCGGATCTGGTTCATGTTGAGCTGGCTCGGCAGCGAGGGATCGGGCGCTGCCGCCTTCGAGGCCGCCTTCTTCGGCGCCGCGGGCGCCTTGCCGCCGAGCGCACCGTCGATCAGCGCGTTGAGCGAGTCCTTCTTGCCACCGGGCTTGGCCGAGCGCGCGGCCGCGCCGGCCGTGGCCTTGGGCGGCGGCGACGCCTTCGCGACGGGCGCCGACTTGCCGTGCGTCGCCTTGGCCTTGGCGCGACGCTTGCGCACTCGCGCCCTGCGCATCGCCACGCGGGTCGGGCTGCCGCCCTTCTTGCCGCTCGCGCTGGCGCC
>JAGQIK010000458.1 GCA_020431405.1 Myxococcales bacterium
CGTCACCAGCAGCAGGCGCACGTCGGGAGCGGCCTGCACGGCCGCACGCACCGCCTCGTCGCCGGGGTGCACGGTCAGCCAGCGCACGCCGAGCCGCGCTGCCGCCGCCGCCGCGCGCGCGACGGTGGCGGGGATGTCATGCAGCTTGAGGTCGAGAAAGATCGGGCGCAGCTCGGCCAGCTCGCGCACGAGCGCTGGCCCCTCGGCGATAAAGAGCTCGAGCCCGACCTTGAGCACGCCGACGTGCGGCGCCAGCGTGCGCGCCAACACCCGCGCCTGCGCGGCGTCCGGCACGTCGAGCGCCGCCACGAGGCGATCGCGCGGCGCGAGGCCGCTCACGCTGCCACGCCTTCGCGGAAGGTCGGCAGCGCGATCAGACGGCCGAGGTGGTAGTGCTCGTCGCCGAAGAGCGTGGCCAGCGCCTGGAAGCGCTTGAAGTAGAGCCCGACGTCGGCCTCGTGCGTGATGCCGATGCCGCCGTGCAGCTGGATGCCCTGCTGCGTGACCGAGCGCCCGCCGCGAATGACCTGCGCGGCTGCCGCAGAGACGGCCTCGCGCCGCTTGTCGACGCTCTCGGCGTCGTCCACCAGCAGGCTCGCCATCATCGATGACGAGCGCGACAGCTCGCACTCGACGAACATGTCCACGGCGCGGTGCTGCAGCGCCTGAAACGAGCCGATCTTGACGCCGAACTGCTGACGCGTCTTGAGGTACTCGCCGGTCATGTCGAGCACGGCCTTCATCACGCCCACGCCCTCGGCGCAGCAAGCCGCGGCGCCGAGATCGGCGAGCAGGTCGAGCGTCGCGCCCGTCTTGTCGCCGTGGCCGAGCACGTGCTGCGCGTCGACGCGCACGCCGGAGAGCGTCAGCATCGCCGCGCGCCGGCCATCGACCGTGTAGACGGCCCGCGCCGCGAGACCCTCTGCGTCGCGCGGGACGATGGCGAGCAGCGGCCCGCCGTCGGCCACGGCGCTGACGATGAAGGCGTCGGCCGCGTTGCCGGCGACGACCCAACGTTTCTCGCCGTCGAGGATCCAGCCGTCGCCGTCGCGCTTGGCCTTGGTGCTGGCCGGCAGCGGCGAGAAACGGCGCTCGCGCTCGGCGGTCGCCAACGCCAGCAGCGACTTGCCTTCCACCACCGGCGCCGCCCAGCGCGCCTTCTGCGCCTCGTTGCCGAGCTCGGACACCGCGCGCGCCCCGAGGTAGGCCGCCGTCACCGGCTCGGGCGTCAGCGTCGAGGCGAGCACCTCGAGCATCAGCGCGACGTCGATGAAACGACCGCCGAAGCCGCCTACGTCTTCGGGCAGCCCGACGCCGAGCCAGCCGAGCTCGCCCATCTTGGCCAGCACGGCGCGCTCGAAGCCGATGTCGTCGGCGCCCGGCGCCGCGCCCGACTCGGTGATCTCGCCCATCAGCGCGCGCGCGCGCGACACCGGCGAGTCCTTGCGTACGAAGCCCTTGACCGTGTCGAGCAGGAGCTTCTGGTCTTCAGTCAGTTGAAAGTCCACGTGTCGCTCCTGTTATTTGCCGGCCGCGGGGAGACCGAGGATCCACTTGGCGATGATGTTCTTCTGGATCTCGTTGGATCCGCCGTAGATCGTCGTGGCGCGCGTGTAGGCCCACGCGTTGGGCACGAAGGCCTCGATGTCGGCGACCACGCCATCGTTGAACCAGGTGAGCGAGTTGTGCCCCATCGCCTCCATCGCCAGCGCGAAGCAGTCCTGCAGGATCTCCGAGCCCACCAGCTTGAGGATCGACGACTCTGCGCCCGGCGCGTGGCCAAGCTGGGCGCTCGCCAGCGCGCGGTAGTTGGCCATCTGCAGCGCCTTGAGCCGCACCTCGAGGCGCGCGACGCGGTCGGCGAAGCGCGGCTCGTCGAGCAGCGAATGATCGCCATCGAGCGCGGTCCGCGCGGCGATGGTCTTGACGCGGCGCAGGGCGCGGCGCGAGGCGCCCACGGCGGCGATCAGCGTGCGCTCGTGACCGAGCAGCGCTTTGGCCAGCGTCCAGCCGGCGTTGAGCGGGCCGACGAGGTTCTCCTTGGGCACCACGACGTTCTCGAAGAACGTCTCGCAGAAGGCGGGCGTGCCGCCGATGGTCAGCGTCGGCCGCACGTCGATGCCCGGCGTCTTCATGTCGATCAGCAAGAACGAGATACCGGCCTGCTTCTTGACCGTGCTGTCGGTGCGCACGAGGCAGAAGATCCAGTCGGCGTACTGCGCGTAGGTGGTCCAGGTCTTCTGGCCGTTGACGACGAAGTTGCCATTGCCGTCGTCGTCGGCGCGCATCTGCAGCGACGCCAGATCGCTGCCGGCGTTGGGCTCGGAGTAGCCCTGGCACCAGACCTCCTCGCCGGAGAGGATCTTCGGCAGGAAGCGCTTCTTCTGCGCGTCGGTGCCGAACTGCATGATCAGCGGTCCGACCATCACCAGCCCGAACGGCGAAAGCTGCGGCGTACCGGCGAGCTCTAGCTCCTCGGTGAGGATGAAGCGGCGCGTGCTGTCGAGGCCGGGGCCGCCGTATTCGGCGGGCCAGTGCGGCGCGACCCAGCCCTTCTTGGCGAGCAGCTTGTGCCACGCCATGGAGTCGTCATGGCTGAAGTTGCCATCGAGCTTGGCCTTCATCGACTCGGGCAGCGCGCCGGCGATCCAGGCGCGTACCTCGTCACGAAAGGCGAGCTCTTCGGGGGAGAAGGAGAGGTTCATGGCGAAGTGTCCTCCGGCAAGCGCGCGGTCGTTCTCCAACAAATGTTGGGGACGTTCTTATAGCACTCTTGCCGCGACGCGTCACGCTGGTGTAAACGTCGTCACCTCGGCCCTGCCGACATCCTGCTACACTGTGCAGTCGCGTGCGTCGCCCCGCGCCGGGTGGGTGCGGCAGCGCGTCGCTTGATCAGTAGGCCGCGTGCTCGCGGCGCATAACTTGGGAGGTACGGAAATGAGACGGGCAGCAGCGTGGATGGCCATCGTCTGCATGACGGTGTTCACGGCGGCGATTTTCAACGCCTGCGGCGACAGCAAGTCATCGGGCGGCGAAATCTGCAACAACGGCATCGACGACGACAACGACGGCAAGACCGACTGCGCCGACGACGAGTGCGCCAACAACACG
Source organism: Myxococcales bacterium (assembly GCA_020431405.1). Taxonomy (GTDB): domain Bacteria; phylum Myxococcota_A; class Polyangia; genus JAGQIK01. Next base: position 3,112 of record JAGQIK010000458.1, read on the forward strand.
GCCTGCCAGAACCCCGACGTCGGCACGCCTGACCTCGGCACGCCCGACACCCTCGAGCCCGACACCTTCCAGGTCCCCGACCTGCCCACCAGCGCCCCCGCGCAGCAGGACGTGATCAACACGCTCAAGCTGCCGACCTCGGCCACCGAGTACGCCCTCGACCTCGACGGCAGCGGCCCCAAGAACGCCCTCGGCGGCATCATCGCGCTGCTCAGCGGCGCGTCGGGCGGCCTCAACCTGCAGGGCACGCTCGACGACGTGCTCAGCCAAGGCACCCTGCTGCTGCTGCTCGAGATCTACGCCGACGACATCAGCAACGCGGCGGCCGCGACCGTGCAAGCGCACCTCGGCCGCGACCTCGACAGCGATCCGTCGAACAACTTCAGCGGCAACGCGACCCTCGGCATCAGCGCCAACAGCCCCACCGACGCACGCCTGGCCGGCTCGATCACCGCAAGCAAGCTCGACGCGGGCGGCAAGCTGCTCATCCCGCTGCCCATCTCGGCGCTGCCGACCATCGTCACGCTCGAGAAGGCGCGCATCCAGGCCGAGGTTCTCGGCACGGGCCTCATCAACGGCATCATCGGCGGCGCCATCCCGCAGGCCGACCTCGACAACAAGCTGCTGCCCGGCATGGCCACGCTGGCCAACGACGCGGTGGGCAACCCGTCGGTGCCGCAGGCGACCAAGGACCTGATCCTCAACCTCCTCGACACCGACAACGACGGCACCATCACGTCGACGGAGATCAAGAACAACGCGCTCATCGGCGCCGTGCTGGCACCCGACGTCGACACGGACAACGACGGCACGGCTGACGCGCTGTCGGTGGGAATCGGCTTCACGGCCGTGACCTGCACCATCAATAAGGGCCCCTAGGCCGCACCGTGCTCGCGATCGGCGCTCCACGGTCGTGGGGCCGTGGGCCCGGGGCCTCGGGCTCTGGGCCTCCGGCCTCGGGCTCGACCACGAACGCAGTGCTCGCTTCGCCGATGCCGGGCGGGCACGCGCACGCCGACCGCGGTGGCCCAGACGTTCGTGCGCAGTCCGACGACGCCACAGCGAAGCCACGCCAATCGCCCGCATGACTGCACCCGAGGCCTGAAGCCTGAGGCCCGAGGCCTGAGGCCCACTGGCGCTCGCTGCTAACCCGAACGTATGCGCCCTCGCCTCGAGCTCGCGCTGTCCATAGCGCTGCTGCTCGGCACGCTCTTCGTCATCACGCCGCGCGCGCGCTTCGACAGCGACGAGCTTCTGCGCCTCGGCGCCGGGCGCGCCATCGCGCAGCACGGCGGCCCGCCGCGTCACGATCCGCTCACCTTCTCGCGCCCGCGCGCGCGCTGGAATAACCCCGAGTGGCTCGGCGATCTCGTGCTGTACAGCATCGACAAGGCGGGCGGCGCGTCGGCGCTGGTGGCCTACAAGCTCGCGCTGCTCGCCCTCGGCGTGACGCTGGCGCTGTTGCTCGCCGTGCGGCGCGGCGCGGCGCCGCTGGTGGCGGCCGCCGTCATCGCGCTGGCGCTGCTGGCGTCGTTCTCGCGCTTCTCGGCGCGCAACCATCTGCACGCGTACTGGCTGCTTCCACTCTACGGGCTGCTGCTCTTGCGAATGCAGCGGCGCGCCGAGCGGCGCTGGCTCGCGGCGCTGGCGCTGCTCGCGCTCGGCGCGCTGTGGAGCACCTTGCACGCGTCGGCGGTGCTCGGCTGGGTCTGCCTCGCCGCCGCCGCCCTCGCTGCCTTCGCTGACCGCGACGTGCCGCGGCGGGCGCAGCTACTCGGCATGCTCGCCGCGCTCGGCGTGCTGCACGTGCTGCTGCCGCTGCTGGGGCCGTCGGGCCTTTCGGGCTACGACCAGCTGCTCGACCACCTGCAAAACGGGGCGCTCTATCGCGCGCACATCGCCGAGTGGAAGCCGACGCTCGACAGCCCGCTGGCGCTGCGCTTGCCGCTGCACGCGCTGGCGCTGGTCGGGCTCGCCACGCTGCTCGCGCGCGCCAACCGGCGTCATCCCGGAGCCGCGCTCGAGCTGCTCGTCGCCGTCGCCCTCGCCCACGTCTCGCTGCGCTTCGTGCCGCTGATGGCGTTTCTCGCGGCGCCCGCCATCGCCGCCAACCTCGCGCGCGCTTACCCCGCGCTCGGCGACCGCGCCGCCGCCGCGTCGTCACGGGCGCGCACGCTGCGCGCGCTGGCGGCGTTCGCGCTGTGTCTGTGCGCGATGGCCATCGGCCTGCGCGATGCGCCGTCACCGCTGAGACAGCGCGGGCGCACACACCTGCGGGCGGCGCGTTGGCTCGCGCGCCACGCTCGCGGCGGCCTGCGCCTGGTGGCGCCCTTCAACGCCGGCGCCTATCTGCTCTACTACGCCACCCCGGCGGCGCGCCTCTACATCGACCCGCGCAACAACCTCGGCGCCGAGGCGCTGCGCGACTACCTCGCCATGCGCGAGGACCCGCGCCGCTTCGACGCCGAGCTGCTGCGCACCCGCGCCGACGCGGTGATGGTGGACATCGCCGACGGCGCCGACGCCAAGATCGCGGCCTTCCTCGGCGCGCGCCGGCGACGCTTCGCGCTGAGCTACTTCGATGGCTTCTACGCCATCTACGCCGTCTCGGGCGCCTCGCGTGCCGCCAACCTGCCGCGCTACGCCGCCCTGCGCGCCAGCACCGATCCACGCTACGCGCTCGCCGCCGGCGCACCGCTCGAGCGCGACCTCGCACGCCTGCGCCGCGAGGCCCCCGCCGCGGCCGCCGCCATCACGGCATACCGCGACTACGCGCGCGCGCGTCGCGACTCGGACCGCGCGGGTCTCGCACGCGCGTCGGTGGCGCTCGCGCGCGCCTTGCCGCATCTGCCGCCCAGCGAGCCGCTGATGCTCGCCCTCGCCAAGTGCTATCTCGCGCTGGGCAAGCCCGCCGCCGCCCGACAAGTGCTGCGCGTCGCGCTTCGCGTCTTCCCTGCGTCACGCGCGCTGCGCCAGCTCGCCGCTCGGCTGCGTTGAGGTCGACGCCGACGTCGACGTCGGGCGTGCGAGCGCGTGGGCAGCTGATTTCCCGCTGCGCGACCCGCGTGTCACGCGTGTCGTCAGGAATCTGAGAGCGATCGGGGCAAAACGCTGGCTACGCCACTGCCGGGTGGCGGTACGCGCATTGCACAACTACGGCGTCATGCGCTCCACCTCGACCGAACACGCACCCATCCGCTCGCTGCTGCTGCTCGCTCTACCGCTCGTCGTCGTCAGCGCCGCAGCCTGCGGCGGCCGACCCGCTACCACGGGCGCGGACGGCGGCAGCACCGCCGACCGAGGCCCTGGCGCCGACGCCAGCGCCGACAGTCGCCTCCCGCCCGACCTCGGCAACTTCGATGCGCGCGCCGACAGCGGGCCGCTCTGCGCGCAGGCCAGCGGCGTCGTCGTGCTCACCGACCGCACCTACTACGCCGCGGGCGACGCGGTACGCGTCACGCTCGCGAATTGCACCGACCACACCGTCTTCGTCGACAACTGCACGGCCTTCAACCGCGAGCATCGCGAGCGCAACGCCTGGTTCGACAGCGGCCCCGACGCGATCTGCGGCACCGGTGGCGCAGCCCTCGAGCTCGCGCCCGCGGCCGAGATCTCGCACCAGATGACGCTCGGCGGCGGCGTGTGGCGGCTCGGCATCGACATCGGCGAAGGCTGCACTGCAAACGGCCCCTTCAGCAGCGGCAGCTGCACGTCGATCACGCGCCATCACTCGCCCGAGATCACGGTGATGCCGAGCGCCAAGCAGTGCCTCGACATCGACAGCAAGTACCGTGCGGCGCTGCCGGCGGCGCTGAGCTGCAATAGCGCGTTGAGCAGACCGCAGTGCGACAAGCCCGTCGACACCGGGCTCTACTGCCCCTGCACACGCTTCGTCGAGCAGACAGCGGCGCTCGATGTCGTCAGACAGCAATGGGCCGACGCGTTGTGCCCCAAGATCAGCCCGCCCGGGCCGTGCACCGGACAGCCGTGTCCGAAGCCAGGGCCGCTTCTTTGCATCAACGACACCTGCCAGTAGCTCGCCGCGAGGGTCGCGCTCAGCGCTGCTCGATGGGCAGCAACCGCGAATCGGCGAGCGCCGCGGTGCGGTGGCCGGCGATAGCGAGATAGTCGGCGTTGGTCGCGAACGACATGAAGGTCTGCAGCGAGCGGTGCCGCACCAGCAGCACCAAATCCCACGGCTCGTCGGCGGGACCGATCAAGTGCTGTCCGCCATCGCCGATGAACACGAGCTCGCCGCCGGCGGCCTCGAGCAGCGGCAGCGTGGCCTGCATGTAGCGCGCGTAGGCTTCCTTGCCGCTGATCGGCGCTTCGGGTGCCAGCTGAGGGGACTTCGAGTAATCGGCTTGCTCGCGGTAGCGCAGCAGGTTGAGCATCACGATGGGCCCTTCGATGCCGCGCTCGAAGAGCGCGCGACCTGCCTGCTGAGTTGGCTCGATGTGTGGCACTTGGATCTCCTCGGGGTGCAGCTGGCCTGTGATATCCTCGTTCGACCTCACCGGCGACGACGATGGATAACCGCGAAGCCAACCGATACTACTTCGACGTCATCGCCGATCGCTACGAGTCGATCGACGGCCGGCGCAACGACGACCTCAGCTGGTGGCTCGACGACAACCTGCGCCGACTCTCGGCCGGCAGGCGCGACGGCCGCCTGCTCGACCTCGGCTGCGGCACCGGCTTCGTCATGCGCAAGGCCGAGGCCTACTTCGGCACCTGCTACGGCGTGGACATCTCGCACGGCATGCTGCGCCAGGCGCTGCCCGAGCAGCCGCGGCTAGCGCAGGCCGACACGTCCTACCTGCCCTTCGCCAGCAACAGCTTCGACGCGGTGACGGCGCTCGCCGTCCTGCACCACCTCGAGCATCACCGCGAGGTCTTCAAGGAGACCTATCGCGTGCTGCGCCCGGGCGGCTGGTTCTACAGCGACCACGACATGTGCGGCACGTTCTCGAGCCGCTGGGCGATCCCGCTCTTTGTCTATCGCAAGATCTTCAGCATGAAGCGGCGCTACCTCGCCGCCGACTCGCGGCTCAACGCCGAGCTCTACGAGCTCACCGAGCTTCACGAAGAGGGCATCGACACGCAGGCGCTCGTCAACTACCTGCGCGAGGCGGGCTTCGCCGAGGTGCAGGTCGAGCACCACTGGCGCGGCCTCAACCCGTTCTTCAACAAGCTCTCGGAGCTGCTCGGCCACCGCCACGGCAGCGTCGCGCGCGGCAACGCGCCCTCGTTCGCGCTCTGGGCGCGAAAGTAACGGGCGCGAAAGTAACGGGCGCGAAAGTAACGGGCGCGAAAGTAACGGGCGCGCCTACTTCTGCCAGCGCCGCCAGGTCACGGCCGGGATGGCACGCACGTACTGGTCGAGGCGGTTGAAGAAGTACTCGCGCGGTTCGGCGATGACGCGCTTGAGGTAGCTCATGGAGATGTAGAAGCTGCGGTAGGCCGCCTTGGCCGCCGAGCGAATCTCCTCCGACGAGGCGCCGCCCATGTGCTCGTAGGTTGGCTCGCCGCTCTTCGACCACGCGCCGGCCTCGTCGAGCTGGTCGTGAAACTTGGTGCCCTTGAACGGGATCATCAGCTGGAACTGCGCCGTGTGCGGATTGATCTCGCGCGCCAGCTCCAGCGTGCGCTGCATGCTGTCCTTGGTCTCGCCGAAGTGCCCCATGGCGAAGTCGCCATGGATGCGCAGCCCGGCCTCGTGCACCATCTCCGCGAACTCCTTGGCCTGCGCCACGGTGGAGCCCTTGTCGATCTTGTCGAGCACGTCGTCGTCGCCGGACTCGAAGCCGACGTGCAGGTTGAGGCAGCCCGAGCGCGCCATCAGCCGCAGCGTCTCGCGCGAGAGCTTCGAGTTCGGCTTGGCGTAGCACGACCAGCGGATGTCGTATCCGCGTTCGAGGATCGCCTCCGAGATCTCCCGCGCGCGCTTGTTGGTCAGCATGTCGTCCTGGATCATCACGCTGCGGATCTCGGGCATGCTGTTAACGATGTAATCAAACTCGCCCATGAAGTGGTCGATGGAGCGCAGGTTGTAGACGCTGCCGGGCACGAAGGTCTGCACCCACAGACAGAAGTTGCAGCGCCCCCAGGCGCAGCCGCGCCCGGACATCACGTCCATGAACGGAAACAGCTCGGGCGACTTGTAGCGGTAGATGTCGACCTGTCTGTGCAGAAACGGCGTCGTGTTGGGGAACGTGTCGAGGATCTCGGTCTTGTAGAGCGGGCGGACCTCGTTGGCCGTAATCTCGCCGCTCGCATCCTTGATTACGAAGTTCTGGATATCCGCCGGCGCCTGCCCCGAGGCGAGCTCCTCGATGGGCAGGTCGAACTCGCGGCGCACGGCGAGCTTGACGTGCTCGGCCTTCTTCAGCACGGACTGCGGATCGATCGACGTGTAGGGGCCGGCGAAGACCACCGTGAGTCCATCGCGCGCCACGCGGTCGCCGAACTCGATATCGTTGTCCTCGCTCAGACGCCCCGTATAGACCACCACGACGTCGGCGTCGAAGTCGCTGATCTGCTGCAGCGCCTGCTCGTGGGTCAGGTCCATCACCTGGGCGTCGAGCATGCGCGTGCGGTGACCGCGCGACTCGATGTAGGCGCCCGCCTGGGCGAGCCAGATCGGATACCACGAGCTGTTCGACAGCGAGACGAAGTCGCAGCGCGCGTTGCGCATGTAGTCTTTTACGTACGGCGGACTTATCAGCACGACGTTGCTCATCGACTCTGCGTTCCCCCTGACGTCGTGGCCTCGAATGGACGCCCGACCTCTTCGATGTCCTCGTTGTATAGCTCGTCGCCCAGCTCGCGCCTGACCAGCTGATACTTGTGCCACGGGATCCAAGGCCACTTGTGGTGGATGCCGTGCATGTGTTGGTTGACCGTTAGCAGCTTGAGCAATATGCCGTCGCGCCGAATGCGGTAGACGCGATAGCCGCCGTCTTCGATGTGGTGTGGAAAGAAGCAGATGTAGTAGGCGTGGATCATCACCACGAAGAAGCGCGGCACGATCCAGGCAACCAGCAGCGCGCGCCAGAAGCCGAGCGCGATCGCCACGCCGAGCACGCCGAGCACCAGCAGGTTCGAGATCATGTCCGACAGGCGCTGTCCCGGCGTGATCGGATGAAACGTCTCCGGCACGTCGAGGGGGTCGGGCTTGAACATCTGCTGCATGATGCGCAGCGGGAAGCCGAAGAAGGTGGTCTGGATGCGCGGATAGACCGGATCCTTGCCCTGCGTTCCTTCGAACTTGTGGTGCACCAGGTGCTCGCGCCGGCGCGCGAAGTAGCCCGGATAGACCGAGGCGAACGACGAGAGCCAGCCGACGATCAAGTTCAGCCGCCGCGAGCTCGAGAACGTGCCGTGCGCGGGCTCGTGCCAGGCGGTGAACGAGAGGTTCATCAGGTACGTGCCGGCGAGAAACGCCGCCCACCAAGGCACGTGGCCGCGATGCGTGCCCCACACCAGAAGCGGCGTGCCGGCGATCATCAGCACGACGATCGCCGCCGTGGGAACGTCCACCAGCGGAACCGAACCGACGAGCGAACGCAGGCGGCGAGCGACGGTGGTGGGCGGATTGGGTTGCGGCGTCACGCTATGACCCACCGAAGGCGTCTTCCCAGGGGATCGGGAGGTGCTCGGCGTCGAAGGTCTTGCTCAAGTGCTGCTCGATGAACTCGGGGTTGGTCGAGACGAGGCAGGTGTCGTGGTACGTGCTGAAGTACGGGTTGGCCAGCGCGCGCGCGCGCGCCTGGGCGACAGACTCTTCGAAGATGTTGCCTGCCGCGATGTGCATGAAGGGACAGGTCAGCACGTCGCCATAGGGCGTGATGTAGAGGATCTCCTTGGCCGCGCCGCAGCCGTAGCCGCCCCAGTTGGCTTGAAAGTCGGTGCGGATGTAAGGCGACACGTGCGTGAGATGATCGATGTACGCCAGGTCGTCCTGGGTGAGCAGCATGGCCTCGTCGCCCGCCCAGCGCCCGGCGGGCACCGGCATGATCAGGTTCAGCACGCAGCGAAGCTCGATCGCGCGCTGCAGCAGCCCTTGAATACCGGGGCTATGCAGGCTGTCGTGTGTGACCACCGTGCCGAGCGTGACCTTGAGCCCTTCGGCGCGCGCCAGCTCGATGCCGGCGAGCGTCTTGTCGTAGGCGCCGGCCTTGCCGCGGAAGCGGTCGTGCTCGGCGGGGTCATCGCTGTCGAGGCTGACGGTGAGGATGTCCACGCCGAGACGCTTGAGCCGCACCACCTGCGCTGGATCGAGCAGCGTGCCGTTGGTGGTCACCGAGATGAGGTTCTGCTCGGCGTGGCTGGCGCCGATGATCTCGTCGAGCTGATGAAAGAGCAGCGGCTCGCCGCCCTGGAAAGAGAAGTTGACGGCGCCGAGCGCCATCGCCTCGCGCACCACGCGCCCGTAGTCGTCGGGCTTCATCACGCGCTTGTTGCCGCGCTGGGTCAACGCGGTGGCGAAGCAGTGCTGGCAGTGCAGATTGCAGGCATAGCCGATGGAGAAGTCGACGTAGCGCAGCCGCTGGCGGCCGAGCACCATCGTCTGCGTGACCGCCGAGGCGAGCCGCGCGACGAGCCGCGGCTTGCGCGGGTTGAAGGCGTAGCGCGTGTTGATGGCCAGCTGTTGCAGCTTGCGTCGCATGTCAGTCACGCAGGTGCGCCAGGCGGTCGAGCACGCCGGCGATGGCTGCCACGGCCCACGGCGTCTTGCGCGCTGGCCGCCGCGGTGGTGGTGGTTGCTCGCGAGGCGTCTCGGCCGCGGCAGCGCGGCGGCGCGGCGTGGGCAGGTCGCGCCGGAAGCTGATCACGTGCACCGGGCACATGCGCATCGCCTCCTTGAGCGACTCGAGCTCGTCTCCACCCTCGGGCTGCTTCTTCAGCGGCGTGCTGCTGAGCTCGTTTTCCGGCACCACGAAGAGCGTCGGCGCGAGGAACTCGCACGTCTTGCAGATAATGCAGCCGTCTTTCACGCGGATTTCGCGCACGTCGCCTGGCTTGGGAACGGCCACTAGCTGCGCGCCTCGTTGTGGCCGGCCGCGCTCATCAGGTTGGCGCGCAGCAGCCGCACCGAGCGGTTGAACGCGTTGACCTTGCCCTTGATGAACATCCGGCCGATGCGCGCCAGGCGCGGCGGGTTGAGGATGTAGAAGCGCACGTAGGCCATCGTGATCGCGCGCGAGAGGTCACGCGCGGTCAGCATCGGCGTCTCGATCAGCGGCGAGACCTTGAAGATCTCGAACCAGTAGTTCGAGTAGTCATCGGCGAGCTCGGTGAACCAGCCGTTGGCCTTGCAGATCTGCCACGCCGTGGTGCCCGGGAACGGCACGCAGCTGACGATCGCCATGCTGTCGAGCTTGAGCTCGAGGAAGTACTCGATGCTCTCGGCGATGTCCTCTTTGGTCTCTCCCGGGTAGCCGATGATGCAGTTGCTGCCGACGCGGAATCCGAGGTCTTTGGCCAGCTGCACGTTGCGCTTGGCCAGATCGAGGTCGAGGTACTTGTACATCGCCTCCTGCGTGCGCGGCGATCCCGACTCGATGCCGAAGCCGACCCAGTACACGCCGGCCTGCTTCATCAGCGTCAGCAGGCGGCGGTTGACCTTGTCGGCGCGCAGGCCGTTGGCGAACTTGACGTGGATCGGCAGCCGCAGATCGATGATGCCCTGCAAGAGCTCTTCGGCGCGCTCCATGTCCTGCGTGAAGGTGTCGTCCTCGAAGTAGATCTCGTCGATGTTGTAGGTGTCGTAGAGCCACTGGATCTCGCGCAGCACCAGATCGATGCTGCGGCGCCGCAGCTCGAAGCCCATCACGCGCGCGCAGAAGCCGCAGTAGTTGGGGCAGCCGCGCGTGGTCATGATCGGCATGATGCGCTTGCCGCGCGAAAACAGCCCGTGCGTCGCGCCGGAGAAGACCTGCTCGACGGGGATCAAGTGCCACGCCGGAAACGGCACGCGCTGCAGGTCCTCTTCGCTCATGAAGCGCGACGAGAGATTGCGCCGCACCTCGTCGCCGTCGTTCCAGACCAGGCCCGACACCTTGGGCAGGTCGACCGTGCCGTCGTAGAGGTCGCGACAGAACGCGGGGAACGAGAGCTCGCACTCGCCGACGAAGCCGAACTCGAAGACGGGGAACTTCTCCAGCGTCTCGGTGGGCACCGACGAGACGTGCGGTCCACCGATGACGAAGCGACAGTCGGGCAGATCGACGCGCAGCCGCTCGGCCAGACGCGCAGCCGCCGGCGCCGCCGCGGTGACGCAGGTGAAGCCGAGGATGTGCGGCTTGTAGGCGCGCACCTTGGCGCTGATCTCGCCGTGGATGTTCTCGTCGAAGATCTCGACGCTGAAGCCCTCCTGCAGCAGGCGGGCGGCGAGATACATGATGCCGAGGTTGGGAAGGTAGTTGCCGTCGGGGATCAGCGGCTGGACCAGCCCGACGCGGATGTGCTTGTTGGTCTCGCTGCGAAAATGCGAGGAGTCATATTCGGCGAGCGAGAATGCGGAGGGGGCAGCGACTTGCTCGGTTTTCAAGACAGTGGTCCCTCGCGGCGCGCGCGCGCCGGTTCTGTCGCCTGCGAACTGTAAGCTACCCTTCGAACAAGAGTATAGGAGACCGACTGCAACGGTTCAACAAAGCAGCGGGCGATGGCACATTGATTCCCATGGAGCCCTCGCCCAGCCGACCGCTGAAGACCGCTTCGAGCGTCGTCCTCGCGGCCTGCGGCGTGGGGCTATTGTGCGCCGCCTTGATGTTCGCGCTCGATCTCGACCGCACCGACCGCGGCGAGCTGAACATCTTCTACTACCTTTACACACACTACGAGCCGGCGCTGCTGATCTTCAGCGCGGTGGTGCTCGCCCTGCTCTGGTACGCCACCTCGCGCGGGCAGTCGCTCGGCGGGCTGCAGCGCATCGAGCGCGCCGTCACGGCCTGGCCGGCGCGCCGCAGCGTCCTTTGCGTCGCCGCCGCGGTGCTGGCGCTGTGCTGGGTCGGAACCTTCGTCGTCTACCACAACTTCCCGTTCAGCCAGGACGAGTACACGGTGGTCTTCCAGTCGAAGATCCTGGCCCACGGCGAGCTCGAGGCCAAGCTGCCCGCCGCCTGGCAGGGCTTCGGCCACGCGGCGCGGCCGGTGTTCGTGACCTACGACGCGGCGGCGCACACCTACCGCTCGGCGTACCTGCCGGTGTACGCGGCGATGCGCGCGGCCCTGCTGCTCGTCGGCGTGCCGACGCTGCTCAACCCGCTGCTCGCTGCGCTAACGGTGCTGCTGCTGGCCAGCACGATCAAGAAGCTCTGGCCACAGGCCACACTGCAGCCGCTGGTGGGCGCGCTGCTGCTGGCGACTTCGAGCCAGTTTCTCGTCGTGGCCATGTCCGACTACACGATGACAGCGCACCTGATGCTCAACCTGCTGTGGTTGCGCCTGCACGTGGGCGGGTCGCGTTGGGGGCGCCTCGCGCTGCCGTGGGTCGGCACGGTGGCGATGGGGCTCCACGCCTTCGTGCCGCACGCGCTGTTCGTCGCGCCGTTCTTGCTGCGCTATCCGCGCGAGCGTCGCTGGGCTTGGACGATCTATCTCGCGCTGGTCTATCTCGGCGCCAGCGTGCTGTGGATGTGGGCCACGCGCGTGGTCAACCCGACCATCGGCCCCGCCGCCGCCGCCGCCTTCGGGCTGCCGGGCGCGCGGCAGGTGCTCGACTTTTTCGCCACGCTGCCGATGCTCGCCAGCTGGGGCTCGGTGGCCACCGGCGTGCTGGCGTTGCTGGCGCTGGGCCGCTTTCGCGAGCTGCCCACGCCGCTCAAGGACGCCGCCTACAGCGCGGCGCTGACCCTCGCGTTCTACCTCTTCTTCCTCAACAACCAGGGCCACGGCTGGGGCCATCGCTACTTTCACCCGGTGCTCGGCAACCTGGTGCTGCTCGCCATCCCGGGCTGGCAGCGCCTCAAGTCGTGCGTCGAGCGCGAGCGCGCCACGAGCTTTCTCGCCGTGTCGCTGATCATGGCGGTTGCCATCACGCTGCCGGCGCGCTGCTATCAGGTCGAGGCGGTGGTCGGCCCCTTCGCGCGCACGGCGGAATACATCGCCGCGCAGAAGGCGACGGTGGTGATGATCAACCCGGCCAGTGTTTGGTACGGTCAGGACGTCGTGCGCAACGACCCGTACCTAGGAAACAAGCCCAAGATGCTCTTCCCGCACCGACTGACGAGGCGAGGCTTTTACGAGCTGCGGCGCCGCGGAACGGTCCGGCTGATCTCACAGGCCGAGCTGGTCAAGCTCGGCATGTTCCCCACGCGAAGGCGCCGATGAGCTCCGAGCTGAAGGTCGGCGAAAAAGAACAAGTCGCCGTCGTCATCCCGTGCCTCGACGAGGCGACGACCATCGGCAAGGTGGTCAGCGACTTCAGGCGCGTGCTGCCCGACGCGGAGATCCTGGTCGTCGACAATCGCTCCGACGACGGGACCGCCGAAGAGGCCGCCAAGCACGGGGCGCGCGTGGTGTTCGAGGGGCGGCGCGGCAAAGGGTACGCGCTGCTGACGGGCTTCGAGGCAGCGGCCCACGCCGACTACGTGATCATGGTCGACGGCGACGACACCTACCCCGCCGAGCGGGCGCCCGAGATGCTCGCCGCGGCGCGCAGCGGCGCCGAGATGGTGGTCGGCGCGCGCATGACGCAGGCCGCCGAGGGCTCCTTCCCCACCGGCCACGGCTTCGGCAACGTCGCCTTCGTGCGGCTGGTCAGGCTGCTCTTCGGCATGCGTACGCGCGACCTCTTCTCCGGCTACCGCGTGCTGTCGCGCCACTTTCTCGGCCAGGCGCCGCTGGTCGCCTACGGCTTCGAGGTCGAGGCCGAGCTGTCGATGCAGGCGATGGTGCGCGGCTTTCCCGTCAAAGAGATCGACGTCGAGTACCGCGCGCGCCCCGAGCGCAGCCACAGCAAGCTGCGCACCGTGCGCGACGGCACGCGCATCCTGCTCGCCATCGTCGCGTTCTTCCGCGACTACAGGCCGCTGGCGTTCTTCGGCAGCCTCACGCTGCTGCTGTTGTGCGTCTCTCTGATCTGCGGCGGCGTGGTGGTGGCGGAGTTTCTGCGAACCGGGCTGGTGCACCGCGTACCGCTGGCGCTCGTCGCCACGGGGACCTTCATCCTCGGCGCGCTCGCCGCCGCGTGCGGCATCGTCATATCGGCGATCAACCGTCGCGCCGCCGAGATCGCGACGATGATCGCGCGCGCCGAGCGCACCACCGTGCAGGCCGTCGACCCGGCGCAGCTGCGGGCGCGACCGAGACGAGAGTCGTGAACGAGATCGTGCTCGTTGCCGCGCTCGCGTGGCTTCTGCTCTGTTTCTGGGCCTATCAAGGCGTCTTCTTCTACCTCGCGCGCAGCGGCGCCGACGCGCCGTCGATCGCGGCGCTGCCCGACGAGCTCGACGAGCTCGGCGAGCAAGAGCTGCCGAGCATCACGGTGCTGGTGCCGTGCTACGAGGAGCGCGAGATCATCGCAGAGAAGGTCGCGAACACGCTGGCGCTGCAGTATCCAGCCGACAAGCTCGAGATCCTGTGGTGCGACGGCGGCTCGAGCGACGGCACCGTGGAAAAGCTCGAGCAGCTGACGGCCGACTGCGCGCACAGCCTGGTGCTGCGCTCGCCTCAGCGCGGCAAGACGCAGCAGCTGCGCTACGCGCTCGAGCAGGCCAAGGGCAGCATCATCGTGCAGACCGACTGCGACGCCGAGCTGCCGGCCGACGCGCTGCTCGTCTTCGCGCGCGCCTTCGAGCAGCTGCCCGACGCGGGCGTGCTCGGCGCCTGGGTCGAGCCCAAGACCGACCTCGCCGAGGAGGCCGCTTTCTGGCGCGACCAGAACGCGCTGCGCCGGCTGGAGAGCCGCGGCGGCGTCTCGTCGGTGGTCATCGCCGCTTGCTACGCCTACAAGCGCGAGGCGCTGACGTCGCTTCCGCCCGACGTGATCGCAGACGACGTGCACATCGCGTTTCTCTGCCAGAAGGAAGGCTACGCCAGCTACTACCTCGACGCGCCGCGCGTGCTCGAGGTGCGCGCCGCGCAAGAGGTCGCGTCGATCTGGCGCCACAAGTTTCGCAAGGCGCACGCCAACCTGCGCGAGCTGGCGCGCTTCGCCGGGCGCTACGGCGACACGCGGCTGCGCTGGCGCGTGGTCTTCTACAGCAAGTTTCTGCAGTCGTGGGTCGTGCCACTGTCACTGCCGCTGGGCCTGCCCGTGCTTGCATGGGCCACGCTGTGCTACCCGCTGGTGGTCGGTGCCACCATCGCCGCGCTGGCGCTGACCACGATCGGGTTTTCCAAGCAGCTCGCCAGCAGCGCGCCGCGACAAGAGAGCGCCCCGCAGCAAGACGGCGCGCCGCTGGGCGGCGGCATGCTCACGCAGCTCAAGATGTTCGCCATGACGATCCTGCTGCTGGCCGCCGCGGGCATCAGCTACCCGTGGACCAAGCACGACAGCAGCTTCAAGAAGCTGCCTTCGGCGTCGCAGTGAGCGAGACCGTCCTCGTCACCGGCGGCAGCGGGTTCATCGGGCGCCACCTCGTGCAGCGACTGCTCGATGACGGCCAGCACGTGATCGTCGTCAGCCGCCGAGCGGCGCGAGAGATCGATCCGCCGCTGCCCGCTGGCGCGCAGGTGCTGCAGGCAGGCTTCGAGGCGCTGGCGCCCGCCGACGAGCCCATCGCCGCGGTGTTTCACCTCGCGGCCGCCATCTCGTTCGCCGCGGGTGACTTCGCCGAGGTCGAGCGCGTCAACGTCGGCGGCACGCGCGCGCTGCTCGAGTGGGCGCAGGCGAGCGGTGTCGCCGACTTCGTGTTCTGCAGCACGGCGGCGACCTGCACCGGCCCGCGACCGCGACTCGAGCTCGCCGACGAGCACGACGTGCTGCCCGAGCGCATGCGCAACGGCGCCTACGGCTACCCCTACAGCAAGTGGCTCGCCGAGGCGGCCGTGCGCGAGGCGGCGCCGCGCTTTCGCCGCGCGGTGATCGCCAACCCATCGACGGTGTGGGGCGCCGGCGATCGCACCTTCAACGCGGGCTACCTGCTGTCGCTGGCGCGCAAGGGCGTGCTGTTCTGGGCGCCGCCCGGCGGCACCAGCGTGGTCTCGGTGCACGACGTCGTCGACGGCCTGATCGCGGCCTGGCGGCGCGGGCGCAGCGGCGAGCGCTACCTGCTCAGCGGCGACAACCTGACCTACCGCGAGCTCTTCGGCGTGGTCAACGCCACGGTCTCGCGCCCTGCTCCGTGGCTCTTGCTGCCGCGCGTGCTGTATCGCATCGGCGCGCCGCTGCTGGGCAGCCTCGAGCACGTCGCGGCGCGGCTGGGGCTTCCCGCCGGCCAGATCAACGCCCAGATGCTCGAGAACCTCTTTTCGTTTCGCTGCTACAGCAACGCGCGAGCGCGCGACGAGCTCGGCTTCGTCCCGCGGCGCGACGCGCGCGCGATGGTCGAAGAGACCTGGCAGTTCTATCTCGAAAGCGGGCTGCTCCCCGACGCCTAGCAGCTAGTGTCTAGCTGGCACTGACGGCCGCCGCGAGCGCGTCGACCACCTGCTGCTGCTCGTCGTCGGTCAGCGCGTCGTAGAGCGGCAGGATGATGCCGCGCTGCTGGACGGCCACGCCACGGCGCAGAGCGCGGCAGTCGCGCGCACCCGCACAGCCGCAGTGGGCCGGGCCATCTTCGACGCAGCGAAACGGCTGCGATCCGCCGGCGTAGGCCGGCTCGCGATGGATGTTCATCACGCCGGCGCTGCACGCGATGCCGGCGTCGAGCAGCCGCTGCAGCACGGCCTGTTGATCGCATCGCTCGGGCAGCGTCACGCAGTAGCTCTGGAAGTTGCTGCGCGCCCACGGCGGCTCGTGCGGCGGCGCGACCCCGTCGACCGCGGCGAGGAGCGCGTGATAGCGCGCGGCGAGCGCGCGGCGGCGCGCGATGATGGCGTCGAGGCGCCCGATCTGCACGCGCCCGATGGCCGCCTGGATATCGGTGAGCCGGTAGTTGTAGCCGAGCTCGGCGAAGGTCGGCGCCGAGACCACGCGTGCGCCGTGGCGCTCGCTGGCCGCCACGCTGGCGGCGTGGGCTCGCCAGCTTCGCACCTTAGCGTCGAGCGCCGCGTCGGCCGTCGTGACCATGCCGCCGTCGCCGGTGGTGATGACCTTGCGCGGGTGAAACGAAAAGCAGGCCACGTCCCCGTGCGGCTTGCCGATACGCTCGAACCGCCCGCGCTCGTCGATGCGAACCTCGGCGCCGATGGCGCAGGCGGCGTCTTCGACGAGCGCCACGCCGCGCTCGCGGCAAAGCGGCACGAGGCGCGCGAGGTCGCAGGGCATGCCGATCTGGTGCACGCAAAGCACCGCGCGCGTGCGCTCGCCGATCGCGCGCGCCACCTCGTCGATGTCGAGGTTGAAGCTGTCTTCGCGCACGTCGACGAGCACGGGCACGGCGCCGCAGTAGCGCACGGCGTTGGCGCTGGCGATAAACGAATGGCTCGGCACCACCACCTCGTCGCCCGCGCTGACGCCGACGGCGAGCAGCGCCAGGTGCAGCGCCGCGGTGCCCGAGCTGACCGCACAAGCGTGGGGCGCGCCGACGGCGGCGGCGAAGTCGCGCTCGAAGGCTGCCACCTCGGGGCCCTGGGTGATCCAGCCCGATTCGAGCACGCGGCGGACGGCCTCGGCCTCGTCGTCGTCGAGCAGCGGACGCATCAGCGGGATCATGAAGCGATGATACACTGAGGCGCGTCCGTGCCCGACAGCGACAACACCCGCGAACCCAAGCGATTCAACGCGCGCCGCGCCATCGCCATCGTGCTGGGGCTCGGCGTCTCCGCCACGTTTCTAGTGCTGCTGCTTCGCCGCGTCGACCTGGCGCAGGTCTGGCGCGAGCTCTCGCGCGTGCACGTGGGGCGGCTGCTGCTGTCGATCTCGTCGATGACGTTCGGCTTCTGCGCCCAGTGGCTGCGCTCGCGCGCGCTCTTCGCGCCGATCAGCGACCTGCGCTCCTTTCGTCTGCTCAAGTCGGTGATGCTCGGCTTCTCCGGCAACAACGTGCTGCCCCTGCGCGCCGGCGAGCTGCTTCGCATCCATTACCTCGCGCACCACGGCAAGCTGCCGCACTCGAGCTGCTTCGCGCTGGTGGCGGTCGAGCGGCTGATGGACCTGCTGCTGCTGGTGGCGCTGTTCCTGTCGCTGCTGCCGCTGGTGGCGGTAGACCTGCCGCCGACGGGGGCGATCATCGGCATCGCGTCCGTCGTCGCGCTGGGGCTGCTAACCATCATCGGCATCGCGCGCTGGCCGAGCGGCTTCGTGCGCCTCGTGGCGCGCATCACGGGCTGGCTCGGCGAGCGCATCTCGTCGTTCGCGCGGCGCAAGGCCGAGCTGTTTGTCAGCGGCACCTCCTCGCTGCGCTCGCTGCGCGCGCTGCTCGCCGCCTTCGTCGCCACGCTGGGCTACTGGGTCATGACCATCGTCACGGTGCGCATCACGCTGTGGGCCTTCGGGCTCGAGCTTCCGTGGACGGCGCCGATGGTGGTGCTCGTCTTTTCGGGCTTCGCCGTCACGCTGCCGTCGTCGCCCGGCTACGTCGGCACCTACCACTACTTCGTCGCGCTGGCGCTGCGGCTGATGGGCGTGCCGGCCGCGCGCGCCACGTCGTTCGCGTTCGTGCTGCACGCGGCGGGCATCGTGCCCTTCACGCTGCTCGGCGTAGCGCTGCTCGCGCCCGACGCGCTGCGCGGCGATCTGGTGCCGGCTGACAAAGCCGCGCCAGCACCGACGCCGGTCGAGGAGCGCGACGCGCCGTGAGCTCGTCTCCCGACGCCTCCGCTCCGCAGACCTCGCAGCCGCCGGCCGGCGCGCGCCGGCTCGTCGCCATCGCGCTCGGCCTCGTCGTCTCGGCGACCTTCCTGCTGCTGCTGCTGCGCCGCGTCGACCTCTCGCAGGTTTGGTCGGAGCTTTCGCGCGTTCACGCCGGCCGGCTGGCGCTCTCGGTGCTGACGCTCTTCATCGGATTCTTCGGCCACGCGGCGCGCTCGGTGGCGCTCTTCGCGCCCGTCAGCGAGCTCGGCTGGTATCGGCTCTTCAAGTCGGTGCTGCTGGCCTTCGCCGGCAACAACGTGCTGCCGCTGCGCGCCGGCGAGCTGCTTCGCGTGCACTACCTGGCGCGGCACGGCCAGCTGCCGCACTCGAGCTGTCTCGCGCTGGTGGCCGTCGAACGGCTGATGGACTTGCTCGTGCTCGTGGCGCTGTTCTTCTCGCTGCTGCCGCTGGTCTCCATCGATCTTCCGCCCACCGGCGCGGTGGCTGGCATCGCCGCCGTGGTGGGCCTCGGCTTGCTCGCGCTGCTCGCCATCGCGCGTTGGCCACGCGCCTTCGTACGTCTCGCCAGCGGCCTGACGCGCTGGCTCGGCGCGCGCGTGGCGCACTTCGTCCAGCGCAAAGCGTCGCTCTTTGTCGGCGGCACCTCGTCGCTGCGCTCCACGCGCGCGCTGCTCGGCGCGATGGGCGGCACCCTCGCCTACTGGGCGCTCGCCGTCGTCAGCAGCGGCATGACGCTGTGGGCCTTCGATCTCTCGCTGCCGTGGACGGCGCCGATGGTGGTGCTGGTCTTCGCCAGCTTCGCCGTGACGCTGCCCTCGTCGCCGGGCTTCGTCGGCACCTATCACTACTTCGTCGCGCTCTCTCTGCGCGTAATGGGCGTTCCGGCCGCGCGCGCCGCCTCGTTCGCGTTCCTGGTGCACGCCGCGGGCGTGCTGCCCTACACGCTGATCAGCGTGCTGCTGTTGATCCCCGACGCGCTGCGCGGCGATCTGGTGCCCGCCACGGCCACGGCTACTTCTTCGCCGGCGCCTTCGGCTTCTTCTGACTCGGATGTTTCTGCATCCCCTTGAAGGGATCCAGAAGCCCCATCTTCGTCGCCGTCGAGAGGATCCAGACGCACTTGCGCCACGAGCGCTTGCCGCGCGCGAGCAAGCGCCGCGCGGCCGGCTGGTCGCAGCGGTAGAGCTCCGCGCGCAGCGTCTTGGGATCGCGGCGGTAGTAGTAGCAGTTCCGTTTCTTCCAGCGACGCAGGTAGCTCGGCAGCAGCGGATACGGCGGCCTCGCCACGGTGATCACGTCGTCGTGGTCGGACCAGTAGCGGCGCGGAAAGCGCGAAAAGAGCCAGCCGTTGACCGTCGACTCCTCGCAGTTGGGCTCGTAGAGCAGCAGCGCGGGCTTTTTGACGAAGGCCAGCGCGTTGTCCGAGTCGCGATGGATCGTGGTCGAGAGGCGCGCCAGACGCGACGTCTCGCTCCACAGAAAGCTCGTCGTCCCCACGCCGAAATGCACCAGCAGCGCCGCCGCGCACAGCGACGGCGCGCGCTCGAAGGCGTGGCGAATGGCGTTGGCCCCGAGCAGCGCGAGCGGGATCAGAAGCTCGAAGTGATAGATCGGCCCCGTGTCCGAGACGCCGGTGGAGTGATAGCCAAACTCGAAGGCGAGGATCAAAAGTCCCGCGAGCAGCCACAGGCCGGCGCCGGCGCGCGGCCGGCCGATCTTCAGCCAGTAGCCGAGCAGCAGCAGGCTGATCGGCCAGCCGAGCCACCAGCCGTTGATGCGCACGGCGACCACGGCGAGGTTTTCCAACGCACGCAGCGGCGTGTGCTCGTAGCTTCCGCCAGGCCAGGTCTTGCCGAAGCCATAGTGCTCGACCATCGCCGCCTGATACCAAGGCAGCTTGCTGTACTCGCCGGTGATGGCGTGGTTGTAGAGGCCGATCAGCACCAGCCAGCCGCCGAGGATCGCAGCCAGCCACAGCCCGGGCAGGATCTGGCGCCGCTTGATCAAGACCACCGCGGCAGCGATGCCGAACACCGCCCCCACCGGCGCCATCGACTGCACACGCACCGTGGCGCCGAAGCCCATGCCCATCGCCAGCACGGTGGCGCCGAGCCACGGCCGCTCGCACTTGATGTAGGCGAAGCCGAGCCCCACAGCGGCGACACAGAACAGCGACGTCGCCTGCGACTGCGCCGTGGCCGAGGTCAGGATCAGCATCGGCGAGACGGCGAGCAGCATCGTCGCCCAGCAGGCCAGCGCTTCGTCGACGAGCATGCGCGTGGCGCGAAAGACGAACAGCAGCGAGAGGGCGACCATCGCCAGGTGCATCAGCGCCGGTTTTCCCAGCATCACGCCGGGCAGCTGCACCAGCGGCTCGCCGAACAGGTACTTGCCGGTCAAGCCACCGCTCTTGGTCTGCAGCACGAAGGGCTCGTAGACCAGCCGCGGCAGGTCGTGCGCGACGACGCGCCCCTCGCGCATCAGCATCGCTTGCACGCGATAGGCGAGCTCGTCGTCGACGATCGCGCCGTCGAGCACGAAGAACATGGTGAACGCGCAGAGCGCCACGCTGCTCGCGCAGACGATGAAGGTCAGCTTGCGCAGCGCCTGCGGCTCGGGCGCGTCGATCTTCGCCGCGCGCCCGAAGTAGAGCGACAGCAGGATCAGCGCCGGCGCCAGCAGCAGCGCGCGCGAGACGTGGGCAAAGAGCTGCTCGAAGGTGAAGCCGCGCATCGGCACGAACGGCAGCGGCTCCGGAGAAAACGGCGCGTAGGCGAACTCGTGCGGCCCGTTGGGCAGCCACGAGGCCGCGATGGAGAACAGCACCAGCAGCACCCCACCGGCGGCGAGATGCAGCTTGGAGGGTGGGCGTGGGATTTGGCCTTCGCTCGCGCTCACGTCGTGTGCACTAGGCGCGTCCAGGAATCGAGCGACCGCCCGCGCGCAGCAGGTCTTCTTCGCCGGCGGCGCCCGACTCGATGTACTCGGCGTCCTGGTTGACGCGCCAGACGTCGTAGAGCTCGCGCCCCGCGATGATGTTCTCGACGACGAGCATCGCCGTCATCATGGCGTGGTCTTGGTTGTTGTAGCGGTGCATGCCGTTGCGTCCCACCAGGTGCAGCCCCTCGTAGTGCGCCGCCAGCTCGGCGCGCACCAGCTCGACGTTGCGCTCGTAGGCGTCGTCGTAGACCGGGTAGGCTTTGGGCATACGCACCACGCAGCCGTCGACGACGTCGGCCGCGTGCACCAAGCCGAGGTGGCTCATCTCGCGCTTGCCGAGCTCGAGCAGCGCCTCGTCGCTCGACGACCACAGCCCGTCGCCTTCGAAACAGAAGTACTCGAGGCCGTAGCAGGCCATGCCCGGCTCGGGCACCATCGCCTCCGACCACGCCTTGAAGTTCTGGATGCGCCCGACCGTGACGTCGCCGTCCTGGATGTAGATCCAGTTGTCATCGAAGGTGCCGCGGTCCTTGGCGATCAGCACCACCGTGAGAAAGTCGCGGTAGCGCAGCGCCGCCGCTGCCGCGCGCACCGGCTCGGGCGGCGCCGGCGCGAGGCCGGCCACCACCTCGCGCATCGGCGCCGAACAGATCACGTGGTCGGCGGCGTCGCGCTCGGGCTGTTTGCCGCCCTCGCCCTCGTGAAACACGCGCCAGCCGCCGCCCGCCGTGCGCTCGAGGCCGGTCACGCGACGGCCGAGCCGCACCTCGCCGCCGCCCTCGCGCACGCGCTCGGCGCAGACCTCCCAGAGCTGTCCGGGGCCGCGCGGCGGGTAGCGAAACTCGTCGATGAGCGTCTTGATCACGCCGTCGCCGCTTTTGGGCTTGGGCTTGAGCGCGCTCAGCACCGCGCTCGACAGCGACAGGCCCTTGATGCGCTGCGCCGCCCAGTCGGCCGATATCTCGGTGCAGCGCATGCCCCAGACCTTCTCGGTGTAGTGCTTGAAGAAGATCTCGTAGAGCCGCTGTCCGAACTGGTTGACGACCCACTGCTCGAAGTTCTTCGGCTCGCGCACGGGGAACGCCCGAGCGCGCAGATACGACACCCCGCAGAGCCCCGCTTCGAGCGCACCGAGCGTCTTCAGCGCCTGCATCGGCTTGAGCGGGTACGCGAAGAACTTGCCGCGGTAGTAGATGCGCGACTTGCGTGGGCGCGTGATCATGCCGCCCGGCAGGATCTCGTCCCACAGCGCCTCGACCTCGCGCGACTTGGAAAAGAAGCGATGGCCGCCGATGTCGAAGCCGTAGCCTTTGTAGCTCGCCGTCCGCGCGATGCCGCCGACGTAGGTCGGGTCGGCCTCGAGCACCATCGGCTGCACGCCGTGCTTGATCAGTTGGTAGGCGGCTGTCAGGCCAGCGGGCCCCGCGCCGATGACGACGACCCGCGGCTTGTTCTGCTCTCGCGACACGCTCGGTTCTCAGTTTGTTGTGCGGTAGATGGCGGCGAGGCACATCTCGTCGTTGGTGCCGTCCCCCCAGCGGACAACGCTCGAGGTGGTGTTGTGGAACGTGCAGCGCAGCACGATCTGGCTGTCGCTCAGGTCGATGCCGTCCTGCCGATCGAAGAGGTAGGCCTGCTGCCAGTCGAAGTCCCACGCCGGCAGGTCGACGAGGCAGCGGCGCGAGCCGTCGCTCTGCTCGAGCTCGACGCTGATCTGCGTGCCGAGCTTGTGCATGTGCGGAAAGACACCCCACAGCTTGCCGGGGCGGCTGAACTTGCGCTCGACGGTTTTGCTCTGGCCGGGCTGAAGCTCGAACGTCACGTCGACGATGAAGGCCATGGTCATGTCGCTGACGCTCTGATCGGCGAACATCAGCTTGGCGCGCGTGCGGTCGGGTTGGCGCACGCCGAGATCGTAGTTGTAGTGCACCTGCATGACGATCGCCTGATCCTTGCGCAGCGACACGCCGGTCCCTGCGGGGTAGCGCGTCGGCGGCGTGCCGGGCGCCCAGCCGGCCATCAGGTTCTGCGCGCCGCCCACGCCCGGGCCGCCGTAGCAGCTCCAGCCGCCCGGCGAGGCCTGCGCCTGCTGCCGCGCTTGCTGGCGATCGACGACATACAGCAGCGCGTGGTGCACCATCTCGCGCTGGCCCGGCACGATGCCAACGCCGGTGACGTGCTCGTCGGCCGCGAGGTTCGGATCGAGCAGAAAGCAGCGGTAATCATCGTAGTTGCCGCTCGACGGCGGCGTGTAGTCGAAGCCGGCGTCGAGCTCGAGATCGACACGCGCGAGCTCGGCGCGCGCGGGCGGCGTGCCGTCTCCCTTGCTCGGATCCCCTTCGGGCGTTCCTCCCGCGACCCAGCGCGCGATGATGTCGCGCTCCGCCGCGCTCAGCTTGCGCGCGTGCTGCAGCTTCTCGCAGCGATCGCCATCGGCGCTGGGCGGCCACGGCGGCATACGCTGGTCGGCGACGGCCGCAGCGACGATCGGCGCGCGCGACGAGAGCGCCTGATAGCTGTCCAGCGCGAACGGCCCGATGCCCCCCGTGACATGGCAGGTCAGGCAGTTGCGGGCGACGATCGCCTTGACGTGCTCGTGGTAGGTCGGCGTGCTGCCTGGTGGCGGCGCTGCGTCGCCTAGCGACGTGTCGCCGACGGCGCCGTCGGCGGTGGTCGCGTCGGCGCCGGGCAGACCGCCATCGCTGCTGCATCCGGCGAGCCCTAGCACGAGCGACACTGACACGAGGGATACTGCCACGAGGGATACAGCCACGGTCTTGACGAGCATCGCGTCGAGTCTAACCCGAGCGGTCGCGAAACCATGCCGCCGTACGCGCGAGGCCATCGCGCAGCGCCAGCGGCGCGGCGAGACCCAGCTCGTGCCGGATCTTGCGCGCGTCGAGACAGCTCCTTTGCTGCTCGCCGCCGGGCGGGTCGACGTGGCGCGGCGCGGGGCCACCGAGCTCGGCGCGCAACACGTCACACACTTCGAGGACGTTGGTCTCCACGCCGGTGCCGACATTGTAGACATGATAGCCCTCGCCGCCGGACAGCGCCGCACGATTGGCGGCCACGACATCGGAGACGTGGATGTAGTCGCGCGTCTGCAGCCCT
Source organism: Myxococcales bacterium (assembly GCA_020431405.1). GTDB lineage: Bacteria > Myxococcota_A > Polyangia > JAGQIK01. The sequence continues at coordinate 27,032 of JAGQIK010000458.1, forward strand.
TCGCCGTAGATCAGCGGCGCATCGCCGCGCAGCAGGCGTTCGGCGAAGATCGCGACCACGCCGGCCTCGCCGTGCGGGTTTTGTCGCTCGCCGTAGACGTTGGCGTAGCGCAGCACGCAGCAGTCGATACCGCACACGGCGTGGTAGTAGCCGAGGTAGAGCTCGCCGGCGCGCTTGGAGACGCCGTACGGAGAGAGCGGCGCGCACGCGTGTGACTCGGGAGTCGGCCGCTGCACCACGTCGCCGTAGACCGTGCCCCCGCTCGAGGCGAAGACAACGCGCCGCAGCTTGGCGCCGCGCCCCGCCTCGAGCAGATTGAGCAGCCCCAGCAAGTTGACGTCGGCGTCGTGCTTCGGTTCGAGCAACGAGGTGCGCACCTCGATCTGCGCCGCGTGATGGCAGAGCGCCGTGACACCGGCGTCGGCGACCAACGCCGCCGCCTCGGGCGAGCGGATGTCGAGCGCGGCGAAGGTCGCCGCCGTGGGAACCTGCTCGCGGCTGCCCGACGACAGGTCGTCGATGACGATCACCTCGTGGCCGTCGGCGAGCAGCGCCTCGGCCACGTGGCTTCCGATGAACCCGGCGCCGCCGGTGACGAGGATCGTCTCGGCCACGCTAGGGCTCGCTGCCGTTGTCGACGCCGACGGTCTCGCCAGGCAGGTGCAGCGCCTCGGGCGACGACGGGACGGCGTGGATCACCGGGCCGCCAGTGATGGTGAAGCAGCCGCCGCGGCGCCGGTCGCCCGCGCCGTCGAGCCGTCCGTCGGCGCGGCGCCGGCACATGTGCACGCCGCCGAAGAACAGGTTGTGCTCGGCGAAGGTCGTCAGCTCGGGCGCGCCGAGCGCGGTCAGCCCACCGTCGCCGAAGGGGCGCCCGTCGAGCTCGACGGCGAGCACGCCGCTCTCGAAGTGCACGCGCGGCGACTGCACCGCCTCGTCGGGGTCCATGCGGTGGTCGACGAGGTTCGAGATCACCTGCAAGAGGGCCGTGCGGATGCGGTTGGCGCCGCCCGAGCCGAGCACGGTTAGCGTGCCGTCGTCGGCGATCATCAGCGTCGGCGACATCATCGTGCGAAGGCGCGTGCCGGGCGCCACGCGGTGAAAGCCCTCCGGATGCAGATCCGCCTCGCCCATCATGTTGTTCATGGTGATGCCCAGCTCGGGCACCACGTGGCCGCAGCCTTCGCCGTGGCTGAAGGTCAGCCCTGCGGCGTTGCCCTTGCTGTCGACCACGCTGATGTGGGTCGTCGCGCCGGGGCCACCGGGCGCGTCGGGCGCGGCGTCGAGGCGCGTGTTGCCGTTGACCAGCGCGCGAAAGTGCTCGATCCACGGCCCAGCCTGGCGAAGCGGCGCGTCCTTGCCCAGCGAGCCGGCCTCGCCCTGCAGCCCGTCGAGCGCGCCGGCGGCGCGCGCCGCGTCGGCGACGCGCATGGCCTGGGCCAGCACGCGCGTGTGCTCGACGGTGGAGTGCTCGCCGAGCGCGTCGACGTCGAGGCCCTCGAGCAGGCGCAGCATGGTGGTCAGCATCTTGCCGCCGAGCGCCGGCGGCGGATTGGTGTACACCGTGCGGTCGCGATAGCGCGCCACCAGCGGCTCGCGCACCTCCACGCGGTAGCTGTCGAGGTCCGCGCGCGTCAGCCGCCCGCCGCGCTCGACACCGAACTCGGCGAGCAGCAGCGGCGCCAGCACCTCGTCGTGATAGCGCGCGTACCCGCGCTCGGAGAGGTCCTCGAGCGCGTCGGCCACCTCGGGGATGGCGAGTGTCTCGCCCTCGGCGAGGATCTCGCCCGAGGGCGCATAGATGCGGCGGCTCGATTCGCTGGTCATCACGATCGGTGCCAGCACGCGCGCGGCGAAGGCCTGCAGCGGCGCCATCGCCACACCCTCGCGCAGCATGCGGCAGGCGGGCTTGATCACCTCGGCTAGCGAGAGGCTGCCCCAGCGCTCGAGCGCCGAGCACAGCCCTGGCAGCGCGCCGGGCACCGCCGCGGCGCCGCGACCGACCTGAAACGACTGCCGCGCCGGACCGAAGTCGATGGCCGTGGTGTGAAAATCGAGCGACGCGTCGGGCGGCGGCCCGCCGATGCCGGGCGCGTTGGTGAAGAAGTCGAGCACGCGCACCTCGCCGCTCTCGGCGCTGCGCACGATCAGCGCACCGCCGCCGAGCAGGCTGGTCAGCACCGGCTCCGAGACCGGCGTGGCGAAGCACGCTGCCACCAGGGCGTCGACCGCGTTGCCGCCGAGATCGAGAATCTCGCGCGCCGCCTCGACGGTCTTTTCCGCGCCGCCTGCGCAAGCTCCCTTCATCGCCTCGTCCTCAGCGCTGCGCTGCGGCCAGCTCGTCGATCAGGCACGCCAGCGTGCGCACGCCCTTGTCGAACATGCGCAGATCGAACTTCTCGTTGGGCGCGTGCAGCCCGTCGTCGGGCAAGCCGAAGCCGAGCAGCACCGTCGGGCGGCCGAGCACGCGCTCGAAGTCGGCCACGATCGGGATCGAGCCGCCCTCGCGCGTGAACGCCGGCGCCTTCTTGAAGACACGCTCGACGGCGCGCGCCGCCGCGGCCATCGCCGGAAAGTTCGGGTCGACGAAGCTCGGCGAGCCCATGTTCTTGTCGATGCGCACGTCGACCTTGACGTGATCGGGCGCGATGGCCTCGATGTGCGCCTTGGCCAGCTTCACGATCTCGCGCGGATCCTGGTCGGGCACGAGGCGCATGGAGATCTTGGCGTGCGCCTCGGAAGGCAGCACCGTCTTGACGCCCTCGCCGGTGTAGCCGCCCCACATGCCGTTGATCTCGAACGTCGGGCGCGCGCCGATGCGCGCCAACGTGCCGAAGCCGGCCTCGCCGAAGAGCGCTGGCGCGCCGGTGCTCTTGAGCCACGCGGCGTCATCGTGAGGCACGAGCGCGAGCGCCTTCTTGTCGGCGGCGCCGAGCTTGCGCACCTGGTCATAAAAGCCCGGGATCTTGATCTTGCCGCTCTTCGGATCCTTGCAGCCGACGAGGATCTCGGCGAGCACTTGCAGCGGGTTGGCCACGCCGCCGCCGAAGGTGCCGCTGTGCAGGTCGGACTTGGCGGCGCGCACGGTCATCTGCAGCGCGGCGAGGCCGCGAAGGCCAACGGTGATGCTCGGCGTGTTGACGCCCAGCATGTGCGTGTCGCTGACGATCACGGCGTCGCAGGCGAGCAGCTTCTTGTTGGCTTTGACGAAGGGCACCAGATTGGGGCTTCCGATCTCTTCTTCGCCCTCGATAAGCACCTTGACGTTGATCGGACAGCCTCCGCGCACGGCCTTGTAGGCCTCGAGCACCTTGAGGTGCAGAAAGACCTGCCCCTTGTCGTCGGCGGCGCCGCGCGCGTAGATGCGCCCCTGGCGGATCTCGGGCGCGAAGGCTGGGCTCTTCCAGAGCTCGAGCGGCTCGGGCGGCTGCACGTCGTAGTGGCCGTAGACGAGCACCGTCGGTGCGCCAGCGACGTGCGGCGTGTGACCGGTGACGCAGGGATGTCCCTTGGTCGGGTTGATCACGACGTCCTCGAGGCCGGCGCGCTCGAGGCTCGAGGCGACCCAGGTGGCGGCGCGCGCGACGTCGCCTTTGTGCTCGCTGCGCGTGCTGACGCTGGGGATGCTGAGGAAGGTGCACAGCTCGGCGACGTGCCGATCGCGCTGCGCGGCGAAGTAGTCGAAGATGTCCTTCACGGTCTGCGGCTCTCTTTCACGGGGATAACTTGCGGCGCGGCGATAGTATCAGTTGGGCGGCCAGATGCGGTTCTCCTTGATCAGGAGCTGATTGAGGTGCAGCGCGCCGAGCAGCCGACGCATCTCGGCGACGGTAGCGGGCTGGCTCTTTGCGAGGTCGTTCTTCTCGTCGGGGTCCTTGACGATGTCGTAGAGGTAGTCGCGCCGGTTGCGCAGGTGGCGCACGTACTTGAGCGGCAGGCGCACCGAGACGAGGTACGTGCCGTCGTAGGGCTGCGACATCAGCACGGCGCGCTGCTTGAGCGCCTCGCGCGGATGCTCGCGGATCGGCAGGCCGGTGTAGTGCGTGCGCTTGGGGCGCAGCCCGATGCGATCGAGCAGCGTGGGGGCGATATCGAGCTGCGAGTAGGCGATGTCGCGGATGCGCGCCGGCCGCACGCGGCCGCCCTCGCCGAGCAGCAGAAACGGCGTGCGAAAGAGCTCCTCGTAGGCGCCGAGCTCGTTGTACCAGATGTCGTGCTCGCCGCGCGGCATGCTGTGATCGCCGACGATCACGACGAGGCTCTTTTGCAGCAGCCCGCGCTTCTTCAGGCCGCCGAGCAGCACCTCGAGCGCGCCGTCGGCGTAGTGCATCGAGTTCTCGTAGCGCAGCAGCGAGTCTTTGGTGCCCGGGTGAAGCTTCTGCAGCGCCTTGGGCATCTCGTTGAAGGGGATGTGATTGCTCGTCGGCGCCAGCACGGTGAAAAGCGGGCGCGCGTCCTTCTTGGCGAGCTTCTTGTCGAGGTCGGCGAGCACCTTGTCGAAGAACAGGCGATCGGCGAGGCCCCAGCCCCAGACATGCTCGGCGTGCTCGGCCTTGCTGATGAAGCGGCTGTCCATCTTGTTGACCTCGGCGAAGCCGATGCGGCCGAGAAAGTGCTCGGCGTCGTCGAGCTCGAGGCTGACCATGCCCGAGTAGAACAGCGACTGGTAGCCGTGACGCGCGAGCAGCTTGGGCAGGCAGTCGAGGCGCAGGTCGGCGTGTTTGGCCGAGATCTTGGCGCGGTAGCTAGGCAGCACCGAGCATAGCGTCGCCACCATGCCGCGCGTCGACTGGATCGAGTTGCCGTAGAAGCGGTCGACATAGAGGCCGCGCGCGATGAGCTTGTTGAAGACGGGCGTGATCGGGCGTTTGGTCTTCTTGGTGGTGCGCTCGACGAAGCGCGCGTTGAACGACTCGAAGAGCACGATGAAGATGTGCGGCCGCTCGCGCGGCGGCGCGGGGCGGCGCGGCTCGCGCACGTAAGGGTACTTCGCGGCCTTGTCGAGCTCGGCGCGCATCGCCGCCGGCATGTCGAGATCGAGGTGGTAGCGCACCGCCTCGTGAAGCAGGCCTGAAAGCTCGCCGCGGCTCGGCAGCGTCACGGCGAGCGCGAGCAGCACCACGCTGACGGCGACCGCCGGCGCGCGTTTCTGCGGGCGCTCGAGGTCGGTGAGCCACGAGTAGTGGCGCTCGAGCAGCACCAGGCCGGCCACGAGCACGGCGAGCCCGATCCAGGGCAGCACGCCGACGCGGCTCACCACCGCGCCGATGGCGTGCGGCTTGACCACGTCGCGCACGTTGTCGGCGATGACGACGTAGTCGATGCTGCGCCCCATCATCATGCGGTAGATCATCAGCCCGACGGTGATCACCGCGAGGGTGGCGTTGATCACCGCACCGAGCCGGCGCAGGCGGCCGCAGACGAGCAGCGTGAGCTGGATCCCGGCAGCCATGCCGAGATAAGTCAGCGGCACGGTCAGCGGCCACAGCGCGCCGAAGGTGTCGGCGGCCGAGGTGCCGTCGCGCAGCACGCGGCCGAGCTCGGTGCCGAAGACGATGGTCTGAACGGCGAAGAGCGTCCAGGTCAGCGGCGTGAGCTGAAGCGGCCGGTAGGTGCGCCAGAACGCGCGCAAGGGTCAGTCAGTCAGTCAGTCGTCGGAGTCGGTGGCGTGCAGCGCCCGCGCGCGCTCGAGCTTGTTGTGGGCGTCGAGGGCGGCGACCTTGTAGCACTCGGCGAGGGTCGGGTAGTTGAAGACGGTCTGCAGGAAATAATCGAGCCCGCCGCCGAGCGCGAGCACGGCCTGCCCGACGTGGATGATCTCGGTGGCCAGCGTCCCGATGGCGTGCACGCCGAGCAGCTTGCGATCGGCGGCGTGGAAGATCAGCTTCAGCATCCCGTCGGTGTCGTCGAGGATCTGTCCGCGCGCGATCTCGCGGTAGCGCGCGAGGCCGACCTCGTAGGGCACCTTGTCCTTGGTCAGCTGCTGCTCGGTGGCGCCGACCATCGAGATCTCGGGGATCGCGTAGATGCCGATGGGGAAGTGATCGGGCATCGGGAAGGCGGCCAGGCCGCACATGTGCAGCGCGGCGAGGCGCCCTTGCTCGGACGACGTGGCGGCGAGCGAGGGGAAGCCGATCACGTCGCCGGCGGCGTAGATGTGCGGCACCTCGGTCTGAAAGTTGGCGTTAACGGAGATGCGGCCGCGGTCGTCGGTGGCGAGGCCTGCCGCGTCGAGGTTGAGGCCGGCGGTCGCGCCCGCGCGCCCGATGGAAAACAGCACCACGTCGGCGACGATGTGCTTGCCCGACTCGAGCTCGATGACGCCCTTGCGCGTGGGCTCGTCGACGATGCGCATCTTGTCGACCGACTCGCCCAACCGGAAGGTCACCTCGCGCTTGCGCATCAGGTGCACCAACTCGTCGACGATCTCGTGGTCGAGAAACTCGAGCGGCCGGTCGCGGCGGTCGACGACGGTGACTTCGACGCCGAGCGCCGCGAACATCGAGGCGTACTCGATGCCGATCACGCCGGCGCCGACGACCGCCATGGTGCGCGGCAGGTCGCCGAGCTCGAGCAGCCCGTCGGACAGCACGATGGTCTGACCGTCGCGCTCGACGCCGTGCGGTCGGGCCGGCTCGGTGCCGCAGGCTACCAGCACGTGCTCGGCACTGAGCACGCGCGAGCCCTCCTCGCTCTGCACCAGCAGCGCGTGGGGGTTCTGAAAGGAGGCGCGGCCGAGGATGATGTTGACGCCGTTTCGCTGCAGCTGGTCGCGCAGCACATGCGTCTCGCGCTCGATCACGCTGCCGACGCGGCCGAGCAGCTCCTTGAGCAGCGGCTTGCGCTTGGGGGCGAAGCCGAGGCCGTCGTCGAAGCTGCAGACCTGCTCCATGGCGCGCACGGCCTCGCGGAAGGTCTTGCTCGGGATGGTGCCCGTCTCGATGCAGACGCCGCCGACCACGCGGCGCTTCTCGATGACGGCCACGCGCTTGCCGGCTTTGGCCGCCTGGACCGCGGCACGCTGGCCGGCGGGCCCGCTGCCGATACAGATCAGGTCGTAGTCGTAGCTGCTGTCGCTCATCGTGCCGGAATCGTAACTCACCGCGCTCGCGACCGAAATGGCGCATCCGCCGCAGCCGGCGGCGGCGCCGCGCGCACTATTGACACCCTCTGGGCCGTGAGCTAATAAGCCTCGCGTCGCGCCGGTGATCGGGGATCGTCTAACGGTAGGACGCAGGATTCTGGTTCCTGCTATTGGGGTTCGAATCCCTATCCCCGAAAACAGGTTGGCCGCGGAGAAGTCTTCCGCGGTAATTGCGGCCCCATAGTCTAGCGGTTAGGACGTCGGCCTCTCACGCCGAAATCCGGGGTTCAAGTCCCCGTGGGGTCAAAGACGCGACACGACGCCCTCTCGAGCAGCGGCTCGAGAGGGCGTTTGTTTTTGGGTCGTGTGCTAGTTTTTCCCCGTGATCCGCTTCGCGACCGCGATGGTGCTGGCCCTGCTCGGCGGCTGCACCCTATCTCTGCCCGAGCTGCCGCCCCTCGGCAGCGGCGGCGGCGGTGACGGCAGGCGCGCCGACGTGGGTGATGGCGGCGCGGGCGACGGGACGATCACCTCCATCGATCGCGCCAAGGTCTGCCTCGGCACGGCCGTCGCCGACGTGGCGCGCAACGCCGAGGAGATCACGTTCAACGCGGGGCTTTCGGGCGGCGCGCACACGTGGATCTTCAACGCGGGCGAGGTCGGCAAGGGGCTCGGCGCGTTCTGCGGCGACAAGACCTTCGACTCGCTGGTGCTCTCGCAAGTCCGCACGCTGCTGCGCGGCGACAAGGCCAACACCACCACCGGCGGCTTCGAGGACACCAAGCAGCTCGGCGCCACCACCATGCTGCTGCTCGCCAAGAGCACGCCGCGCGTGTGGTCGCGCCTTTCGGCCGACGAACAGAGCAACGTCACGCTGCTGGTCAAGGCCGCGCTGTTCGCGAGCGCGTTTACGACCAGCGACGAAAACCCCTACATCAAGGCCAGCCAGGCCGAGCGCGCCATCGACGGTCAAACCAACACCGGGCGCAGCCGCCACAACATCCGCGCCGGCGCCGTGGGCACGGTGATCGTGGCGACGCGCTTTCTCGGCTTGCAAGCGACGCGCGACGCGCTGTCGGGCTTCGACTTCGACGCCTTCGTCGCCGAGCTCGACAAGGCCGGGCTGACCAATCCGGCACAGACGTTTCGCAGCGCGGGCGCGCCGGATCCGAGCGAGATCGAGGCCACGCTTCACCAACCCTACGCGCATTTCAGCGTGCCGCTGGACAAGCCCACCGAGCTCGTCGCGGCGATCGCCGCCGCGAGCTTCGGCAAGACCGTCAGCTGTGGGCTCAACGCTGGCGCGGGTGTCGCCGACAGCAAGGGTAAGGTCGGCGGGCACGTCGTGCGCAACTGCGCCACGCTGCCCAACAAGAGCTTTCAGGGCATGCTCAGCAGCTTCGATACCATCGACGCCGGCGGCCCGCGCAGCTCGGCCGGCGCCGCCTACGAGCAGTGGTATCCGCTGGTCTACGCGCACCTGGCGCTGCTGCTGCTCGACAGCTGGGATCACAGCAGCGCCGCGTCAGACGCCCTCGAGCTGATGCGCATCGGCGCCGCCGACCTCGCCTTCAAGCTCTCGCCCGACAGCGACAAGGGCGGCGGCTATCTCGAGCTGCGCAACGGCAGCGCGAGCTCGACACCCAAGACGAGCGAGGACCAGTCGTTCGGCTACGCGATCAACTTCGACGTGTGGCGCGTGATCGACGAGGTGCATCAGGCGATGGGGCACTAGCCTGTGGCCACTAGAAATGTACGACCAGCCCGTGGCCGAGCAGCGCTTGCACCCTGCTCTTCTTCTTCGCAGCGCGCCCTTCGAGGAAGAACAGCACCACCGACGTGACGGCTAGCACGCCGCCGGCGACGAGCAGCACGTTGGTGGCCGTGCGCTTGGCGGCGAGCCGATCGCGAAGCTCGTCGTAGCGCGCGCGGGTCTCGCTGCTCAGCGCGCTGGCGTCGAGCACCTGGCAATCATTGCCGCCGCTGGGATCCACCAGCTCGCAGGCGGCGTCGCGATCGGACTTGGCCGAGAGCCCGAGGCCCAGCGCCACGCCGAAGGCGGCGAGCGCGCTGCCGCCAGCGATCCATGTCCAGAGCCGCTTGCCGCGGCGCTCGGCGTTGCGCTTGTCCGAGCCCGGCGCGGGCGTCAGGCGGCGCGAGCGGGCGGCGCCGCCGTCGACGGTCCACGCCAGCGCGACCTCGGCGGCCACGTTGAGCACCACTGTCTGCGCCTGCAGCACTTTGCCGTCGGCGCCGCGAAGCTCGACGCGGTGCTCGCCGACGGGAAACACGCCCGAGTATGGCGGCGCACCGACGCGCGCGCCGTCGAGCCACACGCTGGCGCCGGGCGGTGCCGCGCCGCCGACGAGCGTCACCGCGAGCTTGCCGCGCACGGTGGCGCGCACTTTCTGGAAGCTGCTCACCAGCGCCGGCTTGAAGCGCTGCGGATCGACGCTGATGCGTGGGTCGAGCATCAGCGCGCGGGCGAAGGCGTCGCGCGTGCGCTGCGGGTCGGCGGCCACCGCGGCCTCGAGGCCGAGGTAGAGGTGCACGCGCGCGAGCAGCTTGGCGTCGGTCACACGCTCGCGCAGCGCGAGCAGCAGCTTGCGCGCGACGGCGAAGCGACCGTCGGCAAACAGCGAGGTGGCGCGGCGAAAGTCGCGCGCGTTCTTGTCGGCGTCGGCGGCGAGCGCGCGGCTGTTGACGACGCCGCACAGCAGCAGCAACGAGACGACCGCCAGCAGCACGCGTCGCGTTGGCGATGGGGTGGCTTCAAGCACGTTCAGCGAGGTGACGAAAGATCGATATGTCGAGCTGGCTGCGCACGAGCTCGAGAACGCTATCGCAGTCGCCGTCCGAGAGGTCAAGCTCCTCGAGCAACGCGGCGCGCGTGTGCGCCAAGAGCTCGCGCTGCGCGGCGCCGACCCAGCGCGAGGCGGTCGACTGGTCGACGCCGTAGACGGCGCCGAGCTCGATGGTGGTCAGCTCGTCGACGAAGCGCTGGCGCAGCACGTTGATCGAGCGCGGCGCGAGGCGGTCCATGGCGCGCGCGAAGGCGCTGCGCACGGCCACGCGGTAGTGCTGCTTGAGATGCGCGAGCTCGGCGTCTTGAGAAAAGGCCGGCAGCTGCTCGAGGGCGAGCTCGTCGCGCGGCGCGGCGCGTTTGCGCGAGCGCAAAAGCTGCAGCGCACGACGCGTGGCGACGACGCGCAGCCAGCGGCCGAGGCTGCCCGTGCCGGCGTAGCGCTCGAGGCGCGCGTCGCCGGCCTGCGCGTCGGGCGAGAGCAGCGAGATGCGCAGCACCTGCAAGAGATCGTCGACGTCGGCCTCCGGCAGCTGCCGCACCGAGGCCAAGCCCTGCCGCATCTCGGGCGCGAAGCGGCGCTCGAAGTGCTCCAGCGCGCGCGGCTCGCCCGACAGCGCGGCGCAGGCGATGAAGAGATCGCTGGTGTGCAGCGACGCCAGCGCCTCGAGCACGTCAGCGTCGGCCGGCACGCGCGCTGCGACGAAGCGCACGAAGCGCGCGCTGTCGAGCGGCACGTCGGGCCACGGCACGCGCGCAGCGACGAGCAGATCTTCCAATGCAGCCCCGAGCCCAGCGTGATCGGGTCCAGCGTGATCGAGCCCAGCGTGATCGATCACTGCGCGGTCGTGCACGGAGGGCGCGTCGGGGCGGGCCGCGCGCGCGCTGGCGAAGGTGCGCGCGAGCTGCTCGCGTGTCAGCGCTTCGGCCGGCGGCATGCGCAGCAGCATAGCACCCCGCTATGATAGATAGGAGCCGTGCCCGCGCCGCAGCCGACCGTCTGCCCCGACGAAAACGCCATCAGCGCGTTTGCCGATGGCGTGGCGTCGTCCGAGCTGCGCGCGCAGATCGAAGCGCACATCGTCACCTGCGCCGACTGCCGCGAGCTGCTCTCGATGCTCGGGCGCCAGCCGGCGCTCGCCGACGCATCGAGCGGCGGTGTCGTCGCGGCGGCGGGCGCCGAGCCGACCCGCATCGACGCGCCAGCTCCGGAGGCGGTGCAAGCTGCGCCCGCCGAGCACCAGCAGCTCGTGCACGGCTCGCGCATCAAAGACACCTACGTCATCGAGCGCAGCGTCGGCGCCGGCGGCATGGGCATCGTTTACGAGGTCAAACACCAACGTCTGGCGCGCCCGTTCGCGCTCAAGCTGCTGTCGGGACGCTTCTCGCGCTCGGCCGAGGCGGTGCAGCGCTTCCGGCGCGAGGCCTTGATCAGCAGCCGCCTCAAGCACGCCAATATCGTCGACGTCACCGACTTCGATCACCTGCCCGACGGAACGCCGTACCTCGTGATGGAGCTGCTCGAGGGCGAGGACCTCTCGCGGCGGCTCTCGCGCGTGGGCAAGATGCAGCTCGACGAGGTGCTCGACATCGTCGACCAGATCGCCGCCGGCCTCGACGCGGCGCACGCCGAGCACATCGTTCATCGCGACCTCAAGCCGAGCAACGTCTTCCTCAGCAAGGTCGATGGCGGCGAGAAGGTCAAGCTGCTCGACTTCGGCCTCTCAAAGCTGGTCGACGGCGAGCCGACGCTGACCATGAGCGACGCCACGCTCGGCACCGCCTGGTACATGTCGCCCGAGCAAGCCGACCACCAGTCGGGCAAGGTCGGTACGCGCTCCGACGTGTTCGCGCTGGGCGTGATGACGTTTCAGATGCTGGCCGGCGAGCGGCCTTTCGAGGGGCGCTCGATCCCGCAGGTGCTGTTCTCGGTGGTGCATCGCGAGCCGCGCGCGCTAACGCAGTTTCGCCCTGACCTGCCGACGGTGCTCTCGGACATCATCGCCCGCGCGCTGGCCAAAGCCCCCGCGGAGCGCCCCGCCAGCGCCGGCGCCTTCGCACGCGCGCTGCGCGAGGCGGCGATGCAGA
>JAGQIK010000459.1 GCA_020431405.1 Myxococcales bacterium
CAGCTGCGCCAGCGGCGAGCGCTGCTACCCCGGCGGCGAGCGCGCCGCCGACGGCCAGTGCTACGGCGCCGGCTCGGCCAAGCTAGCAGACCCCTGCGTCGAGCCGCCGGTCGACACGCCCAGCGCCTGCGGCGCGGACCTGCTCTGCGTCTATGACGACCCCAGCGACCTGCAGGGCAAGTGCCGCGCCCTATGCGGCGCCAGCAAGCCCTGCGGCAGCGCGCAGAGCTGCTACACGCTCGACCTCGGCGCCGGGCTCACGACCAAGGATTGGGGCATCTGTGCCGCGTCGCCGACTCCGCCGCCTCCGCCGCCGTGTACCCCCGGCTCGCAGTCGAGCTGCGCCAGCGGTCAGAAGTGCGTCGTCGACAACGCGGGCGCATCGAGCTGCGTGCCGGTCGGCAGCGGCGGCGCGAGCACGGTCTGCACCAACGTGGGCGACTGCGGCGCAGGTCTGCTCTGCGTCAGCCTCGCCGGCACCAGCCCCGGCACGCCGTGGTTCGCCCTCGGCGGCGCGCGCGGCGGGCTTTGTCTGCCGAGCTGCGTTCCGGGCAAGGCGAGCTGCGGCAGCGGCGAGATCTGTGCACCGCTGCTGATCAGCGGCGGCGCGACCGCGCAGCTGCTCGGCGTCTGCTCGCAGCCTGTTCCTTAAAGCGACCGACGGCGGCGGCGGCGGCGGCGCATCATCGCCAGGCCGAGCAGGGCCAGCCCGATCAACGGCAGCGTCGCCCCTTCGCCGCTGCCGACGTTGCAGTCGCAGCCGCCCTTGCCGCCAGGCGGGGGCGCCGCCTGCACGCAGACGCCGTTCTGGCAGGTGCCGCCGTTGGTGCAGATCGCGTCGGGGCCGTCGACGGTGCCGTCGCAGTCGTTGTCGAGACCGTCGCAGATCTCCTGCGAGGGCTCGGGCGCGGTGCAAGCGCCCCACGTGCCGCCGGTGCAGACCTCGGTGCCGCTGCCGCAGGCCGACTGGCAGGGGCGCGTGAGCTTGTCATCGACGGCGCCGTTGCAGTCGTTGTCCTTGCCGTCGCAGGTCTCGCTGCTCGGCTTGACCTCGCCGACGCAGTTGCCCCACTGGCCGCCGCTGCAGGTCTGCGTGCCCTGCACGCAGGTGCCCGTGTTGACGCCGCAAGGACGCGTGGCGCCCTCGACGCAGGCGCAGCCCTCGTCGACGGTGCCGTCGCAGTCGTTGTCGATGTTGTCGCAGAGCGTCTCGTTCTTCTCGTAGGTGAAGCCGTTGGCTTGTGCGGCGGCCTGGTAGGCGGCGTCCGAGCAGGTGGCGCTCCAGCCGGCCTGACCATCACACGTGCGCACGGCGCCCTTGCAGACGCCTTTCTGGTTGGGGCAGCTCGGGCCGGTCAGGCCGTCGTCGACCTGGCCGTTGCAGTCGTTGTCGATGCCGTCGCAGACCTCTTGCGTGATCTTCTGCGCGATGTTGTTGAGCGCGGCGAGCAGCTGCTGCGGGTTGTTGGCCTGGTAGTAACAGTTGTCGGTCGCCTTGGGATCGCTGCCAGCGACATTGCAGGTGGTCGAGATCTTCGTGCCCGCCGCGTTGGCCATCTTGTTGAGCGTCAGCGTGTCGACGCCGTCGCCGAAGCCGACGATGTGCGTGGTGATGCCGAGCGCCTTGAGGTTGCTGACCGAGTTCACCGGTAGAAAGCGCGTCGAGGCGTCGTAGGGGTCGCACCACTGCCAGCCGTCGGTGATCAGCAGGACATGGTTGGCGTACGTCGTGTCCTGCAGCTCGGGCACGTTGGGCGCGGCGTCGAGGCTCTGCGCCATCGGCGTGTAGTTGCCACCCGACGGCGGGGGCGTGGAGAGCTGGTTGAGGATCGACTGCGTGGTGGCGGGGCCGATGGAGACCTTCACCGCGCCGGGGCCACACTGGTTGGGCGACGGGAAGATCATCAAGCCGAAGTCCGCCTTGCCGCCGTAGTTGTTGAGCACGTTGGCGAGCGCCGACGTCGCGGTGCTCCACTTGCTCGCGCCACCGGCGTCACCGAGCATGCTCGACGACTTGTCGAGCACGACGAGCACGCGTGGCGGCTTGCAGCTCGGCGCCGCCTCGGCGCGCTGTGCGGCCAGACCGCTGGCAGCGGTGGCGACAAAGGCGAGGGCAATGGCATTGACGGTTCGCATCGTGACTCCCGGCGACTCGAAGGCCGCGGATCCGTCGTCCGCGGCGAATTGATGCAGCTATTCACCACACGCGATAGCACCTTCCATGCCACGCGCTGAGGATCTTCGGCAGTGTGGATCCTTCGCTATGATCCTGGATCGATAGCGCTTTCGCGTTGCGTGCACGCAACGCCCATCCGGATTTCGGAGCGTGCGGCAACTGGATCTGCCGTGCTGTCGCGCACGCCGGTTTGTGTCCGGCGCTGTCACAGCCGCTGTCGCATGAGACAAGCGCGCACCGTCGATCGTGATATCGCGCGCTTGAGACGAAGCTCAGCTGGCGCGTTGGTTGCTCCAGTGGGGCGCTCCACAACGGAAGGAGCGCCTATGATCACCACGCCCCGCACCACCGTCACCCTCGCCACGATCCTCGCCATCAGCACCCTGCTGCTCGTCGCTGCCTGCGGCGGAGACAGCAGCGGCAACTCGCCCTTCGGCGGCCTCAAGAAAAACGCGTCCGCGAACAACGGCAGCAACGCGGCACCCGGCACGCTCGGCGCGTCCTGCCAGCAGAACGACCAGTGCAACTCGGGTCTCTGCGTCGGCATGGAAGGCCAGCAGTACTACTGCTCCCAGCAGTGTCAGAGCGGGCAGTGTCCGGCGGGCTACTCGTGCGTGAGCACGGATCAGGGCGTGAGCGTGTGCGCGCGCGACGCCGGCGGCACGGGCAGCGGCAGCGGCGGCGGCAGCGGTGGCAGCAGCAGCGGCGGCGGCAGCGGCGGCAATGGCAGCAGCGGCGGCAGCGGTGGACCCAGCGGTGCGGCGCAGTGCGGCGCCAGCGAGATCCAGTCGTGGATCAACTGCTCCGGCGCGTGCAGCGACGAGAGCTGCTACCAGCAGTGCGATCAGCAGCTGAGCCAGACCTGCTACAGCTGCATGTCCAACCTCTACTCGTGCGCGCAGCAGTCTGGCTGCGATCCCACCACCGACCAGAGCTGCTGCGCCGCCCAGCGCCAGCAGTGCCTCGGCTACTAGCCGTTTCCCACGCGCGCGCTACGCCAGCTACGGCAGCTTGAAGTTGTTGTCGCGATACTTGCGCACCGCGCCGCCGCAGTCGTTGACCGGATCGGGGCACTGCGAGATCGGTACGTAGCCGCCCGGACAGACGAAGTTGACGCCGTTAGGGCCACACACGCGGTGCGCGACCTTGCTGCCGTTGCACGACAGGTCGCAGCACAGCTCGGGCGCGGGGTCGGCCTCCTCGGGGATGCCGCTGCAAGCGATCTTCTGCTGGCAGCCAACCTGCTGCGAGGCGCACTTTTCGAGCAGCACCGGCAGCTGCCCCTCGCAGATCCACTCTCCGCCCTTGCAGACGCGCGGCAGCGAGACCGACGCGTTGTTGCCGCAGCCATTGGAGCAGCAGTCGGGGCCGCCGCTCTCGACGGCGCCCTCCTCGCAGTCCTTGCCGCACGACTCGGAGAAGACGGCGAGCAGGGCGACGGAGAGCACGAAGCCGAGCGAGAGCAGCGCACGCTGCCAGAACGAACGAGCGGAAGACGAGGGCATCACGAGGAAGCGGCTCCTTGAGCGGGCGCACGCGCGGCGCGCGGAGGGTTTTGCAGCACGAGCTGGCCGCAGGCCGCGTCGATATCGAGACCGCGGCTCTTGCGAACGGTGGTGTTGATGCCCTTGCGGCGCAGCGCCTCGGCGAAGCCTTCCACCGCCGCGTCGTCGGGACGCAGCAGGTCCGGCTGATCGGCGCGGCACGGGTTGTAGGGCAGCAGGTTGAGCTTGGCCGGGATGCCGTCGAGCAGCTTGGGCAGGCGCTTGGCGTCGGCGGGCGTGTCGTTGATGCCAGCCAGCAGCACGTACTCGAACGTGATGCGGCGCCGGCGCGGCAGCGGGTAGCGGCGCAGCGCCGCCATCAGCTTGTCGAGCGGCCAGCGCTTGTTGACCGGCATCAGGTCGTCGCGCACGTCGTCGCTGGTGGCGTGAAGCGAGATCGCCAGGCCCACGTGGCGGTTCTTCTGGCCGAGCGTCTCGATGCCCGGCACCAGCCCCACCGTCGAGACGGTGATGCGCCGCGACGAGAAGTTGGCGCCGTGGTCTTCGCCGAGGATCTCGACGGCAGCGAGCACGTTGTCGAGGTTGGCCATCGGCTCGCCCATGCCCATGAAGACCAGGTTCGATATCTCGTGCGGCGCCGTGGGCAGCGCCGCCGGCGGCCACGTGCCCGCCTCGCGCTCGGCGTCGAGCAGCGCGCGCGCGCGGTAGACCTGATCGACGATCTCGCCCGGCGTGAGGTTGCGCCGAATGCCCATCGTCGCGGTGGCGCAGAAGCGGCAGCCCAGCGCGCAGCCGACCTGGCTCGAGATGCACTGCGTGAGGCGATCGGCGGTGGGGATCAGCACCGACTCGATGCGCTGGCCGTCGTGGCAGCGCAGCGCGAGCTTGCGCGTGCCGTCGCTCGAGCGCTGCACCGCGTCGACGGCGAGCGGCGCGAGGTCGATGCGCTCGGCCAGCTCGGCGCGCAGCGCCTTGGAGAGGTCTGTCATCTCGTCGGTGGAGGTCACCCCGCGCGCGTGCACCCAGGCGAAGATCTGGCGCGCGCGAAACGCCGGCAGCCCGAGCGCGCTGACGAAGTCGCCGAGCTGCGCGAGGGTCAGGCTGCGGATGTCGGTGGGGGCGCTCATGCGGGAAGTAAGGTAACCCCCCGTGCCGATGACGGCAATCGAGGTCCGGGGCATACGTCGACGACGAGCAACGCAGTCAGCGGTGCGCGGGGGCGTGCATCGCGACGGGAGGGTTTGTCAACGGGCTGCTAGGGTAGTCGCCGATCGGAAGGCGCGCTGGCCGCCGCGGCGGCCGCAACTGCGCGGTATCGCGACGCGGCGGCTGGCACGTGTCGTGCTCTAAGCCTCTACGGAATGCATCGCCCGCTCGTCACCGCGCTCACGCTCTTGCTGCTGTCCTCGTCCAATGCGGCGCTGGCGCGGCCCGACGACTCGCAGCTGCTGAAGGTCGGTGCAGCGCTGATCAAGGTCACCAAGACGGGCGCGCACGGGCAGGGGCAGGGCGTCACGACGCTCGAGATCACCGACCGCGGCTTTCGACACGCCAAGCGTACGCCGCAGGGCGCGAGCCTCGCGTACGACAGCAACAGCGGGATGGTCTCGGCGACCTTCCGCGTCTATCGCACCACCGTCGACCCAGCCTCGAAGAAGATCTCGCGCGCGATGCACGAGTCGATCTTCAGCGGCTCGTTCGACAAGGGGCTCTCGCCCGAAGCGCTGGTGCGGGCGATGAAGCTTCACCACGGAAAGACGTGGCAGCTGATGCGCGATCCGACGGCGAAGGCGAGAAAGGCCAAGCGCGAGCGCGGTTGGCGGCTGCGGCGCTGGCTGCGCCGAAGCGTGGGGCGTGTCTTGCGCCGCTAGGCTCTAGCCGAAGCGCAGCTCGCAACCGGAGAAGAAGTAGCCCACCTCGAACGCGGCCGTGTCGGGCGCGTCCGAGCCGTGCACGGCGTTCTTCTCGATGTCGGTGCCGAAGGCGTTGCGGATCGTGCCTTCGGGCGCGTCGGCGGAGTTGGTCGGTCCCATCAGATCGCGGTAGCGCTTGATGGCGCCTTCGCCCTCGAGGACGCTGGCCTGGATCGGCCCGGACGTCATGAACGTGACGAGGTCCTTGAAGAAGGGCCGCTCTTTGTGCACGGCGTAGAAGCCTTCGGCCTGCGCGCGCGAGAGGCGCAGCGTCTTGGTGGCGACGATGCGGAGGCCGCCCGCCTCGATCATGCCGAGGATGTTGCCGACCTTGCCCGCAGCGAAGGCGTCGGGCTTAACGAGCGAGAGAGTGCGTTCCATTGTCTACTAGTCCTAGTGTTCGAACAGGCCGCTGCTAGAGCAGCCCGGCCATCGTCTTGCCGATCTCGTTGGGGTTGGGCGCCATCTTGACGCCCGCCGCCTCGAGGGCCTCGATCTTGTCGGCGGCCGTTCCTTTGCCGCCAGCGATGATCGCGCCGGCGTGGCCCATGCGCTTGCCCTTGGGCGCCGTCTTGCCGGCGATGAAGCCGACCACCGGTTTGCCCTTCATGTTGTGCTTGATGAACTCGGCCGCCTCTTCCTCGGCGCTGCCGCCGATCTCGCCGATCATCACCACGCCCTTGGTGTCGGGGTCGGCGGCGTAGAGCGCGAGCAGGTCGACGAACTTGGTGCCCGGCACGGCGTCGCCGCCGATGCCGACACACGTCGACTGGCCGATGCCGAGCTGCGTCAGCTGGTGCACCGCTTCGTAGGTCAACGTGCCCGAGCGCGAGATGACGCCGATGCCGCCCTGCTTGTGGATGTAGCCCGGCATGATGCCGATCTTGCAGCCGCCAAAGCTGCGGTCACCGCCGCCCGGCGTGATCACGCCCGGGCAGTTGGGGCCGATCAGGCGCGAGCTCGAGCCTTCCAGCGCGCGCTTGACCGGGATCATGTCGAGCGCCGGGATGCCCTCGGTGATGGTGATGATGAGCGGGATTTCGGCGTCGATGCTCTCGAGGATCGCGTCGGCCGCGCCGCCCGCGGGCACGAAGATCACCGAGCAGTTGGCGCCGGTGTGCTCCACCGCTTCGCGCACGGTGTCGTAGGTCGGCTTGCCGACGAAGTCTTGGCCGCCCTTGCCGGGCGCCACGCCGGCGACGATCTGCGTGCCGTACTCGATGCACTGCTTGGCGTGAAACTGACCGGCGCGCCCCGTGCCCTGCACGAGGACCTTGGTGTCATTGTTCGCGAGGATGCTCATGCTGGTCGTCTCCCTTTGGCGGGCCGCGGAGCGGTCGTCCGCGGCATTAGGCCTTCGCGGCCAGCTCGACGATCTTCTTGGCGCCGTCGGCCATGTCGCTCGCCGTGGTGATGGTCAGGCCCGACTCGGCGAGGATCTTTCGACCCGCCTCGACGTTGGTGCCCTCGAGGCGCACGACCAGCGGGACGGTGATGCCGACCTCTTTGGCGGCGTCGACCACGCCCTGCGCCACGCGGTCGCAGAACACGATGCCGCCAAAGATGTTGACGAAGATGCCCTTCACCGCGTCGTCGGCGAGGATGATCTTGAACGCCGCAGCCACGCGCTTGGCGTCGGCCGAGCCGCCGACGTCGAGGAAGTTGGCCGGCTCGCCGCCGAACTGCTTGATGATGTCCATCGTCGCCATGGCGAGCCCGGCGCCGTTGACCATGCAGCCGATGGTGCCGTCGAGCTTGACGTACGACAGGTTGTACGACTTCGCCTCGAGCTCCGTCGGCTCTTCCTCGCTGGCGTCGTGAAGCTCGCTCCACGTCGCCTTGTGGCGATCCTCGGCGTTGTCGTCGAGGTTGATCTTGGCGTCGAGCGCCATCACGTCGCCGCTCTTGGTGACCACCAGCGGGTTGATCTCGCAGATCGAGCAGTCGAGCTCGACAAACGCCTTGCCGAGCGAAAGCAGCAGGCGCGTGGCGTTCTTGAAGGCGTTGCCCTCGAGCCCCAGGCCGTGGGCCAGCCGCCGCGCCTGATAGCCGCAGAAGCCGGTGGCCGGGTCGATCCACTCCTTGAGGATCTTCTCGGGGCTACGCGCCGCGACCTCTTCGATCTCGACGCCGCCCTCCGCGCAGGCCATCACACACACGCGCTCGCGCGCGCGGTCGACCAGCGCGCCGACATACAGCTCGCGATCGATGTCGACGCCCTGCTCGACGAGCACGCGGTTGACCTTCTTGCCCGCCTCGCCGGTCTGGATGGTGACGAGCGTGTTGCCGAGCATGCGCCCTGCCATCGCTCCCGCCGCGTCGGCGCCCTTGACGACCTTGACGCCGCCCAGCTCGGCGTCCTCTTTGAAGCGACCCTTGCCGCGGCCGCCGGCGTGGATCTGCGACTTGACGACGACGACCTCGGTGCCGGTCTCGGCGATGAGCTTCGCCGCGGCCGCCTTGGCCTCGTCCGCAGTGAACGCCGGCACGTGCTTGGGCACGACGACGCCGTACTGCGACAGCAGCGCCTTCGCTTGGTACTCGTGAATCTTCATCTGCGATGCTTCCTTGGTCGCGGAGCAGTCGTCCGCGACTGCTTCGCCTCCGTGGCGAGAGAACGAGGCATGGCTACAGCTTGACCTCGGAGGTGGTCTTCTTGACGGCTTCGACGGTGGCCGAGAGCAGCGCCTTCTCGTCGTCGGTGAGGGCGATCTCGTAGATCTTCTCGACGCCGCCGGCGCCGATGCGGCAGGGCACGCCGATGAAGAGGCCATCGATGCCGTACTCGCCCTCGCACAGCGCCGCGCAGGGCAGCACGCGCTTCTTGTCCTTGAGGTAGCTCTCGGCCATCTGGATCGCGCTTCCGGCGGGCGAGAAGAACGCCGAGCCGTTGCCGTAGAGGTTGACCAGCTCGGTGCCGGCCTCGCGCGTGCGCTTGGCGATGGCCTCGATGCGATCGGCCGAGAGGATCTCCGTCAGCGGCACGCCGCCGACCGTGGTCAGGCGCGGCAGCGGCACCATCGTCGGGCCGTGGCCGCCGAGCACCGTGCCGGCGATGTCTTCCACCGAGACGTCGAGCTCCATGCCGATGAAGGCGCGCCAGCGCGCGGTGTCGAGCACGCCGGCCATGCCGCAGACCTGCGTCTTGGGGAAGCCCGAGACCTTGTGGAAAGCGTAGACCATCGCGTCGAGCGGGTTGGTGATGATGATGCAGAAGGCGTTGGGCGCGTGCTGCTTCACGCCGTTGGCGACCTTGCTGATGATGTCGACGTTGGTCTTGAGCAGGTCGTCGCGCGACATGCCGGGCTTGCGCGGCAGGCCGGCGGTGACGATCACGACGTCCGAGCCAGCGATGTCCTCGAAGCTCGACGTGCCGCTGAGGCGACTGTCGAATTCCTCGGCGGCCGCCATCTGCGTGATGTCGAGCGCCTTGCCCTTCATCGGGCCTTCTACCTGCGGGATGTCGTAGATGACGACGTCACCGAGCTCCTTTTGCGCCGCCTGTAGCGCGAGGATTTGACCGATCTGACCGCCGCCGATCATCGCGAGTTTGTTGCGTGCCATGACTTGTCTCCTCTTTGAGCTGGTACGTCTCTAGTAGTTACCGATGATCGCTTGCGCGAACTCGGAGCACTTGAGCGGCTCGACCTTGGGCTCCATCAGGCGCGCCAGGTCGTAGGTGACCTTCTTCTGCTCGATCGCTGCGCTGAGCCCCTTGGTGACGAGCTCGGCGGCCTCGTTCCAGCCGAGGTACTCGAGCATCATGCGCGCCGAGAGGATCAGCGAGCCGGGGTTGACCTTGTCCAGGCCGGCGTGTTTCGGCGCCGTGCCGTGCGTGGCCTCGAAGATGGCGGCGCTGTCGCCGATGTTGGCGCCGGGCCCCATGCCGAGCCCGCCGACGATGGCGGCGGCGGCGTCGGAGAGGTAGTCGCCGTTGAGGTTGGTGGTGCAGAGGATCGCGTACTCGGCGGGGCGCGTCTGGATCTGCTGGAAGATGCTGTCGGCGATGCGGTCGTTGACCATGATCTTGGTCTTCCACTTGCCGCCGCCGTGGCTCTGCCAGATCGCGTCGAGCACGGCCTTGACCTCGGCGCAGACCTTGTCGCGCTTCTCGGGCGTCAGCGCGTCGTAGCCGGGCTCGATCATGCGCGCGTTGTCCTCGATGGACAGCGAGGCGTTGGCTTCGCGGTTGCCGAGAATCCACGACTCGCGCTCGGTGACGCACTGGTCGCGAAACTCCTGCGTGGCGACCTCGTAGCCCCAGTCGCGGAAAGCGCCTTCGGTGTACTTCATGATGTTGCCCTTGTGGACGAGCGTGACCATCTGCTTGTCCTTGGGCAGCCGCAGCGCGTGACGGATCGCGCGGCGCACGTGGCGCTTGGTGCCGCTGATGCTGATCGGCTTGATGCCGATGCCCGAGTCGGCGCGGATCTGCTTGTCGCCGTGCTCGGGCGTGCTCGGGATGAGCTCGCTGTTGAGGTGCGCGATGAGCTTGGTCGCGATCTCGGTGTTGGCCGCCCACTCGATGCCGAGATAGATGTCCTCGGTGTTCTCGCGATAGACGATGACGTCGAGCTTCTCGGGGCTGCGGTGCGGCGACGGCGTGCCTTTGTAGTAGCGGCAGGGGCGCACGCAGGCATAGAGGTCGAAGATCTGGCGCAGGGCGACGTTGAGCGAGCGGATGCCGCCGCCGATG
>JAGQIK010000460.1 GCA_020431405.1 Myxococcales bacterium
GACAGTCCCAGGTGGGCGCGTACGTTGAAGTACTCCTCGGAGATGCTGTAGAGCACGAGCTCTTTGACCTTCTCCTTGGGCGGCAGCGCGCCGATGGTCGACGGCTCGGTGCTGACCATCTTGGCCGCGATCTCGAGATCGTTGCACAGCACGAAGCCGACGCGGTTGGCCGTCAGGTCGACGGCCGTGAGCCACTTGTTGAGGTTGACCTCGCCCTTGGCCGCGACGAACTTGCGCACCAGCAGCGCCAGCTGCTCGAGCTGTCCGGGGTGGATGCGGCCGCGCACGAACTTGATGATCTTGTCGACCTCGCCCACCTCGGCCGGCGGCACGTTGAACTGCGGGTTGCACATCTTGAGCGCGGCGAAGAACACCGTGCGCAGCTGCGACGGCGCCGGCAGCACGTTGCGCAGGAAGTGCTCGGGACGCAGATACGAAAGCTGCTTGGAGATGGCGAAGGCCAGCTCCTTCTCGGGCCGCCCCTGCAGAAGGTCCGCACCGACAACAAACGACGGCGCCTCGGTGGTGTGAGCCATCTGCAGCCCCGTCGGGCGCTCGGGCTGCAGGTATAGCTCGGCCTGCACCACGTTGAGCACCGACGTGACGTAGTTGAAGACCTTCGAAAACAGCAGCTGATCGGTGGCGAGGTCGCGACGCTCCTTGCGCTTGAGACCGAACTGCTTGTGCACGCGCGCCGTCATCGAGGCCACCACCGGCGCGATCGACGCGAAGATGGCGCCGATCCATCGGTCCTCGTCCGGGTGGAAGACGAAGCGCTGCCACGTCTCGTCGGTCATACGCGCCTTGGCGCGCACGAAACCGCGCTGGCGATACTGCTCGTAGAACTGCTGCTCCTCGCCGTCGGCCTTTTTCAGGAACGCCAGCGTCGCACACAGACACCAGGCCTTATCGTACTGGCCGGAGTCCATGTAGATCTTGCGCAGCGCCTTGTACGACTCGATCTTGAAGGGCTGCTTCTTGATCAACGTGTGGTGCTGGTTGACGGCCTTGTCCGCGTAGTCAGGCCCCGAGAGCATGTACAGCTCGGCCAGGATCTCGTGGCGCTGCTCGTTGTCCGGATGCAGGTTGGTCGCCACCTCGAACGCGGCGATGGCGCTGGCGAAGTCGCGCAGACGGGTGCGGTAGATCTCGCCCAGGTTGTGCCACAGCATGACCTTGAGGTCGGCCTTCTCGTCGCTCGGCAGACGCTTGATCATCTTGCGGTAGTTGCGCTCGAGCGTCTTCCAGTCCTTCTTCTGCGTACAGATGCGGTCGATGGCCTCGAACGCCTTGAGCTGATCGTTGTCCTCGTCGAGCGCGCGGTTGAAGTACTCCACCGACTCGTCGAGCGCGCGCACCTCGTCACGGAAGATGACGGCGGCCGTGTAGAAGTAACGCGAACGCAGCCGGTTGCTCTTTTCGATCTCGGTCAGCCGCACGATGATCTCGACGGCCTTCTTCCACTGCTTGGTCTCGGTGAACAGCTCGAGCAGCTTGTGCAGCGCCGAGTGCGAGTGCGGGTCGAGCTCGAGCGCGGCCTGGTACGACGGGATCGCCTTGCTCGGATTGCTCAGCTTCTCGCGATAGAGGTCACCCATCTCGTCGTGCAGCTGGAAGGCTTCCTCGCCCTGCGCGACCTCGAGCAGCTGCCGCTTGGCGTGAACCACCGCCTCCCAGTCATTCTGCTGCGACTGCAGATCGATGACGGCCAAGAGGGTCTGCCGGTGCACCGCATCGATCTCGAGCGCCTTCTCGAACATGTTGAGCGCCTTCTTGCGCTCGCCGAGCTTGAGCTTGATGTTGCCGAGTCGATAGAAGATGTCGACGATGTCTTCCTGGCGCTGGCTGTCGCGGTGATGCACCAGAATGGTCTGGTAGATCTTGAACGCGCGATCCCAGTCCTCCATGCGGTGCAGCAGGTCAGCCATGCCGAGCAGCGTCGGCAGGTGCGTCGAATCGATGTCGTACGCGGCGCGGTAGTACTTGAGCGCCTTGTCGTTCTTGCCCAGCTTGTCCGACGCCGTGCCGAGCTTGTAGTAGAGGTCCTGCAGGCGGCGGTTGTCGCGCCGGTCGGCCTTGCGCACGAGCATGTCGAGCACCGGCTCGACCTCGGCGAAGCGCCCGTCGCGGAAGTAGATGTGCGCCAGCGGCTCGCCTGCATCGACGTGGTCGGGGTCGATCTCGAGCGTGCGGGCGAACAGCTCCGCGGCGGTAGCTTCGTCGCCGAGCTGATCCATGTACGCCGCGCCAGCCTCGTGCAGCAGGCGCGACTTCTCGAGCGCGTTCTGCGTGTGCTGCTCGGCGCGGATCATCAGCTGCGCCGCTTTGGCCCAGTCACCGCGGATCTTGTAGATGTCGATGAGCTGCACCATCGACTCGGCGTGTGACGGCGAGACCTCGAGCGCCTGCATGTAGCGCTCCTCGGCCGTCTCGGTGTCGTGCAGCTGCTCCTC